>DGXM01000064.1:14097-37936 GCA_002396325.1 Treponema sp. UBA4232
AGCAGCGTGAAGATGATGAAGAACGAGTAGTTCAGCGTGTTGAATATCACATCGCCCGGTTTCATGTATGATTTTCTATGAATATTTGTCTGCATATCAGTTTCTCCTTTATCACACTACGCTCTGTCCGCGCACGAGTTTTGAGATGTTGTTCGCAAGGAAAAGCAGCACAACACTTATGATTGATTTGAGCATTCCGACCACGGTTGAAAGAGGAATGAGTCCTCCGTTGATACCGATTTTGTAAACGTACAGGTCAAGCACTTCGATTGCGGCTGTGTTCTGTGGATTTTCGAAAACAAGATACTGTTCCATGCCGTTGCTCAGTATGCCGGCGATTGAGAGTGTGAGAAGCACGCAGTAGGTGGGGATGAGTTCGGGAAGGGTGATGTGCCACATCTTCTGGAAGCGTCCCGCACCGTCCACAGTGGCGGCTTCGTACAACTGCTGGTCGATTCCGCTGATTGCTGAAAGATAGATGATTGCGCTCCATCCGAGTCCCTTCCAAGTGCCCCACGCCCACATCTTGAGCCAGGTGTGTTCTCCGCTCATGAGCATGTTCTTTCCCTTGTCCCAGATGCCCTGCTGCATCATAAGACTTGAAACAAATCCGTCCGAACTGAAGATTGCAAAGGCGACTGCGTACACGAGAACCCATGAAATAAAGTTTGGGACCGTGGTGCAGGTCTGAACTATGCGCTTCACGTGGGGATTTTTTACTTCGGAAAGGAAGATTGCGAAGACCATCGGAAGCCAGCTGAATGCAATTCCGATTCCCGACATGGCGAGTGTGTTGAGCATGACCCGACCTATGTGCTTTGCTGTCGCGGCATTTTTGAAAAGATAGGTGAACCAGTAGAGTCCTCTGAATTTGTCCATGCTGAGGGTTCCACCGGCGCTGTAGTCGAAGAATGCGTATCTCCAGCCCCACAAAGGCAGGTAGGCGAAAACGAAAAGAAGAACTGCGAACGGAAGGAACATCAGGAAGAGTTGGAACTTCGGTTCAATGTGTGCCTTTTCATCTTTTGCGGGTGCGGGTGTTGTGGCGAAGGTGACTATGGAAAGAAGGGCAACCGCCGAGGCAAGCGTCATAAAGAATGTGATTCCGAAAGGATTCAAAACCGATGTTTTGTCTGCCCAGTCTGGATTGGCGTCCACAAGTGCCTGAAGCTGATTCTGTGCCATACGGATTCCGAAGATGCTTACCGCTCCGACAAGTCCGCCGCCGAAGGTAAGAAAATTACCGATGCGCTTGAGTTTGTTGTTGCCCACTGAAAGGCATCCGCCGGCTCCTGCGCAAAGTGCTCCGAGGCAGCAAATCATGCTTGCGATGAATGTGAGCCGTATTGTGGATGTGGGAATCCATCCTTTTTGCATTGAGCGTCCAAGTCCATCGGTCAGGCTCTTGTAGAAAAATCCCGATGTGAAAAGTGAAAGGTTTCTGTTGATTTTTGAAGTGATTCTGGCCGGGTTGATTCCGGGGAGAAACAACAGGACTACGTACAGTACAATCAGAACTCGCAGAGCAATGTAAACTATTTTATTCACCAGCTCTTTTTTTGTCATTTGGGTTTCGATGGCAGGCACAGTCTTCTCCTTGATTGATTTGTAACTATTATTACGTGACTTCATCGAAAAAAAAACCACAGAATTTGTAACACTTTACTTAAAAAAAAATGACCGCAGGAAAATCCCACGGTCAAATTGCTGCTTTAATTAAGTTTTGTTTTATGAAAAGTGCCGGATTAGAATTTCGCTTTTCTGAGACGCACCCGTTCGATGTCCTCGCAGAAAAGTTCGCGCAAATCATTCAGGCCAAGTGCCATGAGAGCCATACGGTCGATTCCGATGCCCCATGCCGCTACGGGAACGTCAACTCCCATTGCCTTTGTGACTTCCGGTCTGAAGATTCCGGATCCACCCAGCTCGAACCATCCCAGCTTCGGGTGTTTTATGTGGACTTCGATTGAAGGCTCCGTGAACGGGAAGTATCCGGGAACGTACTTTACTTCGGTGGCTCCTGCTATTTCCACTGCGAACATCCTCAGGAATCCGAGGAGAGTGCGGAGGTTTACGTTTTCACCAAGCACAATGCCTTCGGTCTGATAAAAGTCGCTCAAATGCGTTGCGTCGACTTTGTCATATCTGAAGCAGCGTGCGATTCCGAAATACTTTCCGGGAATCTCTGCCTTGTGGAGCTGGTGTGCACTCAATACTGTGCCCTGGCTGCGCATAATAAGACGGCGTGTGAATTCGTTGTCGAATTCGTAGTTCCATCCGCGGCTGCCGGTGTTGCCTCCGTTTTTGTGCACGTTGGCCACGTTTGTCAGATAGGGTTCTTCTATAAAGTTTGCGTGTGTGGGATTCTTGATGCGGTAAACGTCATGTATGTCGCGTGCGGCATGGAACTGCGGCATAAAGAGGGCGTCTCCGTTCCAGAATTCGGTTTCCACGAGAGGTCCGTCAAATTCCTGGAATCCCAGTGCGCAGAGTTTGTCCTTCACGCTTTCAAGGAACTGTACGTAAGGATTGGTGCGTCCCGGAATGATGCGTGCCGGAGGAATACTGATGTTGTATCCACGGAATGTGCCTTTTTTCCAGTCACCGCTTGCAAGCATGGCAGGCGTGAGTTCGCCGATTTCGTTTCCGGTGATTCCTGCTGCCTTGAGCTCGTCGGCAACATGAGCATAATCACCTGTGAGGCGGAATGTGACGGTTTCACGCTCGATTGTCTTGAACGGTGTTTCGCTTACTCCGCGCTTTTTGGTGAGTCCTCCCATTGCCTCTGCTTCTTCTGCGGTGAGTTCCGTTGATTCAAGCATGCAGCCCGGTTTCGCCAGTGCTTTTTTGATGAGGCTTTCGGTGATTGCGATGCGGGAGGGGAGAGGCGCACCGGTGTATTCGGCTTTTCCTTCCCCGTTCATCTTCAGGATGCCTTCCTTTTTGAGGCCTCCGAATGCAGATCCCACGTCTTTTCCTTCAAGACCAAGGGCTGCGGCGATTTCCTGCATATTGTGAGGACCGTCTTTCTTTAGGAACTCGACAATACGACCTTCAGCCGTGCCTGAATCTGCGACAGAACGGCCAAAGTCTGTGAGTTCATAATATGTATGGGGAGTACGTGATGTTTCTTTCAGCAGCTCCTTGCCCATAAGCCAACTGAACGCCTGATTTGCGTGGCCTTCTTTGTAGCCAAGCTCATTCTGCAGGCGTCCTGATGTCAGCTCGTCATCTTTTCCGTAATTCAGAAGCACCTTCACTTCAAGAGGGTGCAGATTTTTAATAAGGGTTTTAATATCTGTCAATTTGAATGTACCAGCCTTGGTAAAGTTTAGCGGACGTCATAGCGCGCCCATCTTCTGTAGTTTACCATGCGGATGTCACGGCCGTCCTTGTACCAACGTGTGCGGTCCTTTTTAACGATGGTGGGCTTTTTGGTGAACTGATTCTCGATGGCGAAATCTTCGAGAACAGCATCAATGGTGTTCATTGCTTCTCCCTGGTCATAGCTTGCGCCCATGCAGGTGTAGTATACAATGACTTCACCGGTAAGAGGTGTGTACTCCAGCTCAATCTCCACTTTTGAGGCACTGGGATGGAACGATTCGTACTTGTCTTCAATCTGACGCACCTGTGTGGATGTGTCTACCTGGGGATTTGCGGCTTCCTTTGGGTCTGATGCGGAGACCTGTGCTGCGGCAATTCCAACTGACAACAGAGCTGCTGCTAAGAATGAGAGTATCTTTTTCATGTTTCTCCTCCTGAAGGTTTTCAATAGTAACGGTATGTTACTATTTTATCAGTTTCTAGAAAAAAATCAAGGTCAACAATGTATCGACCTTCACTTATATAAATGCGTGGGTTTTGAATAAGTAACACCCGTCCCAATATTTCTTTCGGCTTGTTTTTGGTCTGGGTGCGCCAGTATTCCCTCACTGCATTTTTCAACGCTTCAGAACAGGCCTCCTGAATGGCCTCGAATCCGTTTTCCACGGGTGCGGATCCATGCCCCCTCACTTTCGGATGTGTGATTGATGCCCAGCGTTCGTAGGAAAGTTCCTGTGCAGGGGTACGGTCACACTCCACCCAGCAGAGAAGTCTGTCGTCAACCGGCTGGGGTTCCCTGTATGCAATGGTGTTCACGCTGCTGTCGAACGGTCTGATTTCGCCGAATTCGAAGTATTCGTCAACACGCCGGGTTTTGTCGTAGGGCACGTAGTCGAAAGTCCATCCGTCGAGCATTCCTCCAATCAAAAACGGGGCTATTTCCTTTGCACGGTCGATTGCGAATCTATAGATGGTGATGTCGCGTCCGTCTTCCGTGATTGTGGGAGCCGCTGCGGTCCGGGTTTCTGAGTCTGAACCGTCGAATTTTCCCGGGAAAGGATCCAGCTCCGACCAAATCTGTATGCGGATTCTGTCTTTCTGCGACGGCTCCTGTGCATCTGCCCTGATGGAAAAAGTCCCCAGTAAGGCGCATAATGCCAGAACAAAAGAGGAAATGTGTCTTTTCAGCGTCTGTAGGCTTCTTTCCATACCTTTATAGGATTTACTCCCATCCTTACAAGCATATAAAGCCAGGCAAGCACCAGTCCCAGGAGATGTGCGTAATGTGCGACTCCCGAGCGGGAGGTGAACTGGCTTCCGAATTCAATAACAAAGTAAATCACGATTAGTAACGGGGCCTGAACCGGCAGGATGCCCCATACGTAGATTTTACTTTTGGGGAAGAGCACGGCGTAAACCATCAGAAGCGAATAGATGGAACCGCTTGCACCCACCAACGTCACATAGGCATAGACTATGTTTCTCGTGAGCGATACGGCAAGTGTGAAAATCCCCAGCGAAAGAAGGCCTATCAGAGTACCGCAAAGCAGATACATAAGAAGGAATTCCTTCGTCCCTATAGTCTTTTCGGTAGGAATGCCGAAGAAGAATAGTCCCATCATATTAAAAAAGATGTGAAAAAAACTTCCGTGCACGAACATATACGTGAAAGGCTGCCACCAGTAGTGCCTCTCGATTGTGCCGAAGAGACTCAGCCCCAGGACGGACGACAGCCCCGGCATGAATGTCGTGGCGAGGAATACACCGATGTTTACAAGAATGATGATTAACGTTGCATTGTTGTAGCTGTAACGGAAAGGCCTGCGGATTATGTTCATGTACTAACGCTCTCGCTTCGATTGCTCCATGGATTCCAAAAGTGCAGGATCGGCGTATGTGATGCAGTTGCGCCCGTTCCTCTTTGACACGTACATAGCCTGGTCAGCCTGGTCTACAAGGAGCTTTGCAGATGCAACGGGATTCGTCTCAATGTCGAACACGGAAACTCCTCCGGAAATGGTCACCTTCATATGCTGATTCTGATAGAAGAAATCGTGGTTTGCAATGTTTTTTCTTATTCTCTCCGCAACGGCAAGTGCATTTTTTTTGCAGGTTTTATTGAGCAGGACCGTGAATTCCTCTCCGCCGTAACGAGAGGCCATGTCAACCGATCTGATGCTCTTTTTTATGATCCGGGCCACTTCCTGAAGCACGTAGTCTCCGCAGGCGTGTCCGTATGTGTCGTTGAATTTCTTGAAAAAGTCGATGTCGAACATCATCACGCTGAGATTCTGACCGGCGAAGAAGGCGTTGTCGAGTTTGTCGGTGAGGATGTTGAAGAAGTAATACTTCAGCTTCAGGTGGGTCATCATATCCGTGGATGAAAGCTCCACAAGCGATGCGTTGTTCACGGCAATGGCGGCCAGCGAGGCGATTGTGTAAATCTCCTGTTTCTCGTAGTCGGTGTACCTTGTGTCGTCTTCTCCGGTGGAGATGCGTTCCCCCAGAAGAAGGATTCCGTTCATGTGGTTTTTCAGGATGAGGGGGACAATCAGCGTGGGGTGCAGGGATTCTATGATTTTCAGCTCCCTGTTTTCCGGGATGACTTCCCTGAGTTCCTGCAGAGTGCAGACTTTGCCCTGAGTGCCGATGTTTTCCACCAGCTTTGAGTCAATGGAGATTGTGTAGTCGATTGAAGCGTCGGGCTCTAAGCCGCTGTAGTTGTTGCCGAGTTTGAATTCGCGGCTGTCAACGGCGTTCATAATGAAAATTCCGGCTCCCAGAACGCGCATCTGTGCCATAGTGATGTAGAGGATCGATTCGATAAGTGAATGAAGCTCAAGAGTGGTGCACAGGGAACGGGAGATTTCGAGCAGCTGCTGCAGGTCATAGATTTGTTTCTCGTATTCCTCAGGAGTCTTCACCTGTTCTGATGAGATTTCTTTATCTGTATGTTTCGCGGGTGAGCGTTTTTTCATCTAACCCTTCCTATTTCTTCTCGACATTACTAATGATAACATAATTCTTCATTATTTCAAGGAAAACTTTCCATAAACTGTACTGTTTTTCCAGCGTCTCCGAGTTGTCGCGGTTGCGGGAGGAAAGCATAAGCACTTTGAGGTTTCCGATTGAGTCCGAGCTGGACTTTTTGGATTCCACCAGAATCTCCCCGGCGATTTTGTAGACGTGGAACACATTGTTCACTTCCGTCTGGATTGTGTCTTTTGCGGTTTTGTTGATGTTGTCCACAAGTTCCTTCAGGCGGCCCACGAAAACATTGTCCTTGTGGCTGTCGCGGATAAGGCTTGTGATTTGCGCTTCGTCAAAGTCGCCGTTGCGGTGGAATTTCTCTTCGAATCCCGTTATGCGGTCGATTGACTCGTTCAGTGCATATACATAGGAAGAAAATTCGCTTTTGTAGGCAGGGTTGGAGAAATATCCCTCGATAACGATGTCGTTCAGAAGCGGCTTTACGTGGGGTTCGTAATAGAGCTTCAGGAAGTTCTTGAGAATCTGCATGGGCATCACGTACATGAATGCCACCGGGGTGCTTTGGATGAGCTGCGCGTTCAAATCGAAGTTGTATCCGAGCACGGGGACGAGGGTGGCGTCGTTGAACAACTGGTTCAGTTCGTTGCTGATTGTCTCGTCCTGCAGTTCTCCCTTCAGGCGGGCTCCGTCAATCTGGAAGCGGTTTTCAAGGTATTCTCCGTATTTGCGTCTGGACTCTTCCTGATAGATGGCCTTCTTCGGCGTGTATTCTGGATCTTTTTTTGAAAGACGGATCAGGTTCTTGAGATTCTCTTCCGTGAAGACCTGATGCAGAAGGGCCTGAATCTTCTTGAGCGTGGAAAGCGTCTTTTCCTTTGTCTCGTCGGTGAATTTCGCGGGGTTGTAGAGCCTGTACAAAGCCATAATCGCGTTGCAGGTTGACTTTGTGAGGGTCATGCCGACTGTCACGTAATAGAGTTCTTCAAGCGAGGACTCCAGAAGTTCGGTGGGAACCGGCTGGAAATGGGGCACTCCTCCCACGGAGTAATTTGAGTCGAAAATCCTGAGCACGGTCATGTACTGGTATTTACAGATGTCGTAAAGCTGTTTGATGCGGTCTAGCACTGCGTCTATGCGGGCAAATTCCGGTGTGTTGAGATATTTTATGGCTTTTTCAAGCTGGCGGTGCTCCGATTCGAAGAACCTGCTTATTGATTCCGATTCTCTGGCTCCTTCCTTGCGCTTTTCGTATGAAAGTGATTCCAGAATCTCCTGCACGTCCGGGGGAAAGCCTGTGAGAAGCAATTGTTCCGTGAATCTGTGGTTGCGCTCCAAATCGGTGCTGCAGATTGTATCGGAGAGAATTTCCATAATCGGCTTTGTCTGCTCGAACATCATTCTGAGGGCTTCCGCAAAAGACTCAAGAACCGCTCCGTCCTTGTAGATTGCGGGGGTCTGTCCCTTGAAGTCGGCCTCGATTTTACGGAGCGCCTGTTTCTGCTTTATTTCGGGCGATGAAGCCATGAAAATTGATTGGAAAAATTCCGTAATACTTTGAAAAAATGACATACTCTATTTTATCCCTTGCCGCTAAATTACTCAAGAGCACCTCTTCAATTCCGGCTGATTGAAGGAGCATTCAGGTACGGTGCGAAAATGTCACGGTAATCTTGTGCTGTATTTGCCTGGACAACCTGCTGCCTGAGTCTTCCTCCGCCTTGAATCCCGGAGCTGTAGGCGCAGAATTTTTTCCGCATCTGCATACAGGCCGTTTTTTCACCCTTGTCCTGTATGTTGAGTTCCAGTTCCCTGAATCCGGCAGAGACTCTTTCGCTTATTGTTTCGGCAGAATAAATGCCTTCCGTTAGAAATTGTATGGTCCGTCTGAACAAAAACGGGTCTCCCATGGCTCCTCTGGCAAACATGACGCCGTCCACACCGGTTTCCTCGAGCATTTTTTTCGCGGTTTCCGGGCTGTGTGCGTCTCCTGACCCGAACACGGGGATTTTTCCCGCCACAAGCTCCACAATCTTCCGCTGTATGTTCCAGTCTGCCGAGCCGGCGTATCCCTGGGCCCTTGTGCGCGCGTGTATCGTGAGTGCGTCCGCCCCCGCCGACAGAGCCGCTTCGGTACATTCCTTCCATGTGAGATGCTCCGAATCCCAGCCGCTGCGTATTTTCACCGTTACGGGCACATTTCCGCGTTCCGGGTGCTCCTTGGCATATTCCTGCGACGCTTCCTTTACGGATTTCACTATGGCGTAGAGTCTGTCGGGTTCCTTCGTGAGCATGCTTCCTGCCCCTGACTTCACGATTTTTGGGACTGGACATCCGCCGTTTATGTCGATGCACTCGCAGTCTGTTTTTTCAAGCACCAGTTTTGCTCCCCTGAACATCACGTCCGCGTTGCCGCCGAAAATCTGCACGGAATAGGCTTTTTCGTTCGGGGCACGGGCCATCAGTTCCTCTGTTTTTCCTGAACCGCGGGTCAGAGCCTCGGCTGAAACCATTTCTGTGGTGCAGAATGATGCCCCCTGCTCAACGCATAAAGAGCGGAAGGCCCTGTCGCTGTACCCTGCAATGGGGGCAAGAAACAGGTTTCCGTTCAATTCGAGATTTCCTATTTTTACTGGATGATATAATTTCATTTTAAGTCTGGTTAAATACTACTCCGGGAGATTGAAGAACCTGCAGCTGTTCGTCCAGAGCTGGGCACTCAGTTTCTCAAGATCCATATCAAGCATTTCAGCCAGGAATCTTGCCGTGGAAACCAGATATGCGGGCATGGTCCTCTTTTTCTCGCGGTATTCGGCGGGAATCATAAAGGGACTTTCGGTTTCAATCAGGATGCGGTCCACCGGGACGTTCATGACAGTCTCGTGCAGATTGCGCGCGTTGCGGTAAGTGAGGTTTCCTGCGAATGAGAAATACACGTTCATTCCGGCGTCAAGGCATTTCTTCGCGTATTCGGCATCCTCGCTGTAGCAGTGGAAAACGGCACCCCTGTCGGGAAGACGTTCCTTCAGAATCTCGAAGATGTCGCTCCCGGCTTTTCTGTTGTGGATGATTACGGGAAGATTGTGCTTCTGGGCCAATTCCAGCTGTGTGATGAAAAGCTCAATCTGGCTGTGCTTGTCACCGAATTTCTTCTCGTAGTCCAGGCCTGTCTCGCCGATTGCCACCACGTTCGGCAGGGAAACACTCTCTTCTATAGTAGAAATCCAGTCAGTTCCTGGATTCGCCGTTTCGGACGGGCCCACTCCGACCGCATGATAAATCCCTTTCTGGGACTTGAGGAAACTGTATTCTTTCTTAAAATCGTGAAGGCCGTTGTTTATGCTTATAATACGTGTGACACCTGCGGCTTTTGCTTTGAGAATAACACGAAACTGTTCAATAGGGTCCTCGTAAATCAACCCTATGTGGGCGTGAGTATCAAAAAATTGCATGGCTTCTTCCTTAAAAAATGTGAAAAATCCAAGAAACAACGGTTTCCTGGGATGCGTAGAGAACTTTTGGAATCAGGAGCTTCCGGAAATCCTCATTTATAAATCAGTTACTACCGATAAGAATAACACAGGAATGGATGGAAGTCAAATTTATTTTCTGCAGATCGTCCTGAGGCGGTTTTCAGAGGTATTTTTTTTAAGTGTGATTTCAGGGGGTTCCGGTGCAAAAAATCGGCCCGCAATCTCCAAAAAATCCATTGCAAAACGGGTTTTTATTTGACATTCACGGCCCTGCTGTGATATACTGAGTTGAATGGTGGATTGAGGAGTTTCACGTGGCACGTACACGAAGATATAAAAAGCTTGAAAAAAATGTAGTTTCACGAATGGCAGGTGGAATCGGCGGCCTGTTCAAAAAAATCGGCCGGGGGTTGCTCTCGTTTTTCCACATTTTCGATCAGAAACTCACTCTGATGGTCGTGCCCCATTCAAACGGCAAAGTTGTCAACGTGCAGACAAATGTTTTCGCCGTAATCATGGGATTCGTGATTGTCCTCGGCGTTATGGTTTCCTTTATTCCGTTCACACGTCATTCAGCAAGCACGGGAGCGGAAATCAGCCGTCTCCGCGAAGAAAACCGTGAGACTCTCGCAAGTCTTGATGAACTCCGCGATGAAAACAACTCACTTCTTCAGACGGCAAAACGTTTTCAGGATTCTTTAAGTCAGTCGCTTTCACTTTTGGGAATCACCCAGAGCGAGACTGTGACCCGTTCAACAAACAGCAACAGCGATCTGGCATCCCTTTTCAATACGAAGGAAATTGCATCGGGCACTCTCCGCGAGACGGCCGACATCAAGCAGCTTACATCATACTTGGAAAACGCAGTGCAGCCGGTGGAGCAGATTGGAAAAATGCTTGAAAGCCAGGGTGAACTCTTCACCGACATCCCCAACATCTGGCCCGTGAAAAACGGAATCGGCCACATTTCCATGGCGTTCGGACAGAACATCCACCCGCTCACAGGACGCTGGTACATCCACCGCGGCATAGACTTCAGCACCTACCGCAGCGGAGACAGTGTCGTGGCAACCGCAAACGGACAGGTGGTTACAGTCGGTTTTGATGATAGCTTCGGTAATTACATCATCATTAAGCACAAGCACGGAATCTATACACGTTATGCGCACTTGAACACAGTCCGCGTGCAGAAGGGCGATCAGGTTTCCCAGCGTCAGACGATAGGTACCATCGGAAACACTGGTATTTCCACGGGACCTCACCTGCACTATGAAATCCACATCGGTTCAGACGTTGTTGATCCCGCGAAATACATAAACATCAAATAATGGCTTTATTTAACGACGACGGCTCAATCAACAGTATAATTGGAAAAGGCTCCTCAATCCGCGGCGACATGAAAATCAATGGTTTTATGCGGATTGACGGAGATTTGGACGGCAACCTTGAAACTTCAGGCAACGTGATTGTCGGTGAACAGGCAAGGGTAAACGGCAACATCACCGCGAAATCAATCACCGTAAGCGGAGTTGTGAAAGGAAACATAGTAGCCCCTGACTGGGTGCATCTTCTTTCTTCAAGTGCAGTAATCGGCGACATACAGACACACCGGCTTCAGGCGGAGGAAAACGTCGTTATACACGGACACTGCATTTCGCTTGTCGATGAGAGTGCATATAACGATGCGGAAAACTCTTGGCGCGACACAAAGGCCATTGCATCAAAATCAATATTAAAGAACATACACATTTCGCTTGGAGACAACGTTTTTTCGGGAGCATCGGAAGAAAACCGGGCTGGTGCTGATTCGGACAACCGAGGGTACTAGATGGAAGGCGTTGACGCTTTAAATCCGGGGCTTTATTTTGCCGCTTCCCAGGCTGCTTCCCAGGCCGCCGCAAAGGAGGCTCAGAAAAAAGCCAAGACCGAAAAAACAAAAAAATCACTGTTTGCGTCTGCATTTGAGCGCTCACAGGCTGAACACCGCCTTGAAGAAGAAGGACTTCCACCCGAAATAGCGGGGATGAGCACTGAAGAGGCCGTGGTATTCCTGAAGGATGCTGCGGATATTGCCGCGGACAAACTGAAGAACTGCCAGATGCCGGAACAATTTGCCGACTACCGCAAGAAAGTGGGACAGTTTATGCGGTACATCGTCAAGACGAATTTCAGGGTCGAACAGCATGCGAGGCGCACAAGAAGAAAGAATCCGCAGATACAGGTGGTAGTAATCAACAAAAAACTTGATGAAATGGCGCAATGGATGCTTCACAGTCACAGTGACACGCTGATGATGCTGGCCAAAATCGAAGAGATTAAAGGTTTATTGGTAGACTTGATTTCATAGGGAGTTTCGCAATGTCAGATATTTTTGAGCAGGATATAGATTTTGATCAAGAGGATATTTCCGCACTGGAGGATTCAGAATCTTCCGATTCCTCCTATTCAAAGAATTTTGTGTTCCCGGAAAACCTCTACAAACTGAAGCTGGAATATTCTTCGGAAGGTGTCTATGCCATCGGACCCGACAGCGGAAAACTCAATCCGGGGCAGAAAGTGATTGTCCCGACCCGCTATGGCGACGACCTGGCACTGGTTTTGGGGAAGGCGGAGCATCCGGTGGGGATAAAACCTTCCGATGTTGTGAAAGTGACCCGCATTGCCGATGAAAAGGACGAGGAAAAACTCCGTGAATTGGTGGAAAAAGAAAAACAGGCCTTCACAGTGTTCCGGGAAAAAGTGGCGTATCATCATCTGGAAATGAAACTCATAACCGTGCATTTTCTGGTGGGTGAGCCGAAAGCATTGTTCTTTTTCTCAAGCGACAGCCGTGTGGATTTCAGGGAACTGGTAAAAGATTTGGTTTCCGTCTTCAAAATGCGCATCGAACTCCGCCAGATTGGTGTGAGAGACGAAAGCCGCATAACGGGTGGACTGGGTGTCTGCGGAAGGCCTTACTGCTGCCATCAGGTGAGCGACAAACTCCGGCCTGTGAGCATACGCATGGCAAAGGAGCAGAATCTGAGCCTTAATTCCATGAAAATCAGCGGACAGTGCGGAAGGCTTCTGTGCTGTTTGAGCTATGAATATGACTGGTACGCCGAAGCCCGCAAGAAACTCCCGAACGAAGGAATCCGCCTGCAGTATGACGGCACCAATTTCCGCGTCACCGAAGTGAACCCCATTACATCCATGGTAAAAATCAGCGGTGAAGACGGAAGACTTCTTGAAGTGAATGCCAACCGTTTCTTCCGCAAGGGCAGCCGCTGGGAAATAAGATAGGGCAACCTCGAAAAACTACTAATTGAGGTTGCCGTCGAGTTTTAAAGTCCGAAATTACGGACTTTAAAACATCGCATTTTTAGAGGTTCCCATAGGGCAGACGGGGATTTCGTGCATACAGCGCAGTCAGACAGATTTTCCCGGTCTTGCCAGTGGAATGTTGATTCTTTTCGTCAGGAGACAAGAGCAATCAAAGATTCTTCCTTTCCTGTAAATGGAGACCTGTTGTAATCGGAAAAAAGCTCAATCTTCTGGAAACCTGCCTCTTTGGCAAATTCCTTGATTTCATCCGGGACAAGCGGATAAATCTTTTCGTCCTCCAAAACAGGCAGCATCTTTCCGTTTCCTGTCTCCACTTCCTGATTCAAAACCCAGATTCCGTCGGACTGTGATGAAATTTCGGTGAAAAGTGCGGATCTGACGCTCTTCCGTGTCGGAAGCTGCATCTTGTGGTCTTTGAAAATGGAAAAATTCAGCAGTTGAAGCACCAGGGTTCCGTCGGTCGTAAGAAGTTTCCTGCAGTCAAAGAAAAATTTCCGCATCAGGGTTTTATCGCGCACAAAAACAATCCTGCTGTTGAGGGAATAAATCACATTGTAAAAACCGGCTCCCAGAAACCGCGTCATATCAAGTGTGGACATCTGGAAAAACCTGATGGCCATAAGCTGATTCCGCCGTCTCAAATTTGCAGAGCGCAAAAGCTCCGTGCGTGCCTCAATGCCGGTCACATCATTCCCCTCGCGTGCAAGCAGATGTTCGAAAAGTCCTGAACCGCATCCAAGACGCAGGAATTTCACAGGAACAGGATAGGCTGTGGTAAGAGATGTGAAAAACTTTTTTTGAGCGTCCGAAACCGGATACAACTCGTCATAATATTCTACTATATTTTGAATTGATTCCATACACATCATTATAATTGCAAAAATTGCAAAAAGCAAATAAATTCTCAAAAAAACACACCGCTTTAAAATGTTTTCAATCGAAACGGAGAAAGCCTCGTAAATGCCGGAAATGAAGCCTTCGAAAGATGAGACTCTGTTTCAGGGAAGTCTCTTTGCCCACGGAAATCCCCGGTCATTGCAGATTCCCGCCGGAATTCCATCCCTGTGGAAAACTTGTGGGTTTCTGTGCGGAAGATGTGGATAAGCTGCGTGTTTTTGAAAAATTCTGTGAAAAAAATTCCGTGTCAAGCCCCTTTTTCTTAAATATTGTTTCAATAAATGATGTAACTTTATGTAATATAATAAAATGAAAAGCTGAAAAAAGAATTCCCCCTAAGTCTACATAAAATTTGAAATTAAGAATTTTTTTTTATCAACTTGTGGAAAAATCAAAAATTCCCTGTGGAAAACTTGTGGAATCACCAACACTCGACGCAGAGCGTCGAGGTATGGTGTTCTCATAAGGTATTGCAGTCGGGTTCAATACCCTTTATTTCGACGCAGAGCGTCGGGGTATTGAACCCTCCGCACGAATAAAACAGATTCTGTGGATATGTCCTGGTATTTCCGAAGAGAGGGCCCGTGTATAACAAAAAAGAGACTATATTATAGAAGAAAGTTGTAAAAACAAACGGTATCCCGAAAAAAAAGGAAAAAAAGTAAAGCCTAGTATTCCAAAATCATAAAAAGTGTTATATTATAGAAGGTGGACAAATTGGAGAAATTCGTTTTCAAGGAGGCTGCACTTGGCTGGCGATGAGCAGATACAAAGACTGCAGGAGATGATAGACTCCAGCAGCAGTATTGTGTTTTTTGGCGGAGCAGGTGTATCCACGGAAAGCGGTATTCCTGATTTCCGCAGTGTAGACGGATTATACCATCAGAAATGGGATTATCCGCCTGAGGAGATTTTAAGCGCAGGATTTTTCCGAAATAATCCACGCGAGTTCTACCGCTTTTACCGGGAAAAGATTCTTGTTTCCGGAATTGAACCGAACACGGCTCACAAAAAACTTGCGGAGCTTGAGGCCGTTGGAAAACTGAAGGCTGTGATTACGCAGAATATCGACGGTCTGCATCAGGCGGCAGGAAGCAGAAATGTGCTGGAACTTCACGGAAGCGTGATGCGGAACCACTGTGTTTCCTGCGGTGCTTTTTACGACGGTGCCTATGTCATGTCTCACAAAGACGACGATGGCATTGCAAGGTGTGAAAAATGCGGCGGCATCATAAAGCCTGACGTGGTGCTGTACGGCGAGAGTCTGGATGAGGAGGTTATAGCAAAGACTCTTTCGGCTTTGGAGCAGGCTGATATGCTGATTATTGGAGGTACATCGCTCACGGTTTACCCCGCAGCAGGATTTATACGTGCATTCCGTGGCGGACATCTGGTTCTCATAAACCGGGATGCTACCGCGAACGACGGCATTGCGGATCTGGTCATACACGACAGCATCGGTAAAGTCCTTGGCCGGATTGCGGTAAAAGACCATTCATAGAAAAAAGCCCTGTGGCGCCCATGTAACCATTTTGTTGGCTTCGTGGTTAAGATTAAAATAGTAATTCAAGAAAATCAAAAATTCCTCCGATAATACAGACGGTAATCCCTGTCTGTTTTGAATAGAGGGATTTGTATTGAAATATAGGGAGGCTCCGGAATACTTCGGTTTTTCGAGATGCCCTGAACAAATAAAAAAGTCGGATGGACGGGAAGGTCTGCCTTTCCTGAATGAGAATTGCAGTTTTGGAAGGAAGTTGCTATGGACAGAAAAAGACTTGTTTTATTGCTTGTTTTACTGAGTATATCGTTTGTTGCGTTCGCAGGGGGCAAAAAGGATGTTACGGAACGTTCCGTAGGTCCCGAGGAAAGCTGGTCGGAAACCTTTGATGTTACCCGCCGTTCTGGAAAATACAATGTGTACGCTTCCGCAAAAGACCTTGCCGGAAACGAGGGACTCGCAGGTCCCTTCAACATCTGGCTTGACGAGGAATCGGATCTCCCCGTAATCAACGTGACGAACCCGACCCATGGAATGCGTGTTCCGGGAAACCTTAATATAGTGGGAACCTGTTTTGATGATGATAAGGTTGAGGCAGTGTACCTGATTCTTGACGGTGACAAGGAAAATCCCGTTTTGGCGAACGGCACTGATTTCTGGTCTTATTACCTCGATACGAACGGTCTTGCTGAAGGTACCCACACAATCGAGGCATACGGTGTGGATAACGGCAACCCCAACGCTTATTACAATGAAGAAGGCGAAATCGACGAGTCCCGTGTGAAACCTAAGACAGGTCATTCAATGTTCGTCACCTGGCAGCTCGACCGCCATGCCCCTGTCACAAAAATCACTAATCTTAACATGGGTTCACTCGTAAGCGGAAAAATCACTCTTGAGGGAACAACTTCTGACGGAAACGGTATTTCGACTCTCGAATACAGCATTGACGGCGGAGTCCACTACACACCTCTCAAACTCAAGCAGCAGAAGCTCTCAGAACCTGATGAATTCGGAGCCACAAGTTTTTGGTCATTCTCCCTTCCGATTGACACAAAAAATATGAGTGACGGTCCGACTCTGGTTTGGTTCAAGGCGATAGACTCGACAGGCTCCATTGGAATCACTTCCTTCCTTTGTTTTATAGATAACGCGGCTCCTGAAGTAAAGATTGTCACTCCCGCTCCCGATGAAACAGTCAACGGACTTTTCACGATTGCAGGTTATGCAAAAGACACGATTGGTCTTAAGAGCCTTTCCTATCAGTGGGGTTCAAAATCAGGCGAACTGCCTCTTACCGCAGGAAACCCGTATTGGGCGGTCGAGCTTGATTCCCGTGAAGTCACATCTTCCCGCGATTTTATCATCACGGCCGTTGACTCAAAGGACAACAAAGTCTCCTTCTCACGCACGTTTATGAACAGTGACCGTCAGGGCAAAAAGGGACCGTCCGGTGTTGTGTGGGTGAACCAGAACGGAGACAAACCTACTGTTGAAATCAAATATCCTGTCGGAGAAGTCAACGGCGAGGATGGGTCTTTGTTCCTGCGCGGTCTTGGTTCCGACGATGACGGTTTGAGCGCGGTTTACTACAGTCTTGATGGAGGCCCGGAGCAGAGGATTGAGACCACAGGTGTCTTCTATGCACCGATTCCGGGAACTCTTTCAAACGGAAACCACAAAATCAAAGTGTACGGAGTGGATAAATTCGGCGTTAAGGGGGATCCCGTCGAGGCGGAGTTCTCTTCAAAGGGCGTGGCACCGCAGTTCGCCGATGAAAAATACAAAGATGCTCCGTTTGCAAACGGTATGCCCATCAATCCTGAGGAGGGAGGCGAATATTCTGTAAATGTCACTTCGTCCACAGGTCTCAAGTCAGTGCATTACGACTGGACATGGGGATCATCCGGCGGCATTTCCAACGACGTTTCTCTTGAACCGGGGGCAACATCTGTTCCCGTGCGCATAGGATTCGGTGCCGATGAAACTCCCTGGGGTGTGTCAAAACTCACAATCACGGCTACAGACAAATTTGACCGTGTATCTACACACGGCGTTGTGTTCAATGTTACAGACCTTACCCGCATCCACGGTGAAAACGGGGTTTACTTCGACGACAGTACTGTTGCCGCTGACGGAGCAATCAATACCGATTCTTCCAATTCTGTCACAGGTTATTTTGTAGGCGGAAAAATATCTTCCGTGAGGATTCAGCCCAGTATCAGAAGCGTGTCGGTCACAACTGACGGAAATACAATCAAAGTCACATCCGCGGCTTCCACATCTCCGTTTACAGTTAATGTCACATCGTCTTCAGGTGCCGTCTACACTTCCCGCAGGATTTTCTTCCCGTCGAAGGAATCTGCACCTGTTCTTTCTATTAACGACAACAGCATCGTAACCGGAGTGTTCAACAACTTCAATGTGAAAAACAATCTGACCATTTCCGGTACAGTCACAAGCCAGTCTACACCGACGGTGAAATACCGCATCCTTGCCGCTGAAGTGACCTACGATGAAAACGGCACCGTGAAAAGTTCCAAGGCTCTGCCGGTCACACCTCTTGCATCGGCCACACCGGTGAATGTGAGACGCGGGGCTTTCTCAATCAATCTCACCGCAGACAATTTTGTTGACGGCATGTCGATTCTTGAAATCATCGCATCCAACGCATCGGGAAAGATGGCTTCAACAGCAGTCCTCGTGCGAAAAATCGGAAATCCTGTGAGTGCGGATTTGACGGGCGGCGTGTCGGTTGAGCCTGCTGCTCCTGCAACTTACTGGCTCCACGGTGACGAAGAGGGCATGGACTATTATGCCGTCTGCGTGTATCAGGGCGATGCGGCTTCAATCTTCTCATTCAAGGATTACGACTCGCTTCCTGCCGGAGAATCCATCATAGAGTTCAACGGTGTCAAACAGAAGGTTTCAAAAGCCGCCGGAGTCATCGAGGGACGCTTCAGTTCTGTTGACGGTATGGATTACCGCAGCGGTATGGATGTGCTTCTGGTCCGCGACGGAACACCTGAAACCGACCCGCACGTTCTCACTGCAAAAATCAATTCCACCACGCCTGTGACATCTGTTGAATGGACGGCTCAGGGCAGAAAACTTCCGGCCGGAGAAATCCGCTCATTGGGCGGCGGTGTGTATGAGGCAGATGTGTCAATCTCCGGTCTTGCGGCCGGTATTGTGGCAATCACGGCGAAAGTCAACAATTCCACTGATGTAGTCGGACACATCAACGTGATCCGCGGACACGGCAATGTAGACAATGCGGAGGCAATCTACTGGACGACTGCAGGCGGTGCTGTTTACGATGCCGCAAACAGACGCTATATTCTCGACAATGGAGCTGAGCTTGTGGGCTTTGCAAACATCGGCGGAACTTTGAGTGCGACACTTTCACGCGCCACACAGGGACTTGAGGTTTCTGTTGACGGTCAGCTCGTAAAACTCAAGGCAGTCGGCGACGGCTCATTCAATAATGTGTCTGTCCGTGTTGTGAACAATGCAAACGGTTCCTACATTTCTCCGTCCGTGAATCTTATTGCGGATACTTCGGCCCCTGTAATCACCGTTACAACCATCAAACCGATGGACTACGTGAACGATAAACTTGTGCTTAATGGTACTGTGACGGATGGAAACGGTGTTGCGTCTCTTGAATACAAGATGTCTGAAAGCGACACTGTCACTGATGCTGAAGGAAATACCGTAAGTGCATGGAAGCCTGTCAGTGTGGCATCTTCCGGAAGATTCAACGCCACCGTGAAACTTGATGATGTTGAAGACGGATACATGCCGATTACTCTCCGTGCAACCGACCGCACCGGAAAAGTGTCTTACTTCAACTCGGCACTGAAAAAGGATTCTACACCGCCTGAGATTCAGATTGTGGTTCCTGAGCCGGGCGCAAAGATAAACGGTGAAACACTCTTCGTGTTCAATGTAAAGGACGACAGCTACGTTGGAACGATTCAATACGTGAGCCCCAACGGAAAGATAAAGAAAGACTTCGAGCTTAAGGCCATCGATTCACTCCCGCCGCAGAAAGAGGAAGCTCCTGTTGAAGCAGAGGCCCCCGCGGAAGGTGAGGAGCCGCAGACTGCCAAGGCATCCGAAGAACCCTCCGCAACTGTCATGATGTCGGACTTCTACAGCAACGTCCTTACCGGTGCCATGCCTTCAACACGACTTGGACAGGAAGGTCTTCCGATTGATGATACAATGAAGTTCATCGCAAAAGACACGGCAGGAAATACCACCGTTGTGGACACTTTCCAGTTTGAAATCGATCCTGAAAGCGACTTGCCGGTTGTCGAAATTCACATGCCGCAGGAAAATGAGGTTATCACAACAGACTTCGTGATTTCCGGGGTTATGTATGATGATGACGGTATGCAGTCTTCTGATGGAAAGACGATCTGCAAAGTCTACTATAAAGTTGATGACAGCGACTACCAGTTGATTCCCAATCCCAACGGATTTTCGAGCTTCGAGATTGGCGTGAAACCGCTTTCACTTCTTACGGACAACGAGCATGTCCTTTCGATGTATGCGGAAGACATCAACGGTGTTAAGGGAAAAGTCGTAAAGCGTATGTTCAGAGTGTCTCTCTCGGAGCCTGAAGGAAGCGTGGAGGCACCGAAGCTGTCAGAAACCGTAAAGGGTAGTACAGTGCTCAGCGGATGGGCGTCAGACAAGAACGGAATCAGCAAGGTTCAGATTTCCGTTGACAACGGTGCCAGCTACAACGATGCAGTTGTTGTTCCGGGAAAGAACCGCGGCGATCCTGCAAGATGGACTTACGAATTCGACTCCCGCGTAATCCAGGACGGAACCCATGCGGTCTTCCTGAAGATTTGGGACGGCTATGACATCTATGGACTCTACACGTCTTTGATTAACATAGACAACACTCCGCCTGAACTCCATCTTGAGCTCCCTGTTGACGACAGCACGATTGCTTCAAATCTCTTCGTGAGCGGCCAGACAACGGACAATATTGAGCTTACATCGCTCTATATGCGCATCCGCAGTCTTGACGGAAAAAAGGTGCCTGATTATCTGGCGGAAAATGATTTGTACCCCGACTCAATCATCTCACAGTCTCTCGACATCAGCGAGCTTGACAACGGACTCTACAATATTGAGATTACGGGAATGGACAATGCAGGAAACAGAACCAACGTGAGCCGCAACGTGCATCTGTTGAAAGACGCTGAGCTTACAAAAGTGAACCTGTTGTATCCGTTGAACGGTGAGCATGTACAGGGTGAATTCAACATTTACGGAACCGCCGAAAGTCTTGATGAAAAGATTGAGTCCATCGAAATCCTTGTGGACGGTCAGCGTCTTCCGGGATACGCGACGACTCTTACTGAAAGCGGATACTTCTCATTCCGCATGAAGAATCAGGTGCAGCTCGACAAGAAGGCATTCACCGAACAGGATGCAGCAAGAGGTGCTTCGGATGCCGAGGCCCGCAATGCGGAAAATGAGGCTCTGAAAGCCGTTGTTTCAGAACGCAATGAAAAACGCAAGGCTGAAATTCAGGCCGCAAAAGATGCCGCCAAGGAAGCCGGCGTGAAGTACGAAGGTCCCGAATACGAAGCGGAAGTGCCGGAACTCAAAGCCGAAAGTATGTATGAGTCAGGAGTCTTTGAGCTTACCGCCGGAACGCATGTGTATCAGGTGATTGCGCATACGGATACCGGCCGCACCATTGAGTCCAACAAGCAGACCGTTATCTACGACCCTTACGGACCGTGGGTAACTCTCGACAACTTCACATACGGAGACTTTGCAATCGAACGTCCTCTCTTGAAGGGAGATGCCGGATATGTTCTCACGCCCGAAGAAGCCGCAAAACTCAAGGACAAGAAACTGCCCACCGAGGAAAAGACGGCTCTCAAGGCAAAGAAAGTCAAACGCGTGTACCTGAGTCTTGACAACGGACGCACGTATAAGGAAGTTTCCCGCAACGGAAAGGGTGCTTGGAAATACAGAATCGAGGATCAGGACATTGCCGAAGGATTCCACTTCCTGCTTGTGAAGGCCGAAATGGAAAACGGTGAAAGTGCAATCACACGCACAATCGTACAGGTGGACCGCACAAAGCCGACTGTACGTCTTATCTCACCAGGCGTAGGAGGTCACTACAACCAGCAGCTTAAGTTTGAAGGACTTTCTTCAGATGACGTCGAACTGGAAGACGTGACGCTGTATCTGCGTAAGGGAGACCTTTCTTCTTACGGTGTGCCAAAGTTCATCCAGGGACTTTACTTCGACGTGAGTTTCTGGGGTGCCACATTGTGGAGTGCCGGAGTCGGACTTACTGCATTCGACGATGCTGTTAAGATTCAGGTTCAGTACGGTCAGTTCCTGCAGGGACAGAGAGACATTGTTTCAAAGATTCTTGGACAGGATCCGGCTCCGTACCGCTATGGTCAGCACGTGATCGGTCTTAAGATTCTGGCTCAGGTTGCGGACATTCCGTTCAACCATTTCTTCGGCCATGACTATGACTGGTTGAGTGCTACGGTTGCCCTGGGTGCCAACTTCTCTTGGTTCTCCGATTCAGGTGCGGGTATTTCTCAGTTCCTTTCTGCAATTCTTGCGCAGGTTGAATTCCCGCACATGACGTTTAAGAAAAATAAATATTTCAAAACCTGGGCTGTTTACTGGGAGCCTCAGTTGTGGCTTTTGCCGTCTGACGTTGTGACGAACAAATCGTTCCCGGTAGTATTCCAATTCGCAATCGGTCTGCGTGCCAGCGTGTTCTGATTGAAATGCAAATTCCGGGTGCTGCGGTGCCCGGTTCTGCTGCGAATCATCAGGTGTATGAAATCTGCGGAAAAGCCGTAGAAAGAGATTTTTTCAAGATGTCCTGATGATTTACAGAAGAAAAAGATAAAATAAAAAGTTTCTTTTGGGCTCCATATTTTATCATTGGTGCAATTATTATTTTGCGAGAGGTGGTGTGCTATGAAGAAGATTTTTAGACTATTTGCCACAGTTTTGTTTGGATTGACCGCAGGATTTTTGTTTTCCACCTGCGAAATAGGACTCGGTCCTTCTGTGGATGTGAATGCCCCTGAAATCAAAGTTATCCATACTCCTGAGATGAGTTCAGCCAAAAGCGGTACATTCAGAATCAGCGGAACGTGTTATGATGACTCAGGTGTAAAAGATGTCATTGTTTCGAAATTCTATGACACTGCAAAGGGTGTGGACACGGCAGTATCGCTTGGAAATGCGGTTTTGGACAGCAGGACGGAATGGCATCTTGATGTTGAATACAATCCTGAAACAAGAACCTACTCCTGCAACGGTGTCAATCTGGGCACTCTGGCAGATTCAAACTATGCACTTGAAGTGTACTGCGTTGATAAAAGCGACCGCAGGTCCACTTCGGCGAATCGTGACTTCGACATTGACAACACTCCTCCAATCTTCATGCTCTCGAGCCCCAACTCGCTCAATATGGACGACCCTGCAAAATACGGACGCCAGTTGAAGCTCAAAGGCTCAATTTACGATGACCACGGTATTGACTATTTGACCGTGAATATGTACAAGGCCACAAAAAACGCAGATGGTTCCTGGACAAAATCGGACACACCCGTGGAACTCGCAAAAAATGTATTCCCGGTAAATGACGTTTCAAACACATCAATCCTTGTTGCGGAATACAACGATGATACTTCTGACACAAAAATTGAGAAAACAAACTACAACAAGCTTTACGATGTGAGCGGAGATGTGGGAGACGATACAGCCTTCTATTACATCGACATTACCGTAAAAGACATAGCCGGAAACATAAACGATAAGACATACATCTCCGATGTGCTGCTCCACGATTCCCTTGTGTCTGTGGGAGAGTTTGACGGCGCGGCACTCAAGGGCATTTGGAACGGCTCCATTTCTGTCGATGCGGAAACAAAGGCCGCTGTAGTGGCAGCTCTTGAAGGCACATCAGGAAGTCATCCTTACCTTGGAAACGCTGCGACACCCCTGGCCTTGAGCATAAACCGCAACAACTATCCGAAATATGACTTCGGAGGATTTGCATATAACAAAGAAACCTGGGGCAATGCATCAAAATCCAGCAACATCTACTTGAAGGTGGATATGGGTCTTGACGGTGTTCTCGTGAAGCCGGACACGCTCAAAGTGAAACTCACCCGCATTGATGTGGACAAAAATCCTCTTACCGGTGCAAACGCATACACATGGGAAGCCGGTGCAGGCACTGAACACGAAAATGCACTTTTCAGCTCCACCAACGGTGTTGATAAACCCACATCGACAATTACTACTC
>DGXM01000136.1 GCA_002396325.1 Treponema sp. UBA4232
GCAGGACCGTATTCGAAGGTGATGGAAAGCGTCTTCATTTCCTGCAAGGCCATATCATCTTTGTTGATGATTGTGGGTCTCTTCCGCTTCATGTTTCCGTCTGCACTTCTGGCTTCGGGCGGCGGATCCTTTACCCATTCGTTGATCAGGTTCATGCGGGTGCAGATTCCGTCATCGGCATTGGTGTAGCCTGTGGATGCAAGTCTGTACGGCTGACCGTTCACTTTGAACTCAGTGATTTTTATGCAGTAGCCGGGGAAATTGACTTCGCCGTTTGAAATACCGATTGCACTGAATGCAAAGCTGCGGGCGAATCCTGCTTCCGTGCCTGTGAAATCGAGCTCCACTGTGTATGTGCCCGGCCCCGTAATTTCAGAGTCGACGGCCACGAGTCCTTCGGTCTTTGAATCAGGATTGTACACGTCGCCAACACTGTATGTAACACCGTAGTCAAGGCTGTTGTACATAATCCATGCCACCGATCCGCCCGCATCGGCAATTTTTGCACCATCCGTCAGGCTGTCGGGCGCATTTTTCTCCGCGTCCTCAAATCTTGCGGAAACCACTGCATTTCCTGTCGGATCTGAAGTCTGTGCGGCATATCTTCTTTCAAAATACAGATTCCTGAAATCAGGGTCGTCAAAGCCGTTGATGTCCTTTTTATAGAAGGTGTTGCAGTCCCAAAGCAGCGGGCAGTAGTTGTAGTAGTCGCAGTTGTCGAGGAACTGGTTTGTCCAATGGATTGCATACTCGTCCTTTTTGCTTCCGTCGGATTTTGCGGCGGTGGCATATTCACCGATTATCACGCCGTATCCTGCATCCGTGAATTTCGTCATCATCTTCAGGAAGCGGTTCATTTCGGCAGTCTCTTTTTTGTTGCCCCATTTTCCTACACTGGGGCCTCCGCAGAATCCCCAGGGTGTGTAATAGTGCACGGAAATGAGCAGTTTTGAAGCCGCCGTATCCTTGGGCATCACAAATCTTTCGTCGCAGGTGGCGCTTATGTCTGTTCCGTAACCGGGGATGAGCAGGAAGCGGTTTTTGTTGTTCGAGCCGGTTCCACGCACCACATCGACAAAAGCCTGGTTTATAACCGTCGACATCCTGTAGCAGTCGTCCTCTGAAAGGAAGCCTGAATCCGAGCAGGCATACACATCGTTCAGACGGTTTCCAATCTCCTCGTTTCCTCCTTCGAAAATAAGATGATCGGAGTAATGCTTGAAGCGGTTTGCAATCTGGGTCCACATGGCTTTGTAGAGTTCCATTGCATCATTGCGGGTTCTTTCCGTCTTTGAGCCGAACATTCCCCACCAGTCGCCGTCCCAGTGGTCGTTTATAATCACGTAAAGTCCTGCGTCGAGGGCATAGTTCACTACGGTTTCAATGCGGTCAAGCATGGGAGTGTTAATCACATAGTCTCCGTGCTCGTAATCCATGGCATTGGTCCAGGCAATCGGAATGCGCACACAGTCAAAACCGGCCGCCTTGTAAGAGTCAAGCAGGGCTTTTGTCGTAACCGGCTGCCCCCACAGTCTTTCGTAAACGGTCGGGTCTTCCTTTGTGGACATTCCCTTTTCGCGGTAAGCCTCGTGGGTGTTTCCAATATTGATTCCGTTGCCCATCAGCTTGGTAAGTTCAAGAGCTGTAAGCGCGGCATTCATTTCCTGCGGTTTGGTCACAATAACACTGTCGGTCTTTGGAATTTTCCTGTGTTTTGAAAACTCAATGCCGTTTGTGGAAGGTTCTTCCTTTCCCCTGCATCCGAAAAGACACAGGGCAGAAAACAAAAATACAGCAGCTGCGGTCAGGGTCCTTTTCATCTTTTTCCTCGCTTAAAGATTTCTAAAAATCGCCCCCAAAAAACGAAATTTTCAGAGGCTACCTAAACTATACCGCGTGGGAACTGAAGATGAAACCCCGATTTTTTCACCACTTCATACCAATAATTTCAACGTATTACCTGTCTTTCGATGAAATCCACCATCTGCTTCACGGCCCTGCGGCCTTCCCTTGTTTCCTGCAGAATGGGCCAGTTGTGGATTGCATTTTTTCTGTGCATCTCAAGTTTGGCGCCGCCGGCTTCAATGTTTGCAATCAGCGCATCCATGTGGGGGAAGAACATATCCTTTGTGCCGTAAAAAAGCTGCACGGGAGGATAGCCCTCGTAATTTATGTTCACAGGCTCCACGTCAGGACTGTCGAGGCTCACGTTTTTGCACCACGAATCCAAAATCAAATCCAGGGTTTTCATGCTGATCAGCGGATCCGATTTTTCCGCCGCTTCAAGAGGCTTCCGAACCTCACCATGCGCAAATCCGATGGCGGGAGACACGGCTATCACTTTTGCGGGTTTGCTCACCACGCGGTTGCAGAGTGAAAGGGCAAGATTCGCACCTGCACTGTCACCGGCAAAAACAGTTTTTTTCGACGGGAAATCCTTAAGCATTTCGGCATACACTTTCTGGAGCCATCTGAGTGAAAAACGCACGTTCACGTCAGGCGCACATGGATAAAATCCAAGGTACACCGTGAGACCGCCCTGCTTCACCAAGCGCGACACCAACTTGAAATGCCTTTTTCCGGGCTTGGCTCTTCCACCGCCGCCGGCAATGTAAAGCACGGCTTTGTCGCAAGGATTTTTCCTGGGACCGATTACAAAGAGCAAGTCGTTTCCAAGCTCAATCTTGCTCACATTGAACTTCTTATAAAGATACGAAGGAATTTCCTGCACCACAGGCGGCTTTTCCAGATGCTCATAGATGCGTCTTTTCACACCGTCACGGCTCACCTTGTTCCAAAACCGCACAAAACCTTCTATTATATTGTACTTCAAACTCATAATTCCCATTATACCACAACTCCCCCTGCGTGAATAGAGAGAAACACACAGGCCCCAGGGCTTCAGCATCCATTGAA
>DGXM01000044.1 GCA_002396325.1 Treponema sp. UBA4232
GCCCTGTTTTCCGTCTCGCAGTAAGCGCAGGAAATTGTTTTTCCGTTTACAACCGGAGCTCCGCACTCATCGCAATATTTTGAATCCGAATCAATCCTTGCGCCGCACTTCACACACTGTTCCATACAAACCCTCTCCTAAAAGCCTGTGAAATCATCAGGGAAAATGTTTTTAAATATTTTAAGACACAAATTCAGTGCTGTCAAGAAAAGAAAATATAATCGAAAAAAAACAGGCTCTGTGACACAGAGCCCGTCTAAAAATAAGGAGTTTTCTATGAAATAGGCAAAAAGGATGGAACGGTGTTATTCTTTTTCCTGCCGTCTTGCGTTTTCATAAAGGTAAACCCCTCTGTACGCTTTTAGTTACAAACTTTTCAAAAAAATTTCAATTTTTTCATTTCCGATTGAGTTTGTAACGACCGGTGGAAATCGTGTGTCCATCGGAATAGACATCGAACCAGACTTCGGTTTTTCCAACAGTGTTGAGCGCCGCGTAGAATTCCTCCACAGTGGAGACCTTGACATCGTTGACGGCGGTAATCACGTCACCGTTCTGGAGTCTCAAAGCCGCCGCCGGAGATTTTTCCTGAACGCTTGAAACCACAACGCCCTTCACATTTGAATCAAGCTTCAGCTGTTTGCGGGCAGAATCCGAAAGAGGTGTCGCAACGAATCCGGGCCACTGTTTGCTGCTGTCGCCTACAATATCATCTGTGCGCTCATCCATCTTTATTGTAAGATCAATCTTTGAGGAGCCGCGCATAACCGTGATTTTTGCAGTCTGTCCCGCAGGAATATTTCCCACATCGCGTACAAGCTGATTCACATCCTTCACATCGTTTCCGTTCAAGGCAATGATGTAATCGCCAGCCTGAAGACCACCCTTCATTGCAGGGCTGTCCATAAACACTTCAGCGGCAAGAGCTCCGTCATGCTTTCCGACTCCGAGGGCATCCTTGTAATCCTGGTTCACTCCGAGAAGACTTACGCCGAGCCATCCGTATGAAATCTTTCCCTTGCTGATGAACTGATCGATTGCGGTCTTGATGTTATTGATGGGGATTGAGAAACCGAGGCCCTGACTTCCACCCGACTGAGAGGCAATCCATGTATTGATTCCGACAACCTCGCCGTAGATGTTCACAAGAGGACCGCCGGAGTTTCCCTGATTGATTGCGGCATCCGTCTGAATAAAGTCGCTGATTGAGCCGATCTGACCGCCGCTTCTTCCTGTTGCGGAAACAATTCCCTGTGTAACGGAGGCAAAATATCCGAGGGGGCTTCCCAAAGCAAGCACAATGTCTCCCTGCGCCACGTTGTCGCTGTTGCCCAGATTCGCCACGGTGATATCCTTGTCATCCGTCGAGAATGAAACAAGGGCAATGTCCAGACGCTCATCTTTTCCGACCAATGTTCCGTCGAATTCCCTTTCGTCATTCAGCTTTATTTTTATCTTCGATGCATTTTCGGTCACATGGTTGTTTGTAAGCACATAGACTGTGTTTCCCGTGTGACGCACAATGAAACCGCTGCCGAGGGCAGATGACTCATACTCGCGGGTGTTATCATTCTCTTCATTTTCCATACCGGGGAAATTGAAAAAGAAAGGAAGATCCTTGAATGGATTGTACGACTGCACTTTTGTGGTTGTGGTCACGTCCACTTCAACAACGGCGGGGAGAACCTGTCCGCTGATTGAACGGAATGTGGTCTGAAGAGCCTGTGTCACGGCCATGGAATCCTTCGGGATGTCAATCACGGATTCGGAACTTTTTTGTGTTGTGGCGGCAAACGCAACATTGGCAGAACCGTTGTTCACTTTGCAGGCAAGACAGAAAATACCGAAAGAGGCTGCCGCAACTCCAGCGATACCAAGAATAGCTTTTGTCATCTTTTTCATTTTATAACCTCCACTTTAACTGCAGGAAAATTTCAAGAACCTGCATTATGGTTTAGAATTCCATCGTAAGGATTCTTTTTTTTGCAGCTTTCCCTCAGCCGCTCATATGAAATATAATAAATTTCAGGAAAAAGTGTAACAAATATTATTAGAAATTATTGTTATTTGGATGGCGGCCGGCAGATAATGAGTTTGCCCTGCATGATCAGAATCCGCACCTTGTACAATACACGATTTTGTTCTATATTATATGAATGGATTATTCTATTTTGGAATATGGCTCGTTCATCACGGCGAAGCCTGTGGAACTCAACGGAATAGACTCAAGATACACCGTGGAAACATCCGAAAGCAAGGAAAGTGATGAAAAATCAGCTGCGGTAGAAAAATCAGAGCCGCTGACAGCCGAGGCAAAAGGACACGGACTCCTCGCCGCTGCTGAAAAACTGAGACTGCAATCATCAACACCAGACAAGGATTCGCAGCAAGGTTTCAAGCAGAGCCTGGTATTGAACCATCCGCACGAATCACCAACACTCGANNCTCAATGACCAAAGACGTGACAAGTCCCAGAGTCACCAGCAGAACGGAAGACACTAAAATCACGCCGAAAGTCCAGACTCCGGTTTTAAAAATCTTGTTTTCCTCGCGCAATTTGTAACAGGCGGTCGCAATGGAAAAAAACAACATCGGCACCAGCATATAGCGGCCTATGCGGACAACAATATCCATTACAAATTCAAGAGCAGCCTGTCCCTGCACGCTGTTCACGGGTAAAATGAGTGCGGCGACAAGCCCGATTCCAATTCCAATAACGTATTTTAACCAAAGCTTCATAATGGAAAAGAATATCCTAAATCGTAAAAGTTCTCAAGAGGCTCATGGGAGTCTCTAAAAACTTCAGTTTTTAGAGGTTGCCTAAACTCACTTACTAAAGGTGTTGCAAAATGATAGACGAAGCACAAAAAATCAAGTATATAAGGATTGCCGGCATAATCGCACTTGCAGGAAACATCATCCTTGCAGGGGAAAAACTCTTTTTCGGCATATACGCACATTCAATGGCGCTTTTAGGAGACGGAATCGACAGTACCTCGGATGTGGTCATCGCAATAGTAACCCTCGTAATCAGCGGAATCATTGCGCGTCCTGAAGACAAGAAACATCCCTGGGGGCACAGAAGAGCCGAGTCGATAGCCACGATGATTCTTTCTTTCGTCATTTTCTACTGCGGTGCCCAGCTTGCCATCACTTCCATACAGCGTCTCGCATCGGGGAATATTGCTGATGAAACCTCAATGCTTGCCATAATCGCCTCGGTCATTTCAATAGCCGGCAAAACACTTCTCGCATTGACCCAGCATCACTACGGTAAAAAAGCCGAAAGCACGATGATAAAGGCAAACGCGGAGAACATGAAAAGCGACATAATGCTTTCCTCTTCGGTTCTTGTCGGCCTCGGTATCTCACGCCTGTTCAAAATACCTGTGCTCGATCCGATTGTGGCCCTTCTTGTCGGTCTCTGGGTTGTGAAAAACGGGATAATGCTTTTCCTTGACATAACCATGGAGCTGACGGACGGAATCGATGACCCTTCGCTCTACGAAAGACTTTTCAACGCGGTGACTTCAGTGCCTGGAGCAAAAAATCCCCACAAAGCGAGAATCAGAAAACTTGCTTCCGTATATGATGTCGATTTGGATTTTGAAGTTGATCCCGAAATGTCTGTCTACGATGCCCACGAACTTTCAGAACAGGTTGAGGACGCCATAAGAAAAGAAATTCCTGAAGTGTACGATGTGCAGATTCACGTGGAACCTTTGGGCAGCGACGAACATCAGCCCAAGGAAGGATTCGGAGTTTCCCCGAAAGCCCTTGAGCATAAAATCGGTTAATTGAAGGATTTCAAAAAGACGGACTTTTGGAAATGCTCAGTTTTTCTTCCAGGAGTCCAGGAATTCAATCATAAACTGCTGAACATCACCGAACCATTTTTTCTGGAACGAGCAGGCCTCTTTTCCGATATAACGGAAATGCCAGCACTCCCACATGAATCCGGTCACATCCTCGTAGTCACGGGGGAAGGAAAGAGACCATCCGTATTCCTCTGAATGTTCGTAGAGCCATCTTCCCTGCTTTGTCTCCGCAAAATCATCCGTGATTGAACCGAAATCAATAGCCACACCGAGCTGATGCTGACTCGTTCCCGGTCGTGCTGAATATCTTTCCGCAAGCTCTTCACCGTCCTGTGCGACATAGCGGGCAAAAAGTTTGGTCTGATAGTCATAGGATCTGTAAGTGGAAGAAACCATCAGTTTGATGCCGTCGTCAAGAGCACCCTGAGCCATTTCTCTCAAAGCCTTTTCCACATCCGGACGAAGGGAGAGATCATTGCGGCTCACGTTGTATAAATCATTGCCTCTTAGTTTCACCAAATCCTTGGGCACATAATCGGCACTCACGAAATGTTTTTTGTCGATGAGATAATACAGACTCAAGTCGTCAGCACGGAAGGATTTTTCCGCCTCAAGGACAGCATGCAAATCCGCAAGGAAAGCATCCCGGTTTTCGTCTGTTATCGAAACAACTGTATTGAAGCGGACAGACATCTGTGAAAGCACTTTTTCAAGTTTTATGTACTCAGGATTCACAGGCTCCGGTTCCGGCTCGTCAAAGACAACAGGATTCACGGTTTTCGGTGACTGTGCATAAGCGGAACTCACTTCATTTTTTCTGGAGCAAGACACAACAAAAAGAGAAGTCGCGGCAATCAACGCCACGGCAATTCCATTACGAAACATCGGACACCTCGGTAACGGCATGAATTATGTTGAACGTATCCAAAAAGCCTGTCCTTTCCAATGCATGACGGGCCGCTTCAGATGGATTCATGATGAACAGCTTGGTACCGTTTTCCTCACCGTCATTATGACCGGCCAGAATCACGCCTACTCCCGCAGAATCAATGGCGGTCACTTGAGACATATCCAGCACGATATGCGAATCAACGATGTTAGTGTATACTTTTTCCTGAAACTCTGCAAGCGTGTATGCATTCACCGCCCCGAAGAGTTCATACAGCTGATAGTTGCCACCGACCTTTTCGTTTATGGTAAGTTGGTCCATTATTTGCCTCCCAGATATTTTAGCACAAGCACCGTGATGTCGTCTTCAAGTGCACGTGACGTGAATTCCACAAGATTGTCGTAAGAGAACTGAGCCATTTTGTCAGCCGGGAAAGTCGCATTTTCCATCATCTGTGACTGAACCCTCGTTTTTCCGTAGCCTTCACCGCGCAGTGATTTTGCCTCGATGAGTCCGTCTGTACATGCAAGAACGATGTCGCCTTCGGAAAGTTTGACCTTCTTTATGCGGATAAGTTTGCTGATGTCTTTTGCAAATCCCAGGACGTGGCCTTCGCCCTGAATTTCAATCACGTTGTTGTAGATGTGATTGTACATGAACAGAGCCGGAGAACCGCAGTTGATGTAATACATCGTGTCATTGGAGAAATCGATGACACCGAAAGTTCCTGCAAAGAATGTTCCCTTCGGCAAAGAGTTGCGGATGAATGTGTTGATTTTTTCAACGAGCAGCTTGAAGTCGGGAGTTTCTGCCAGATCCGTGCGGATAATCGATTTGAGAATGACCATGCTCATCGAAGCCGCGATACCCTTTCCGTTGAGTGCTCCGATTATGAACATATGCTTCTGGTCGTTGAGGCGGATCATGTCGATGAACTCACCACCGATGTTGTGGGCTGGAATCATCCTGTAGCCGGCATCAATCTTCGGATTTTTGATGTAATCCATGTTTTCCTGAATTGATGTGATTATCTGGCTGGACATGCGGATTTCCCTGTTCACGGTACCAACGACAGACTCATTCATAATGTTCTTCATGTAATATCCCACAACGAAGAAGTTTGAATAAAGTTTTGTAAAGACTTTGTAGTCATATTCGTTGAACGGGTTGTGACTTGTCTTTGCACCGAGGAAAAGCACACCGACAATGTGACGTCCTTCGTTCAGCATGATGAACGCCTCGGAGTTTGTGCTGTCAAGAAGTTGGAGCAAATCCCCGCGGACACTCTGCACACTGTAGTCATGCTCTGCAAAACTGCGGAACACAATCTGATGCTTCAAGTTCAGGAGCACGTCAAAACACGGGTCATCAATGGGGATTGCAATTTTTTTGTCCTCTTCCGTAAAGACAGACTCCAGGAATCCGGTGTCGGCATCAACTGCAAGAGTGATTTCGGTGGTGTCGACATATTTTTCAAAGGCGGCGCGGAGATTCGACATTATCACGGCAGGATCGCCTTCGAAATCTATTGAAGTGATTGCATTTTCAAAATCCTCGGAATAGTTGCTGTCACGCATTGCATCCATTCTCGTGAAACGGCGGCCTGTAAGAACCCAGACAAACACCACAACGGAGGTTCCTAATGCAAGGAGGATATAGTACACAATTCCCCTGTTCGGAAAAATCATTCTGAGTCCTGCAAAAATGAGGCCCTCCACCACAGACGGCAGAATATAAATCAATACGGAGCGCAGGAAGGTTCTGAAAATAAGGCTCTTTCCCCAAATCTGGTCGTTACTGCTCGCACGCACGAAAATCACAAGCTGGGGCACAAGGCAGAGAAGAATGAGCGAAAACGTCATCGGCTGGTACAGGCACGCAAAGAACATAAGGGCATAGGAAATCCAGGTGGCAAAGAATCCTATTCCCATGAGCACGAGGTTCTGGCGCAGCAGACGGTTCTTCGTGTTTTCAGCGCGGATCAAAAGCATAAGGTTCGTGACAAAAGGAATGCCTACAATGCAAACGAGACAGTACATATTGAACCATGTGATTTTAATGTTTTCCGTTGCAACAAGAGTGTCCGACATTACTTGGAAAGTTCCGTTCTCAATGCTGAATCCCGTCACCATATGCGGAACAAAGAAAATGAAGACAAGACAGGCAATATTCAAAATCCACTGCAGCACTTTCAGGAACGTATTGTTTTTTTCAGATTCGAAAGTAAGAACAACATGGCATCCACCCATGCAGAACATGCCCATAAACAAAAAGGTGAGACGTCCCAGCAGAAGGCACATGGGGTCAGGGGCTCCGAGCAGACAGCAAAGCAGGGCCACTCCCATCAGTATGAAAATGGAAGCAAGCATAAGCGTCAGATTTACAAGAGGATTTCCGTTGTGACCGCTTTTATGAGAATCTATTGTGAAAGAGAAGGCGATAAGTCCGCCGCCAATCAGAATGTTAAGAATCATGAATATCATAGCTTACCCCTCAATCTTTGCGACCATCATGGTTACGTCGTCACGCAGTTTTTTGTCGCCGTTGTATGTCATGACCAAATCAATCACATCGTCGATAAACTCGTCAGGACTCTTGACCGCACTGGATTTGATTGTATCTTCGTAAAGTTTTGTATTTCCAAGCTCTTCGCCACTTTCGTCCATAACTTCTGAAACACCGTCGGAAGCCATGAGAATCACATCACCGCGGAAGAGGCGCTGCTCGGCGACTTCCACCTGCTCCGGCAAATCGATGATTCCAACGACAGAACAGTTTGATGTGAGCGGCTTTATGCGGTAGCCGTCAACAGAGCGGGAAATAATCAGAGGGTCTGACATGGATGCATTTATGTAGCGGATGGTCATCTTTGCGGTATCGACGACCCCGAGGAAAAGAACCGTGTACTTGTCCTGAAGTTTCATTCCCTTGATGGCCTTGTCGACTGCCTGAATCATATTCGCCAAATCTTCCTTGTTGTCAAGGATTTTCACGGTGTTCATCACCAAACCCATGACAAGACCTGCGGCAAGACCTTTACCCGACACGTCTCCAAGCATGAGAAGCGTTTTCTGCCTGTTGATTGGAAGGACAGTGTAATAGTCTCCTGAAACATTTACCAGAGGACGGTAATAGGCGGCAACCTTCAGTCTCTCAATATCAGGCATCACCGGCGGAAGGAAGGATCTCTGCGTGTCTGCAAGCTGGTTCCATTCAGAGGAAAGTTCCGCGATTTCAGCAAGATTGTCGATTGTCTTTGCGCGTTTGAAGAATCTCACGATTTCCTTATAGGCATGTCCGTAAAGAGACTCATCGAAAAGACGCGTGTAACGGCAGAACACATACAGATGATGATTGTTGAAGGACATGAAAAATCCGCGTGCATTTTTGGAGCCGCTCACGATTCCGTAATTGGATCCCAGAAAAAAGACTCCCTCGGGCCAGCTTTTGTCGAAGTTCAACTCAAGAGTCCTCAGAACTTCGGGATCACACGTGACTTTGTTGGGGCTGTTGTAAAGCACGTAATTTTTTTCGCAGTCCACGAACAAAACCGCACAGTCGCCCTTCACTTCAAGCACTTTGCCTATAAGCTCGTAAAAATCATCAAGCGAATAGCAGAAGCGGAGTTTTTCCATAAATTCAGAAAGAAGTCCGCTTTCACCGGTAAAAAGCGTTTTTTGACGGAGTTTGTCAACCAGCATAAAACTGAGTTTATGCAAAACAATTGAGAGAACAAAAAACAGAACGGCGGCAACACTCCAAACGAAAACCTGCGAATGTTTCTCAAAGGCAATCGGATCAGGAATCAACTCCATTGCCAGAATTATCAGTACAAAAACTAAAAGAGCATTGGTAACCATCATTACGATGTAGCGTTTCGCCTTGAACATACGTCCCCCTTCTATAACATCCGGTGCATTGATTTTGGACTTTTTACTATCGGGCATCTCCAAAAAGCGATTTTTTTAGAGACACTATATCATTATACACCATTTTCGGCATAATGAAAGAGAAAAATAAGGGCATCTCTAAAAACCCGTCTTTCAACGGATTTTCAGCGGAAAAAAAGAGGGAAACGATGATTTAATGCCTTGCAAAGAGTTTTCCGAAGCGTTTCCGTCTCAGAGAAACAGTATTCCGAACACTGCTCCCGCCAGAACCACAAAAACAGGATGCAGTTTCTTGAAGCAGAAGAGGATGACAAGAGCGGCTGCATAGAAAATGATTGATTCCCAGCGGAAAAGCGACATCCAGCCGCCGCCTGAAGCAAACTCCGGAAGATTCAGAAGTGCGATTTTAAACACATTCACCATCGCAACCAGCACCATTCCTCCGGTGGCAGGCCTGAGTCCTGAAAATGCCGCCTGAACCAAGGGCTTTTTCTGTAAATTGCCGAAAAATCCTGCCACAAGCATGATGATTATAAGCGACGGTGTTATTTCGCCCAGCGTCGTAATGATTCCACCGATCGGACCGTAAAGCTCCGTGCCGCAGTAAGTCGCAAGATTTATGCCGATGGGACCGGGGGTGCTTTCAGAAATCGCAAGCATGCTGTAGAATTTCTCAAGCGAAATGACGGCGTATTTTTCCACGAGCACCTGCTGCATGAAAGTGGCCGCCACAAGTCCTCCACCGATGGCAAAAAGTCCCACGTAAAAAAAGATTCCGAAAAGCTGCAGAAGACCGAGTACTCCCGTCATCATTTTGAGACCTCCTTTCCGGAGTCCCCTTCACTTTTCTCAGACACTTTCCTGAGGCCTCCTGTAGCCCAGGTGATGATTATTCCTGAAACCGCTGCAACGAGAACCACTGCCACCGAAGGAACTTTCCAAAAGAAAATCGCCGCAAAGGCAAAGGCATAAAAAATCACGCCCCACCACTGCTTGATCGACTTTTTCGCAAAATTGAAAACAGCATAGGTAAGGAGGGCCGTAACCGCCACATTTATTCCTGCAAGGGCTTTCTGCACCCACACAATATCCTCGAAATTCGAGATGAACATGGCGATTATGGTGATTATGATTATGGAAGGTGTCACCACCCCCAGAGTGGCGCAGATTCCACCGGACACACGGCTTTTACGGTAACCGACGAAAGTTGCGACATTCACGGCGATTACACCGGGAGTCACCTGGGAGATTGCATAGTAATCCATCAGATTCTCCATGGTCGTCCACTTTTTCTTTCCCACAAGTTCCCGTTCCAGAATCGGGAGCATTGCGTAACCACCACCGAAAGTGACGGCTCCTATTTTGAAAAACGTGATGTAAAGTTCAAGGAGAGATTTCAACATGAGGACTGACCTCCGTTTCTGCGGTAGATTTTCGAATACCAGGCAAGTTCACTGGCTCCTCTATCGTCAAGGAGATTTTTGTCCATGCGCCAGCTCCAGTTGCTTCCCGTTGTGCTGGGGGTGTTCATTCTAGCTTCGGTTCCGAGTCCATACACATCCTGAAGCGGCACAATGCAGGTGTCCGCCACAGACGAGAATGCGCTTCTGATCAACGTGTGTGCCAAAGTGGTAAGATCAATGTCTTCGTAAAGATTGTAATAGGCGCAGAGATTTTTCTTCAAAGCGTCTCCTGAAGATTTGAGCCATCCCATCGTGGTGTCGTTGTCATGCGTTCCCGTGTACATAATGCAGTTGGTGTTGTCGATATTGTGCGGAAGATATGCGTTTTCTGCACTTGAAGAATTCCACTCATCACCGCTGAACGCAAACTGCAGGATTTTCATGCCGGGGAAGCCCACCGCATCACGAAGTTTTTCCACACTTGGCGTAAGAACCCCCAAATCCTCTGCTATAATAGGAAGATTTCCGAGACTTTCCTTGATTGTCTTAAAGAGGGCTGCACCGGGGCCTTTTTTCCATTTTCCGTCAACCGCAGTCTCGGCACCGAATGGAATTTCCCAGTATTCGTCGAAAGCACGGAAATGGTCGATTCTCACAATGTCCACAAGCCGGAGCATATTGCTGATTCTTGAAAGCCACCACGCATAACCGGTCTTTTTGTGTGCCGCCCAGTCATAAAGAGGATTTCCCCAAAGCTGGCCGGTTGCGCTGAAGTAATCCGGGGGAACGCCTGCACAGGCCTTCTGACGCAGCGTCTTCGTGTTGAAAAGGAACAGAGCCTGATTTGCCCACAGGTCCGCCGAGTCGGCCGCCACGAAAATCGGAATATCGCCGATGATTTTTATGCCGAGGGAATTCACGTACTTTTTCAAAGCTGACCACTGCACATCGAAGAAGAACTGAATCACCTTTATGCACTCAATGTCGTCCGAGTGCTCTTTTGTCCAGGCATCAATTGCGTCTTTGTCGTGGGAAGCAAGATTTTTGGGCCAGTAATAATTCCACATGCTTTCACGGCCCCTGACACCTTCCTTCTCGGCCTTCGCATCGTACACTTTCTTTATGCTGGTAAAAACGGCAAAGTCGTCAAGCCACTTCTGTTCTGATTTGAATTTCTCGAATGATGATTTTGCCTCGGCATCTGCGTGCGACAGGAAATAACCGGCGGCATTGTACAAAACAGGGGTCTTCCACCACACCACGGAACCGAAATCCACGGGGCCTTCACTGCGAATATATTCAGCCGGACCTATTGATTTCGAATCCGCCCATCCGCGGCTCACCAGATCATCCAAGTCGATAAGGAGAGGATTTCCCGCAAAAGTGGAGAAACTTGCATACGGACTGTCACCGTAGCCGGTAGGCCCAAGCGGAAGAATCTGCCATAATGATTGACCGGCTTTTTTCAGCCAATCTGCAAATTTATAAGCTTCTTTTCCCAAAGTTCCAATTCCCGGAGTTCCCGGAAGCGATGTTATGTGCAAAAGGACTCCGCTTTTACGCTCTTTCATATAATCTCCTGAAAAAATTTGTAACAAAATTTAAAACACGAAAAGGCTCTGCAACTTTTCTTCACGCAAAGCCAACTAGCGAGTCAAAATCAAAATACTTCCTGCAAATCTATAAATCCCTCATTCCACCCGATTATGCATCAGATGGAAATTGGGGGAAAATCGGAGCAAGACTATTTCAGTGCCTGGGCAATGCGCTCAAGAACCTTATTGCGATCCAACGGCTTTACAATATAGTTCTTTGCACCTGCCATAAGAGAACGTTTCACCAGTTCCTCTTTTCCAAGAGCAGAAACCATTACAACGCGGGCATCCTTGTTGAAGGCCATAATCTGCTCAAGGGCGGTGATTCCGTCCATACGCGGCATGGTAATATCCATAGTCACGATATCCACATTCGGACAAAGCTCCTTGTATTTGTCAACACCTTCCTTTCCATCCTGTGCGGTGGCCACAATCTCATAACCGTCGCTACTCAGAATCTGCGTAAGCTGTTTTGCAACAAACATAGAATCATCAACTACCAGTACACGGAATTTTGAACCGTCCTCCTTCAGTCCCTCTGGCGGACGATTGTTAGCCTGCTGAAAATCCTGTTTTGTTTTCATACCTCGTACTCCTTTATACTACTGACGTTCGCGAATTGCGACGTTGACTTCAATTTTACCATACTCTGTCACCAGCGGCACGATAAGAGCCTCAACATTCTCTTCTCCGCCACCAAGCGCAGCAATTTCCATATTCTGACCTGCAAACAAAGCCGGCGGGGTCAGGTCAAACTTAAAACCAAGCTCATGCAATTTTGTAACAGCCTGAGCCGTGATAAGATTAGCCAATTCAGAAATCGTAGCCTTGGCCAAATCATCAAAAGAAGGAAGCTTCTCGTCATTCATTTTTGAGGCTATGTTCAAAGCCGTCTCATAAGTCATATCAAAAAGAACGCGTCCCTCCACATCTCCGGCAAGACCGACCAGAGCTGCGACACCCATCACAGGCATGGCAGTTGACTTAAGATACAAGTCGCCTCTCTTGACCTCGGCACCGCCAAGAACTTCTTTCAGAACCCTGTATGACGTTTCTACGAACGGGTTAATATACTCTACTCTCATTACTATCCCCCTACTATATTCGGTAAATAACGGTATTTTTTATGTCAGCCTAAAACTCGAGGTCTTAGCCGAAATCCTATTTTGTATACATCCCGATTGAGCCGACGTTTTTCTTTGACCAGCCGGGCAATGTGATGTTTTCATTATCTCCAACGATAATCACGCCGTTGCCTTTAACCTTCTCTTCGAAGTCATCAATCATCGTTCTCTGGGACTGCTCCGGGAGGAACGAAATTATGTCACGGGCAAAGACCAAATCAATCGGAGGCATGGTGTTCGTATGCACACAGTCGTGATACTCAAACATCACCATGTCTTTTATTTCCTTATTGAAAGTATAATCCCCAGTGACCGTTCTTGTCAAATAGGGCTGATACCAATCCACACTGGCTTTGTCGCTCACAACGAGCAAAGGTGCGTTCGACACTGAAAGAAGATCAATGTCATGCGCGTAAATGCGGATTTTTGCACCAGGATAGCGTTTTTTCAGCACACAGGCAAGAGAATACGACTCGTAGCCTTTTCCGCAACCGGGGTTCCATACGACAATATTCTTCGCATTGTTGTCAGGAAGCGCTTTGACAAGCTCCTTTGCAAAAGACTCAGACCACCAAGTACCTGTGAAACGAGAATAGAAGGGCTTCAGGAATGCGGTTGCATCCGCATCGTTCTGCAGCTGGGTTTTGTCTGCTCCACGTTCTTTTTTCCATTCGGCATAGCGTTTGTGAGCCCATTCTTCGGTAACCGAATTTATAGTGAATTTCTTGAGGTTCAGCAAAGAATCCGCAATGAAATTCAAGTCCACCGATTCCTGTTTTTCAGCTTCCTCGGCAACTTTCACCGGATCAGCCTTTTTCTTGGAAGGAGCAGGTTCCGCCTGTTTTGCAGCCATTTCAGCGGCAGCGGCCTGACGCTCCATAATCTGATGCTTAACCGTCTCGGCAAGCTCTTTTTCCTCTTCCGCAGAACGAAGTCCAAAAATCTTGTCGATGTCGAGCAAAATGTAAAGCCTGTGCTGGGCCTCAACCACTCCGGAAATATACTTGATGTTGATGTCTCCGAACAAAGGATGCGGCGGCTGAATGGTGCTGCGCTGAATACCGACCACTTTGTCGATTCCGTCAACAACAACACCGAAGGTCTGCTCGCCCACAGTCACAATCAGCATATTCTCCAGCACGTTGTCGTCATGTTCCGGCACCTGGATGTTGAAGAATTTGCGAAGGTCGATTATGGAAATAATCTCACCACGAAGATTGTAGACACCCAGAACGAAGGGAAGCGTATTCGGCACATAAGTGAAATGACCTGCTTTGGCGATTTCCTTCACTTTCATAATGTCAATGGCATAATCCTTTCCCGCAAGAGAAAAGGTAACCATTTTATAGTCAATCACGGAAGCCTTCCGCTTTTCTTCCTCAAGAATCTCCTGGGTAAGACCGGTTCCCTCTTCTGCGGCCTGAGTGGTGCTTGCAAGTATATTCAGTCTTTCTTGTATTGTTGCCATCTACCTACCCTCTGTTAGCATTTCTGATTGCTTCTTCTTCACGAGTCTGTTGTGCGCTGATTTCCTGTTTTACGCCCAACTCCAACAACTGGCTCACGTCAATGATAAGGGAAACAGAACCGTCTCCCAGAATTGAAGCACCTGCGATTCCCGGCGATGTTGTAAACTGGTCGCGCAAAGGCTTGATAACCACGTCTTCCTCACCAACCAAGGCATCAACCATCACACCGATTTTCTTTTCCTGAGACCCAACAATGACTATGAAGCAGTATTCACTCTGGTCTGAATTGCGGATGTTGAAAAGACGGCTCAGACGGAGAATTGAAATCACTTCGTTACGCACGTTCAAAACTTCGTAATTGTCGATTGTATTGATGCTGTCGCGCTTTACACGCTGGCTTTCAATGACGTTCGCAATCGGGATTGAGTAGACTTCCTTGCCCACGCGGATAAGAAGACCCTGGATAATAGCCAAAGTCAACGGCAGACGTATGCTGAATTTTGAACCCTTGTTTCTTTCGCTTGTAACGGCGATTGTTCCCTTGAGTTTTTCAACCATAGTCTTAACAACGTCAAGACCTACTCCGCGTCCGGACACGTTGCTGATTTTATCACTGGTAGAGAATCCCGGCAGGAAGATAAGATTGTAGGCCTCCTGATTTGAAAGCACCTTGTTGGGACTGATGAGCCCCTTCTTGATTGCCTTTTCACGGACTTTCTCGACTTCGATTCCCTGACCGTCGTCAATAATGTCGATGACAATCATATTGCCTTCGTTGGCAGCCTTGAGAATCAACTTTCCAGTCTCTTCCTTTCCGGCCTTTTTGCGGTCTGCGGGAGTTTCAATACCGTGGTCAACAGAGTTCCTGACACAGTGCATGATAGGATCGAGGAGGTCGTCCACCACAGTCTTATCGAGTTCTGTCTCTTCACCTTCTATCACAAGGTCAACTTTGCGGCCGAGGTCACGGCTCAAATCACGCACAACACGCGGGAAACGGTTGAAAATGGTACCGATTGGAACCATGCGGATTTTCATGACGCCTTCCTGAAGCTCAGAGGCAATGCGTCCCAGGTTCTGAGTGGAAGAGCGGAATTTACTTGCAGTAGTCTTGAAGTCGTTTTCGAAACCGTCGAACCAACCCGACATTCCGCTGAACTCTTCATTAACACGCTGTCTGATATCCTTTAAGCTGGCTCCACCCTGAAGCTCATCAAGAATCTTCGGAAGAGCTTCCATCATGTGGCGCTGTCTTTCTTTATAGGAAGTGTTCAAAGTCTGAAGGCGAACCTGCAGATCTGCCAGCTGAAGTCCAGTCTGATTGAACACGGCCTTTGTGATAACCGTTTCACTGACGAGGTTCATAAGATTGTCGACGCGCTTTGAATCAACACGAAGAATGGAACCGGCCTGTGCGGCATGATTTGTGGAAACAGTTTTCTTTGCCTGCTGTACGGAAGCGGTTGTAGCCGGAACTGCCGTAGACTCATCTTTCTGAGGTTCGGGAGCCGCTTCTTTCTTTTCTTCCACTTCCGGCGCCGGTTCGGGGGCAGGTTCGTTCTTAGGCTCGGGAGCTGAAACAGGTGACACAGGAACTTCCTCACTCACCAGACGTGTCGATGCTCCCACATGAGAAGAATTTATGGGCTGCGCATCAGTTGCAAGCGTCACATCGTCAAGGAAGGCTGAATCCTCAAGCTCGTCCTGAGAGGCTGTCGTGGCAAGATAATACACAACCTGAGAATGGAATTCATCTTCGTACAGAACCTCAAAATCAGGCACGGTCTTGAGCACGGTTCCCTTGTTTTTGAGAGCGGCGAAAACCTGGATTCCACCAACGGAATTCATTGGATTCGACTCATCGAAAGTAACGTTTATCACCCAAATCTTCTGACCCTGAGGGCAGGCTTCCTTGATTTCCTCGAAATCATCTTCTGAAAGAGGTGGAACAGGAGGCATTCCGTTTGACACGGGTGCAGGAGCAGGAGCTTTAGCCACGGGAGCAGGTTTTGCACCCACCATCCCCTGGGGCTTTGGTGCCGGAGCCTTCTTTTTAGAAGCGTTTTTTTCAGGAATAAACCCCTTTATCTTCGCGATAATGGGCGATACATCCTCCTGATAGACAGAGCCACCGCTGCGGGCATCCAGCATCGCCTTAATCGTATCTATAGCGGTAAGCAGTGTGTCTACGATAGGTTCCGTAACTCCGACCGTTCCGCTTCGCAATGCATCAAGCAAATCCTCAACATCATGGCAGAAAGTGGCAAGTTCGGTCATTTCCACCGTCGCGGAACCGCCTTTGAGCGTATGGGCCGCACGGAAAATCTCATCGATGGCGTCGTGGTTTGACGGATCATTTTCAATTACGAGGATATTACTCTCCAACGTTTCCACCTGCTGTTCAGCCTCGGCGAAAAAATCCTTGAGAAGTTCCTCATTGTTAGCGTCAAGGTAATCACTCATAGCTCTATTTTAACCTCTTCCAAACAATAGTCAAGCAAAAACCGCACATCGAATGCGGCTCACGGCTCTCATTCCTATTTATCCTGAGCCAATTCCAAAAGTCACAGGCCATCCGGAAAAATCCGCTTTCAGAACTTTTCCGAGATGTCGTCGAGTCTCAAAACCTGAAATTCGAGATTCCCTCATACTTTTGAAAGTCCTCAACCTTTTATCGTTTTATTATAACACAAGATGTAAAATAAGAAAAGCCTAAAATTCATTTATTTTTTCTTTTCAGCCTATTTTTTATATTTTTCAAGGAAGTCTTACCCATTTCACTTTCTTTTCCTGACCGCACAAAAAAGAACCTTAAGACGGTCAGGATTTCTACCGATTGTAAAGAGGAGAACATAGGGACTGCTTTTAGATGCCCTTCATATTGCCGTCCGGGTCCTCTAATTCGGGAACCTCTGAAAATTTCAGCTTTTGGAGACTCCCTACCCAAATGGAGCTTAAGATGAAAAAAACACACTTTTTGCTGCCGGTCTTGCTTTCTGCGGCTGCTGCGGGATTCTCAATGAGCATGCCGAATTTCAGCGGAAACATGGGCGTACTCGGAGATCTTACATTCACGCCCAACATAAATGCAGATGCCTATTTCGCAGGACAGATTGATTTCAGCGACAAAGTGATTGTAAGAACGGATTTTTCCGTTCAGACCACAAGTATTCAGAACCTGCTTTCTTCTCCGACTTCCGTAAACGCAAAATTCAGCATTCAGGAAATATCGGGCACAGTCACATTCGGTTCCAATACATTGAGGCATTTCATCAGTGCTTTCCTTGGAGAATTCGAACCCTCGGGCTCGGATGTGTTCCTTCAAAGACAGTTCGGAATAAAACCGCTGAACCCCACACTGATGACAAGCTGGAACGGTGTGAACGGAACCTCGGCATACCCGTTCTACGGACTCGGAGCCTCCTATGCCATCCACGCGGGACAGAATTTCGCCGGAGCATTCTACCTAAGCCACAGCGCTGATCTGGTTGCCGCAACAAACTCACTGGACTCAAACCTCAGATTCGCCTTCGTATCTCACAATCTGGAGCTGGATGCAACCGCCGGAGTATGTCTGGCATACAACACAAGTTCCTCGATTTTCGCACTTGACAATGTCGGCTTCCATGCAAGCGTAACTCTTCTTGCAGGCGACAGGAACCTGTTCTCCGTTTTCTTCCAGGGAGGCATGGGAAACCTGAGCGGTACAAGCATAAATGCCGGAACATTCACCGACTCCGTGTATTTCTTCCTTGAACCGAGATTCGTGGCCTGGGGATGGCATTTTTCAGCGGCTGCCTTCTCACTGCCGTTTTCAACCATAGACAGAATGACTTTCCTTACATATCCTTCGGAACTTGCGGGCTCTTCAACTGCAAACAAATCTTCCGTGGGATTCAATCTGAACGCCTACACGAACCACGTGAAACTCGGAAGCACTCACGCAACCGGAGGCGCGCATCTCACATTTTCAATCCCGGGTGCAAACATAATCACTGTCGCGGGCAAAATCGGCGCAGGAACCGCAGTACCGCAGTTTACCATAACACCGTATTTCTCATTGAACATCTTCGGCGGCACACTAAGCACAGCCCTTTCTTTGAATGTCACAGAACTGGCAAAACAAGGCGGCGGCGCAATCCATCTGATGCTCGGATTACGGTCTCAACTATAAAAAAAACGGAAAAATCCTCAGTGCTCAAAAAAAACGGCCCCGCAATGAAGATGCAGCTCTCACGCGGGGTCGGTTCATTTTAAACAAATCCTTTCAACAGGACGGCTTACAGCACAAACTTCGACAGACGTCTGCAGGCTTCCTCGACATCCTCCCTGTGACCGAAGGCAGAGAAACGCAGATAGCTTTCACCGGCGGGTCCAAATCCGCTTCCCGGGGTGGTCACCACATTGCACTCCGAAAGAATACGGTCGAAAATGTCCCAGCTTTTCATTCCGGGGAACTGCACCCAAAGATACGGAGAATCTCCCGTGTAATACACTTTTACTCCGCGGGACGCAAAATTGTCTCCCGTAAGAGTCTTCTGCATTATTCCGGCATTTTCCAGATAGTAGTCAACCAAAGCTTTTGTCTCGGCGACCCCCTCTTCGTCCAAAGCCGCAAGTCCACCTGCCTGAGCGATGTTGCTGGCTCCGTTGAACAGAGTCGTCATAACGCGGTTCCAGTCCGCATGCACGGAACTTCCGTCTGAAAACTTCAAGTCCGAAGGAACGACACTCCATCCAAGGCGGACTCCCGTGAATCCCGCGAGTTTTGAGAATGAATTAATCTCTATTGCGCATGAACGGGCTCCCTCGATTTCGTAAATTGTGCGCGGAAGATTTGAATTTCTGATAAAGGCAAAATAAGCCGCATCGAAAATGATTATGCATCCGTTTTTGATGGCAAAATCAACAAGCTTTTTAAGCTCTTCACGTGTGGCCGTAGCTCCAGTGGGATTGTTCGGGCTGCAGAAATAAATGAGTGAATCCTTCTTTATTGAAGACAAATCCGGGAAGAATCCGTTTTCCGCGGTACAAGGCAGATATGTGACCCCCTCATAGCCCGAAGCACCGGATTTTCCTGCGGCTCCTACAATAACGCTTCCGTCAACGTACACCGGATACGCGGGATCCTGAACCGCAATCTGAGTGCCGCGTCCGAAAAGAGTCTGAATACGGGCAATGTCGCACTTTGCACCGTCGGAAATGAACATCTCATCCTGAGTCACCATCCCCGCATAAAGCACATCTGCAATCTTCTTTCTGAGCTCCGAATTTCCCTGCTCGTCTCCATAACCGGAATAGCCTTCCTTTGTGCCCAGAGCCTTGGCGTAAGAAGCCATTGCACCGCTTATATGGGGAGTGAGAGGCTCGGTGGTGTTTCCGATGCCCAGACTGATTATTTTTGCTTCGGGATGTGAAGCCTGATATTCCCTGCGCCTCTTTGCGACTTCAGGAAAAAGGTAGCCTGCCGCAAGATTTGCAAAACCTCTGTTTCTTTCTATCATGGAAAACCTCGAAATCTTTTGAATTGACGGAATCCCTGTTTTCAGGAAGCCATCGAGTAAGTATAGCAAAACTGCAACGCAATTTCAATCCGGGGATTCAAAAAAAGACGGGTTTTGCAAGTGCCGGATTATTTCCAGTGCGGAAGAGTCAAAGTGAATTCGGCAAAAGCACCGACTTTGCTCTGCACGGAGATTCTGCCCCTGTGTCCCGCAGCGATGGACTGGGCAATGGCAAGCCCCAAACCGTAACCTCCGGTTGCCCTGTCGCGGGAAGAATCAGCCCTGTAGAATCTGTTGAAAATCTTTTCCATATCTTCCGGGGCAATACCGTGGCCGGTATTGTAGACTTTTACGAAACACTTGGAATTCTCAATGCCTGCGCTCACACGGATAAGAGCATCCCTGTCGGAATTCTTAATGGCATTGTCCGTAAGGATTATGATTACCTGCCTGATTTTGGTTTCATCCCCCATCACCGGGAGCACCGATTTTGGAATGTCAAGCTCAAGTTTCTTCCCCTGCTCGTAGGCCACACTTTCGAAAGGCATGACACAGGATGCAGCGGCCTCGGCAAGATCGAACGGAAGCATATTGTACTCCATACGCCCCGCATCATCCTTGGCAAGATACAGCATATCCTTCACAAGCGAACTCATCCGGAGATTTTCTGTTTTTATGTAAGCGAGCCACTTGTTGTCGGGAATCTCCTGTTCAAGCACGGCAACATTCGCAGAGATAACGGCAATCGGCGTCTTAAGCTCATGGGAAGCATCCGCAATGAACTGCTTCTGTCTTTCGAAGGTCTCTTTGACGGGATGAACCACCACAGCTGAAACAAGCCACGAAAGAATAGCCGTGACAACGAGACTCAGCACATAAATCACAAGGGAAAAAACAAAGAAACGCACCTGATGCCGCAGATCGGCTATACAGTCAACCACAACCGCAATATAACCGTCCTTTTCCGGTGTCTCACGGATCATGTAGCCCATGCCGTCCGAAACCCCTTCGAGCTTACCCGAGGCAAGAGCCTTGCGGACCACACTCTGTCCGAATTTATAAGTGGAATCATCGGTAAGGGCATGATAGACACGCACAACCTGCCCTTTTGAGTCAAGACGGACCGAATAATAATCATGGAAAGCGGGCCCCTCGCTCAGGAATTCAAAACGCCGGGGAATATCATTCGCAATTTCAAAGGGAATGCCGCGCTCGGAAAGTCTTTCTCTGACCATCTTATCCCTCAGTTCCGACCCCTGCGTATAACTCGCCATCCTTCCGCCTCTCTCAATCAGATGCCGCATAAAAGAATCCGCATCCGAACGGTTTGAAAAATAAACCGAGACATTGAGGAGAATCATAAGAACTGCGAGTATGCATACCTGGACCAAAAGAATTCCAAGCATCATCTTGAGACGCAGCCTGAGAAAAACATCCCGCTTTTCCATGGCAGACGCTATTTACCTTCCTCCAGGGAATATCCGATTCCACGTGCGGTGCGGATCTGGGTCGTAACGCCGAGTTGTTCCATCTTCTTGCGGATAAAAGAAATGTAGACTTCCACGTTGTTGTACTCCGCATCAGAATCTCCGCCCCAAATCTTTTCGATTATGCGTTCCTTTTTGATGATCTGGTGAGGATTCTCGTAAAGCAGCTCGATAATCTGGAGTTCCTTCAAAGACAACTTGACGGCACCCCCGTTGACCTTCTGGAGTTCACAAGTGCTTCTGTTCAAGGTCAGGTCGCCGAATGTGACAACATCCTCCTTCACCTCACCCTTGCGCCTTGAAAGTGCACGGACACGCGCCAAAAGTTCATCCGTACTGAAAGGCTTCGTCATGTAGTCATCAGCACCATCATCAAGACCGTTCACTTTGTCCTGAATTTCATCCTTTGCGGTAAGCATCAGCACCGGAACAGAATTTTTTTCTTCTCTCAGCGCCCGCAGAACCGAAAGACCGTCCATACCCGGCAGCATGATGTCAAGAATAATCACATCGTAAATGCCGCTCTGTGCATAACGGAGTCCATCGGGACCGGAGTATACGGCATCCACCCCGTAGCGGTTTTTCTGAAAGATTTCAACCAATGCCTGTGAAAGGCGTACTTCATCTTCTACAAGTAAAATTCTCATACCTACATTATACACGATATTATGGAATATTTCATAATTTTTTCAAAAATTCTCAAATTTTTTTTCGGAAAAACACTTTCAACATCATTAAGCCTGAAGGAAAATATATAAATCTGGACGACAGGCCCAATCAAGCGGCATACGCCGTCCTCTGCGCATCCTGCTTTCCAGGGTTCCGTACGCTTCGCTACCTCCATTCCCGCCTCCGGCGTGAACCGCTGAAGCGGCCCTTCCAATCAGGCGTAGCATTCAAACCACGCAACCACCGTCATCCCGGGCCTGCAACCGCTGTCATCCCGAACTTGTTTCGGGATCTCCTTTGTACGAGAGATGCTGAATTCGGTTGCATGCAACCACGTTCAGCATGACACAGCTTCGTTCGGCATGACATTCCGCCGTCATTCCGGGCTCGACCCGGAATCTCTCTGCACAAGGGATGCTGAATCACGTTCAGCATGACACAGCTTCGTTCAGCATGACATTCCGCCGTCATTCCGGGCCTGCAACCACCGTCATTCCGGGCTCGACCCGGAATCTCTTTTGCACAAGGGATGCTGAATCACGTTCAGCATGACACAGCTTCGTTCAGCATGACATTCCGCCGTCATTCCGGGCTCGACCCGGAATCTCTTTTGCACAAGAGATGCTGAATTCAGTTACATGCAACCACGTTCAGCATGACATCGCTTCGTTCAGCATGACAATACTTATCAGTCATCCCCCCCCCCACGACACAACCACGTTCAGCCCCGACACAACTTTCATCAAACTGATTTCCTGGAGCGTGTGGAAAGACTCATTGAACAAAAGGGTGGTTTTCATTTATACTGTGGAAATGGAAAGTCCTACGCTGAAAAAGGCCGTTTGTTTTTTTATTTATGCCGCAATTTTACCATTCATGTCCGCATCGGCATCCCCGAAAACCGAAGCCCGGACCGCAGAGACCCGCGCGATTGAAGAATATCTCGACTCTTTGCCGGAAAGTCAACGCATTGCACAGATTTTTCTCGTAAACATCCAGGGCAACTCTTCTTATTTCGCAGTGGAAAACACGGGGACAATACCTCATTCAAAAGAAGGCTCCTCTCATCCGCTGGTGCCCGGCGGGGCTTTGTTTTTCTCATACAATCTCGGGGATTCTGCGGAAAGCACAATGAAATTCACCGAGTCGATTGCCCGGTACTGCCGGGAAAACAAAATCCTGAGGCCGTATCTTGCAGTCGATCAGGAAGGCGGAGCCGTAAACAGACTCAGAGACATCACAAGCTATCTGAGCTCCAATGCAAAAGTCGCGGAAAAAGCCTCTCCCACCGAAGCATACGAACTTTACGCGGAACAGGCCAAACAAATGAGGGCACTTGGATTCGACATGAATCTGGCACCCGTTGCAGAATGTCTCACGGAGGAAAATGCACCGCTTCTGGGACTCAGGTCATACGGCGGAAAACCGGAAACAATCGTCTACAGCATGGCGGCAGTCAAAGCGTATCAGGACAACGGGATTTCGGCTGTCCTAAAGCATTTTCCCGGAAACACCGACACGGATCCCCACACAGGCCTTCCTGAAATCAAGGCCGGAAAAGAACAGGCTGAAACCGACTTTCTGGAACCTTTCTTCTTTATAATGGCATCTTCCCCGGATGCGGTTCTGATGTCCCACGCGAGAATTCCTTCAATCCACTCCGAGCCTGCCTGTCTAAGCTCAGAATGGGTAAACGGAATACTCTGCGGCAGACTCGGTTTCAAGGGCATTGTCATAAGCGACGACATTTTCATGGGCGCTCTTGCAGAAAACGGTTACAATCCTGACAGGGCGGCTGTAATGGCAATCGAGGCAGGGGTCCACGTTATAATGCTGAGTGAAAAGACATTCGGCCCCGTTGCGGAAAAACTTCTTGAATATGCGGAAAAACACCCGGAATTCGCATTGAAATTACGGGCCGCAGAAAAAAAAGTGATTGAGCTGAAGATAAAATGCGGCATCCTCAAGTTCAGGGAAGAAAACGGAAAGACCGTGATTGTCGAAGAGGGCACGGACGAACAGATAGGCACACTGCAGGAACGAAAATCGGCTTTTGCAGAGGCGAAAAAGCGTGGAGACGAAATTTACAGGAGACTTTTCCGCTAGAGGTCAAAAATGAAGCAGTCACAGAAACAGCAGAAACTTAAAGGCAGTGAAGGATTCGGCTCTTACTACGGAGACGTTTTCGGCAAACGGTGGCCGGCCTTGAAGGAATCCCTTGAAAAAGAAGGAAATCACGCCGCATTTTCACACGAAGGATGCCTTCCCTATTATCTGGACCCTGCAAGCATCTGCGCTCCACTCTGTCTTCCGCTTCCTGATGCCGGACACATTCTTGATTTATGCGCGGCCCCCGGAGGAAAAACCCTTGTCCTTGCGGCGGCAATGTCTGAAAAATCCACGCTCACGTCAAACGAACGCTCTCCCGACAGAACCCAGCGTCTTTCGAAAGTGGTTCAGGAATCGCTTCCCTCCGACATTCAGAAAAGACTAAACGTCACGAATTCCGACGGAGCCACACTCTGCAGAAGGGAAACCGAAGTCTACGACGCAATCCTCCTTGACGCACCCTGTTCAAGCGAAAGGCACGTGCTGAACGATGCAAAATATCTTTCGCAGTGGTCGCCCGCCCGCATAAAAAACATCGCGGTGGAACAATGGGCCCTCCTTTCTTCGGCATGGCGTCTTCTTGCACCGGAAGGATTTTTAGTCTATGCAACCTGTGCCCTTTCTCCCCGTGAAAACGACGGAATCATCGAGAGGCTCCTTAAAAAATTTCCCGATGCGCTCCTCCCCGGCGAGTCTTTTACAAGAGACACATTCGAAAAAAATCTTTCCTCGCTCAGAAAATCATTTTCCGTAAATCTTGAAGGCGCAGACACTTTGGAATCTGTTTTCGGCAAGGCGGAGCGGACTCAATTCGGGCATCACGTTCTTCCCGACACATCAGGAGGATACGGTCCTCTTTACTTTGCTCTTGCACAAAAATCCAGAGAAAAAATCTTTTGAAAGAGTCGGATTTTTTTCAATAAAACCTTGTAAATTCCATGAATTTACAATATAATCCATACAGCAATCAGAGTAAGTTAGGTATGTCTAAAAAAACGAACCACGAAAAAAAATTACAGCAGATGACTCAGATAGAGCTGCGGCTCAGCGAAATAAAGGACGTTGACATCCTTCTTGAAAACATCCTTACTTCGGCGTGTGAGATTGTAAACGCAGACGCGGGTTCCATTTATTCCTACGATGAAAATGAAAACTTACTGAAAATAAAATACAGTATAAACCACACTCAGCAGGCAAGACTTCAGCCTGGAGAAAAGCTTCCCTATCTTGCATTTTCATTTCCCGTCAATTCGAACACAATCTGCGGATACTGCGCGGTTTCAAAAAAGATTGTCAATATCCCCGATGTGTACACGATGAGCGAATGGGAAGACGAGGCGCACACTGTAAAAAGACCGTATAAATTCAGTTTTGCAACCGATACGGCATCAGGCTACCACACCACTTCGATGCTCACTCTTCCGCTTAAAATGACGAACGGAAAAATCCTCGGTGTGCTTCAGATAATCAATGCGCAGGATGAAAAAGGAAGAATCATTCCTTTCGACGATGAAGCGGTTTTCTATGTGTCGCACTTTGCCACGAATGTGGGCCAGATTTACGAATACGCATATCTTTCCAAACAGCTGATTGAGCGCCTCGTGAAGATGGCAGGATTCCGCGACCCCAAAGAGACAGGTGCGCACGTTGAAAGAGTCTCCAGTTTTTCAGTGGAAATTTACGACCGGTATGCGGCACTTAAAAAGATTCCTGAAAACGAAAGAAACAGATTCAGGGACAATCTGAAATGGGCCGCCAAATGCCACGACGTTGGAAAAGTCGCAATTCCCGACCGCATACTCAAAAAAGACGGACCTCTCACAGACGAGGAACGTGCAGTCATGCAGGGCCACACTCTTATGGGAGCACAGATTTTCGACACGATTGAAAGCGAGCTGGACCAGATGGCAAAAGACGTGTGCCTTCATCATCACGAATTCTACGACGGAAGCGCAAGGGGATATCCGGGCATTGCAGATGCATACCTTATGGACTTCAAGCCAGGAGACGCACTTCCCGCTGTACGGCCCACAATCGAAGGAGAAGAGATTCCTCTTGCCGCACGCATAGTGTCTCTTGCAGACGTTTATGATGCATTGAGGCACATGAGGTCTTACAAACGCGAGTGGACACTCGAAGACACTGTGAACGAAATCAAAAGTCAGCGCGGAAAACAGTTCGACCCGGAATTGGTTGATATTTTCCTGCAGATTATAGACCGTCTCGAGGCAATCAACAGAGCGCTTTCGTAAACGGCTCAAAGTCCGCGTCTTGCAAATTCTCCCGAAAAACATTCTGCAAAAGAGTCTATTTCCCTGCGTCCGAAGGATTTGCTTTTGTCTTCCTTTCCAAGACCGAGCGACATCATCTGCATATGAAGAGCCCTTTCCTCCAGCATGCCGCACAGTATTCTTTCAGTGAACAGTGTTCCGCGGTCATTCATCACCACAACTTCTTTTTCAAGCAGACGCTTTGCAAGGGGCAGGTCACGGGTCACTGCGACATCGCCTTTTTGTGCGTTTGAAAAAATGTAATCGTCAGAGGCACCGTTTTCCTTTTCCACCACGACCATTTTAAAAAGACTGTTGCCGGAGCCTGAATCAACACCGGAAGGAATGTCGCGGTTTGCCACGAAGACCACAGGCACAGATTTCAGGATTGAGTTTTTCACGATGATTTTTCTAATTACTGCGGGACAGGAGTCTGCATCAACCCACACACGGAAGACAGAATCTGAATGCATTACAACACTTCATCGATTTTTTCGATCATTTCCATCGTAAGACGGCTTGCAAGTTCCTCGGCGTCGGACTCATTTTCATCGGAAAGTTCCTTCGACTGATTCTGCATCTTTGCCTTCAACAATTCATCCACAAGGGTGATTCCGGCAAGCACACTCACCTGCACAGGATCCGAAAGATTTTTATTGACGCTGATTGTACCGATTATTTCTTTGTAGTAGGAATAAAGTTTTTGAAGATATTCGTCATCTTCCTTTGCACGGACTGTAAAAGAGGTTCCGAGCATATTCACCTGAAGCTTTCCCATTCAAGCCTCCTGTCTTAGAATATGTCGAACTGTCCGTTTATGCTGGATTCAGAGGATGTTTCAGCAGGAACAGAAGACTCCCCTTCTGCCGTCTGGGCATTTTCCTCAGGCTCCACATTTTCCCCGTGTTCCACATTCTCCACAGGGGTTTCCGTAACTGCGGGAGCATCAGTCTCCGATGAAAAGACCGTGGCTTCAGCTGACGAAGGAATACTTTCCATCTGTGGAGCAGACGCAGGAGTCTCCCCCTCAGTTTCCAAGGGAGCAGAAAGCACTGCGTCTTCCACTGCATCGAGCTGATCCAAGGCCTTCAGGATTGTCTCCTCGATCTGATTCTGTTCCGCTTCCAGAGAAGAAACCAACCCCGTTTTATCTTCCAACGAATTTGTGAGCTCTGCGCATTTTCTACGCAAAGCATCGTTTTCAGATTCAAGCTGTGAAATCTCGGACTTGAGTGTCTTGATTTTTTCCACAGCGGTTTCCACCTTCTGCTGCAGCAATAAAACCTGATCGAGTGAAATCATTTGTACCGCCTTATGCCTTTACAGCGTTTTTAGCGACTTCCACAACAGCCTTGAATGCTGCGGGATCTTCGATAGCCATGTTGCTCAGAGCCTTGCGGTTCAGTGTAACACCGGCCTTTGTGAGACCATCGATAAAGCGGCTGTAGGAAATGCCCTGCTCACGGACAGCTGCGTTGATACGAGCAATCCACAATGAGCGGTAGTCACGCTTCTTTCCCTTGCGTCCGGAATAAGCATGATCCAAAGCCTTTACGACTGCATCTTTAGCGGCCTTGTAGTTTGACTTTCTATCACCATAGAAGCCCTTTGCGAGCTTCAAAATCTTGACACGACGATTCTTCCTTTTTGTTCCATCTATTGCTCTAGGCATCTTTCTTTTCTCCTATAGAATATGAATTGAATACTACCAGCAAATCAGCCGTAAGGCAGCATCTGCTTGCGGATCTTCTTTGACTCACATTCAGCAAGAATGCCGGGATGGCGAAGATTCATCTTGCGCTTGGGTGATCTCTTGGTCAAAATATGACGAAGATTCATTTTCTTGTACTTAACTTTGCCTGTTCCAGTAAGACTGTAGCGTTTTGCTGCAGACTTCTTTGTCTTCATCTTTGGCATTTTAAAACCTCACTTCTTGACTTTGGAGCCCAGTGTCATCGACATAAAGCGACCGTCCATTGCGGCGGGCTTCTCCACGACATAAGAGCCTTCCTCAAGTCTTTTTTCTACTTCCTTCAGGACATCGAAGCCGAGCTCGGTGTGAGCAAGTTCCCTTCCGCGGAAACGGATGGTCACCTTAACCTTATCGCCTTCATTCAAGAATTCCTGAACGTGCTTTGCCTTCGTGTCAAGGTCGCCTGAGCCGATTTTTGGCTGCATACGAATTTCCTTGAGCTTCAGCACCTTTTGGTTTTTCTTGGAGTCACGGAGTTTTTTCTCCTGTTCAAACCGGTACTTTCCGAAGTCAAGTATTTTGCAAACCGGGGGATTTGCGTTCGGCGATACTTCAACAAGATCGAGATCCCGCTCCTTTGCCATTTTGAGGGCTTCTAAAGTAGGGACAATTCCCTTCTGGTTACCTTCATCATCAATGAGTCTGACCTCACGCACGCGAATCTGTTCATTTACGCGCATACCCTTATTGTCTGCCAACGATCCTCCTTGGTGTTACAAAACACTCTCTATAATCAACCTGCTATTACAGGTTAATTTAGCATATTAATCATTCTACCAGAAATCACGCTTATTTGTCTAGTATCATACAGCGGAATTCAGGTGGTTTTTAATAATTTTTACAGTTGTTCCTCAATA
>DGXM01000045.1 GCA_002396325.1 Treponema sp. UBA4232
AATGCATTTTTCAAGCTGAACCTGGCCCGACTGAATCAGATAGAAACAATCTCCCGGCTCGAATTCGCTGATGATTACCGTGCCGTCGGTGTACTGCTTTGAGAAGCGTTCGAACATCGGAAGCTCGAAGGCCTTGAGTGCGGAATTATCGTCACCGCTGACCACTTCGCTTGAACCGCTGTCTGAGGAATTTCCGAGGGCTCTGCGTTTTTCCTGTGTGATGGCCTGCTCCATGAGCTTTTTCACCATCGGGGCATTTGAGGCTGACGGAAATTTTGCAAGAATCTTTTCGCACACCGTGACGCATGACCGGAACTTCTGCTCGTCGAAGAAACACTTTGCCACTATGAGCATACCGGTTTCCGGCGGGAAGGAAATTGCATCCGTCTTCAGGATTGTCTCGGTCTTTCTGTGCATCTGGCGCAGGCTCTTGCTGAAGACCTTGAGCATTTTCATGAGCACGGCCTGATTTGAACCGAAAATCGTTTCGAATTCAGAGACCGTCATCTGAACAACCTGCGTGTCGGTCACAACGTTTGCCGTTTCCATTTTGGGCTTGTGGGCAAGTGCACTCTTCACGCCGAAGAATTCTCCCACATTCACCAGTTCACTCAACTGGCTGCCGGTTTCCAAATCTGTCTGAGTCAAAACCACTGAGCCTGACTGCAGAATGTACACCCTTTCATCCCGGTCACCCTCGAAGAAAATAATCGAGCCCTTGGCATACGACAAAACTTTTGGCATAACACTTCTCCTGTTTCCAAGTATAGGAAGGAAATCTCAAAAAACCGACACCAACTCAGATTTCCAGGCTGGCATTTCCGAAGATTTCCGATTATTTTTATTTCAAAAAGTCCAACCTGCATCACAAAACGGATTCAAGTTAGCACAATCTATCAAAACCATAAAACAGTATATCACATTTTTTAAAATTGTGCTATAGTTTCTTTGAATATGATAGATTTACACACACACTCAAAAGCATCTGACGGCACCTATTCACCCGGCGAACTGCTTCGTTATGCTGCGAAAAAGAACATCAAAACCCTGGCACTGACGGACCACGACACGACAAGCGGCCTTTTGGAAGCTCAGGAAGAAGCCCGTATCCAAGGAATAACCTTCGTTCCCGGAATTGAACTCACAATCGACTGGCCTACCGGGGAATTCCATATGCTCGGTCTGGGACTGCAGCGCACGTCTCCGGAATTGAAAGACACCATACTATTTCTTCGGCAGGAACGCAGAAATCGTAACCTAAAAATGTCAGAAAAACTAAAAGATTTCGGGATTCAGGTGGATTACGACGAACTGGTTGAAAAATTCCAGACTGAAAACATCGGACGTCCGCACTTCGCTCAGGTAATGGTGGAAAAAGGCTACATCAAAACCCGGCAGGAGGCTTTCGACCGGTATTTTGCATCCGGCCGCCCCTGTTACGTGAACAGAGTGGGAGAAGATTTGGCAAAGGCGGTGCAGGCAGTAAAGAGTTCAGGAGGAGTACCGGTACAGGCCCACCCTCTTTCGATGTACGTGTCGTGGGGCAAGATGGAAGAAACAATGAGCGGCATACACGAAAAAGGCGTGATGGGACTTGAGGCATGGCATTCCGGCATAAGGATTGCAGAAGCCGAGAGACTTGAGAAACTTGCCCGTAAATTCGGAATGATTGTTACCGGCGGTTCCGATTTCCACGGAGAAAAAGTACGCGCGGACAGAAGAATCGGAATCACAGCGGGAAAAAGGCCTGTGGAGGAGCGTCTTTGGGAAGATGAACTCAAACCTATGCTCGAAAAGATTCACGGAGACCCGTCGCTGGAGTTTGAAGGCTGATTTTTTCAATAAGGTCAATCCAATCCCGGTCTCAAAAGGTATCGCAGCCGGATTCAATCCCCTTAAAAAGAAATGCTTCCTGCATGTGAAGCACGGCCCGCAGATGTGATTTCTTTCCGCTGAAATTTAATTTGACTTTTGGATGGAAATACCAGTAACTTATAAAGAGGAGGTAAAATGCGGTATAATAAATTGCTCAAAAAAATGGCCCTCACAAAAGAGGACTATGCGGATATACAGACGGCGCTTTCAGATGTCCATAAAAAAACATCAGGACGCATTTCACTTGCAGTCATCGCGGAAAGTTCCAGTTATGCGTTCTGGGAAATGCTTGCGGCGTTCTTTTCGACGTTCGGGCTTTTTGCCTGCCTTATCCCCCTCTCTTCCCAGATTTACTCCTGGCTGGGACGTACATTCTGGGGCGAGCAGCCCTGGTATCTTGCTGTTTTCCTTGCCTTGGTCTGCGGAACACTTACGATTGCGTTGTATTTCTTCTATAATATACCTGCCCTGGACAGAATAATCATCCCACAGGTGGCCAGAAGAAGGATTGTGAGCAACCGTGCCATGCGTCGTTTTGCGGAAAGCGGAATCTACCGTGCCCCGAAAGGCTCCGGAATCCTCATCTTTGTGTCATATCTTGAAAGGGAAGTACGTATCGTGGCGGACAAGGGCGTGAGTGAAAAGGTTTCACAGGATTTGTGGAATCTCATTGCCGATGAAATGTCGGAATTCCTTGCGCGTGGACAGGAAAAGGAAGCCTGGCTCCATGCAGTGAAAAGATGCGGTGAGCTCCTTGCGGAACATTATCCCCCTTCTGAAGATGATGAACCCGCCTCCCCTCAGGGACTTGTTGTATTGGAGGATGAGAAATGGGCGTAAAAAGAAACAACGGAACATGGCCTGCACTCATAATGATGATGGTTGCCATCGGAATTCCTCTTTTGGGTGTCTATCTTTTAACAAAGCAGGGAAAGGTTAAAATCCCCTTCAGCGGAGAAACGGAAATTCCCTTGGAAATGTCTGCGGTTCCCTTTGGAACTCCGCGCCAAAACGGATTCAGCAGCGGCAGGGCCTATTTGCGCGAGTATACAAAAGATGAAAGAGGTCTTTACAATCTGAGCGGTCCCGTCATGGATACGGCCCATGTAATAGGCGACAAAACTTTTACGGAACTCACAGATTTCCTTTTGGATTTGGAAAACAAAACCGGACTGCAGATTGCGGTTCTCACAGTGGAAAGTCTTGACGGCGATTCTCTGAATGACTTCTGCATACGTCAAATGGAAAAATGGAAACTCGGACAGGAAGGTGTTGACGACGGAGCGTTGCTTGCCGTTGCGGTAAAAGAACACGGCATAAGAATCGAAGCGGCTCCCGGAGTTCAGAAACTTCTGACGGATTCCCGCATATCACGCATTGTCCGTTCGGGTATGGTCAAGTCCTTCCAGAAAAAGGATTTTGACGCGGGAATCACCGGTGCGGTGAAAAATATGGCAGGCATACTTTCAGGCAACGGCGACTTGGTTTCAAAACAGGTTCGCGAGGCAGGAAACAGGCCGGAAGACACCACGACTCTTTGGGTTGTGGCAGGATTTTTCATCCTCGGCTGGATTCTGATTCTTTGGTCCATTCTGCACAACCACGGTGCCTCATATACCGCGGTCAGGACAACTGTGAAAGACGGTCCTTCCGGCGGGGCCTCGGCATGCTGGTGAGTAAGGGAAAGCAAAAAAAAATCCTTTTCCGATGGGGAGATGCTGTCGCGCTGATTGTGTGTGCCGCACTTTTCGTGTTTTCTCTTTTCTTTGCAGGCCGCGGAGGTTCTTCTGCGTCTTTGTGCGTGGAGTGCGGCGGCGAGGAATACCGTTATCCTCTGGACAAAGACGGCGTTTATACCGTGCACGGACTTCTCGGTGATTCCGTAATCAAAGTGGAAAACGGCGAGGCTCATTTTATTGAATCTCCCTGCAGAAACAAAAACTGTGTATTTGCCGGGAAAATCTCCAGAACCGGGGAGTGGGCCGCCTGTCTTCCAAATGACGTGCTGATCCGTATAGACGGTGAAAATGATGAAGTGGATGCGCTTTCGTTTTGATTTGTGCATAGAAAGTCGGTTTGCACACTGTTATTCCAAATCACCAACACTCGACGCAGAGCGTCGAGGTATGGTGTTCTCATAAGGTATTGCAGTCGGGTTCAATACCCTTTATTTCGACGCAGAGCGTCGGGGTATTGAACCCTCCGCACGAATAAAAAGATTTTACGGAGAAAGATTATGGCAAAAAAGGGTTCTGTGGTCTACAAATGTTCGAATTGCGGCTATACCCAGCCCAAGTGGCTTGGAAAATGTCCTGAGTGCGGAGAGTGGAATTCTCTGGAGGAATGCATTGTGGATCCGAATGCGGCATCTCCTCTTTTGAAGTCCGACGGAAGTGCCGTGAAGGCGAAACCCGTGCCAATGTCGAAAATCATCGTGCAGGACGAAGGGCGCATCTCGACAGGCAGTGCCGAGTTCGACCGTGTGCTTGGCGGCGGTGCAACGAAAAGATCCGCGGTCCTGATCGGAGGTGAACCCGGCATCGGAAAATCGACCCTTCTCATTCAGACGGCAGCCTCTGTTTTGAAAAGCGCGGAAAAGGGAAGAATACTTTATGTGTCGGGAGAGGAGTCGGCAAGTCAGATTAAAGGAAGGGCGGTAAGGCTCGGTCTTGACGTCGGTGCAGTGGAAATCCTCTGTACTCTGCGTCTGGAAGACATCCTTGATGCCCTCGACAGCCTGAATCCCGTGATGGTGATAATTGATTCCATCCAGACTGTGTATTCCGTACAGGCAGGTCTTGTGCCGGGGACTGTGAATCAGCTCAAATACTGTGCAAACGAACTCATTGCCTGGGTGAAGGAACGCGACTCTGTTCTGTTTATGACGGCCCACGTTACCAAAGACGGAATCATTGCAGGTCCGAAAAGCCTCGAGCACATGGTGGACACAGTGATTTCATTTGAAAGATCGAGCGATGAGTACCGTTTCCTGCGGGCCATGAAAAACCGCTTCGGTTCCATAGACGAGCTGGGCATTTTCGAAATGGATTCGGACGGACTCAAAGAAGTTTCCGACCCCAGTTCACTTTTTCTTACGCGGAGACAAGGGGAGACTCCTGCCGGTGTGGCCTGCGTGCCTGTATTCGAAGGAAGCCGTGTGTTCGTGGTTGAGATTCAGGCTCTTACGGTGCCCGCCAAATCTTCCATAAACAGAGTCTATTCCGATAAAGTTGATTCCGCAAGGGTGAGCAGGGTTGCGGCAGTCCTTGAAAAAAGAGCCGGCATACAGTTTTCCGACCAGGACATCTACATAAATGTGGCGGGAGGTGTGCGTCTTACCGAAAGTGCCATTGATGCTGCTTTGGCGGCGGCTTTGTATTCCGCGCGTACCGATGTGCCTCTGGGGGAAAAAACCGCGGTGGTCGGCGAACTGAGTCTTGCAGGTGAAATCAGGCCTGTGACCAAACTCAGGCAGCGTGTGAAGACCGCAAGAGAGCTGGGATTTTCAAAAGTGATAGCCCCGTCTGCTGAAGACAGCGCCCTCGCCGTTGATTCAATAAAATCTCTGGTAAAGGCACTGTTTTCAAAATAGATGAAGTTTCAAAAGTCAGACGGGTTTTGAAACCGGCTCAATAGTCTCTGAAATCTAGCGTGATGATGCGAAGTTTTTGAGTCCGTTCCTGAGCAGAATTGTTATCGAACAGATTATCAGAATCAGCACGAATGACAAACTGTTGATTACCGGGCTCACTCCGAACCGTATCATCGAGTAAACGTAAAGAGGAAGCGTCGTGCTTCCCGGGCCGCTCACAAGGAAGGTGATGACGTAATCCTCAAGAGACATCGTGATGCTCATCATAAACCCGGAGATGATTCCAGGCATGATTGCGGGGATGATGACTTTGAAGAGTGTCTGCAATTCATTTGCCCCAAGGTCGTGGCTTGCCTCGATGATTGAATAGTCGAATTCGTCTATGCGGGCGCTCACCATAAGATACACGAACGGCATACAGAAAGTCGTGTGCGCAATGTATATTGTGAGAAGTCCCAGTGACATCTTTATGCCGCTGAAGAAAATCAGAAGCGAGATTCCCATAATCACTTCAGGAAGAACCATCGGCAGGAAGCTGATCGACTGGATGTAGCTTTTTCCGAAGAACTTGTACCAGGTGATTCCGATTGCCGCCAGTGTTCCGAGCACGGTTGCAGTGAGCGACGAAGTGATTGCGACAAAGAGGCTGTTCCAAAGCGATGACCACAAATCTCCGCTGTCCAAAAAGAGTTTTTCGTACCACACAAAGGAGAATCCTGTGAAAGTGGTGTCTTTCGATTCATTGAATGAATAGAAAATTATCACGAACAGCGGAATGAACAGAAACATCAGTGAAAGCGCAAGGACTGTCTTTGAAAAACTCACTCTTCCCTCGTGCTTCCGCCATTCTCTTTTTGCGTGGCGGGCCGGTTCAGAGGGCTTTTGTTTTTTTGCAAAGAGTTTGAACGGATTTTTCATTTTACGCCTCCCAGAGTTTTTCCGGCAAGAAGTGGCGTGTTTGTGTTTGCAGCCACATCTTCTTTGGTGGACACTTTCTTCAGGTTTGCATCCTTGCGGTTGGAGGCAAGCATCCAAAGGATTGCAACCATTGAAATCACGGTGATTACGAGGCTGAATGCCGATGCCAACGGCCAGTTTCTGACTTTCTGCACCTGATCCACGATGATGTTTCCGAGCATGTAGCTGTCTTTTCCACCGACCATCTGCGGCACAGTGTATGAACCGAAGATTGGAATGAAGGTGAAAATCAATGCGCTCACGATTCCGCTTTTCACGCCGGGGATGAGAACTTTCGTCATGGACTGCATTTTTGTGGCACCCAGATCGCGGGCCGCCTCAAGCAGACTGAAGTCGAATCTGTCCACTGCCGTGAATACCGGAAGAATTGCATAGGGCAGGTACATATAGATGCTCACGAGGATTATGGCTCCCTGTGTGAACATGAATTTGTGCGGCACGAATGCACTTCCTTTTGCGATGCCCAGAGTATGACCGATGTTCCAGAAAAAGTGGAGTATTCCGTTCAGAAGTCCGTTGTCACCGAGAATTGTCATCCACGCGAAGATTCGGATCAGGCTGTTGGTCAGGAAGGGAATAATCACCAGAATCAAAAAGATTGTCTGATGCCTGCTTCTTGCCATTGCATATCCGCACGGGAGGGCAATCAGGATGGATACTATGGAAGAAAATGCCGCAATCCAAAGTGTGCGCAGAAAAATCTTTCCGTACGCAGGATCGAACATCTGCTTGTATGCCTTGAGCGTGAATTTCGGCTCGACACCACCGTACACATCACGGGTCATAAACGAGTATGCCACAATGATTACGATGGGCACGATGAAGAAGATTGAGAACCACAGACCCATAGGCCATGCATAGAAAGGACCGGGGTTTGTCTTTTTGTATTTCGCACCCCTTGCCGCTTTTGCAAGTTTCAGGTCTGCACTCAGTTTCGGAGTTTCGTCTTTTTCGCTCATTTATTGATGTCCTCGACGATGTAGCCGTCTTCCGCCGCCCATGAGATATAGACGGTATCTTTCCATGCAATTTCCGGGCCGTCGTCCAGATAGTTGATGTGCTGCTTGAAGACTTTCACAATGGAACCGTTTTCAAGGCGCACGTAGAATTTTGACTGAAATCCCGTGTAAATGGGCTCCTCAACGACACCCTTGAACACGTTGATGTCCTTGCGCCCATTGATTTTCGGCTCCTCCAGCGTAATGCGGATTTTTTCGGGGCGCACTGTGAAAGCAATCTTCTGTCCGGGCTTGGTCTCTTCGTAGTCCGTCACGAGGATGTTTTTGTCTTCTTCGCGGGTTGCGGCGGTCTCTCCCGTGAGCTGGGCCTGCATTCCGAGTGCCGGTGTGTTCAGCGTGACCATGTATTCATTTTCGCCCTTCGGGGAAGTGTACGGCTCGCAGTTGACCACCGTGCTTTCAAAGAGGTTTGTTTCTCCAATGAACTGTGCCACGAACTGTGTTGCCGGGCTTTCGTAGATTTCAAACGGAGTTCCCACCTGAAGCACGTGCCCCTGATTCATTACGGCGATTCTGTCGCTTACTGCAAGTGCCTCGCTCTGGTCGTGGGTCACGTAGATGAATGTGATTCCGATTTTGTCGTGGAGGGCATCCAAATCAACAAGAAGATTTGAGCGGAGTTTCGCGTCGAGTGCGGAAAGCGGTTCGTCAAGCAAAAGGACTTTCGGTTCGTTGATCAGTGCGCGGGCGATCGCAACACGCTGTCTCTGGCCTCCTGAAAGCTGGTTGGGCTTTTTGTGCATGTGCTGGTCCAGCTGTACGAGGTGCAGATAATGATTCACTTTCTCGTCGATTACGGCTTTGTCAACTTTCTTTAAGCGCAGAGGGAACGCAACGTTTTCATACACGCTCAGATGCGGGAAAAGTGCGTAACTCTGGAAAACCGTGTTGCTCTGCCTTTTGTTTGCCGGAAGGGGAATGACATTTTGGTCGTCGAAAAGAACAACTCCCTCGTCCGGATACTCAAATCCGGCTATGATGCGAAGCAGTGTGGTCTTTCCACATCCTGAAGGTCCGAGAAGGGAAAAGAATTCTCCCTGCTTGATTGTAAAATTGATGTCATCCAAGGCATGGAAATCACCGAAATGCTTTGAGACATGGTCAATGGAAACTGTACTTCCGTTCACAGTGGGTACAACTCCTGTTTGTAAAATGATGCGTTATCTTTTTGCATTGCAATTAATTACAAAAAAAACACGCGGGAGAGCACCCTCGTTCGACGGCAGACATTCCTCCCTATCCGTACTTTCGTCTTATTTTGCAAATATGTCAAGACTTTTATGATAAAAAATACAATGATTTTTTTTCACACAAGCACTAATGCATTTTTACCCTTGTACCGATGATTAATTTATCCATTTCGCGGTAGAAATACTGCAACTTACGCCCCGCAGCCTCTTATCCCCTCCCACCCAATGGCTGCGGGGCACTTTTTTTTTTCAAAATTTTGCAAAACTTTATGATTTTATTTGACTTTATGTCGAATTCGTTTTATTATTTAATGTGTTCTGTATGCGAAATGGATATGGAGCGTTTAGCCCGTCGGCACTCTGGGAGGGGTTGTCGGCGGGCTTCTGTTTTTCTGCTTTCTCGCGAGGGCTCGAATTTTTGCCGCGCAAAAACCGCATAAACTTGACCACCTACGCCCGATTGGAGCCCCGGTCGCCGGCAGGCCGGCTCTTCAAGTTTCCGCTTTCTCGCGAAGGCTCGAATTTTTGCTGCGCAAAAACTTAAAACCTTGTACTGCGAGAGTTTTGCTGTTTTTTTCGAAGAAAAAATGGGAGCCTTTGCGACCAAAGCGAAACTCTCAGAACAAGCCTCCGGCTTGTGACTCTACGCCCGATTGGAAGGGCCACGGTAGTGGTTCCGGAACGAAGTGGAGGAATGGAGGCTGCGGAGCGGACGGAACCCTGGAAAGCGGGAGACGCGGGGGACTGCGGAAGCCGCTCACCAATGCCTGCCGTCCGTATCGGAATTT
>DGXM01000215.1 GCA_002396325.1 Treponema sp. UBA4232
ACACAACTTCGTTCAGCATGACATGGCTTCGTTCGGTGTGACACAGTTTCGTATGGCATGCGTTCCCGTGGCAATTCTTTTTGGACAGCCCATCTTTCAACAAACTGATTTCCTTGGGAAGATGGGAGCGCGGAGTAACGGAGGAAAATGATGTGAGCGGAAGATTTTCTTAAATTTATATTTAACACTTGACAGCCTATAATCTTCAATATACAATTAAGGTGGGTGGATGCAGACAGAGGTTACGATTTTTCTGGACTCATGCCTTTCATCTTTCCCGAACATTTTGAAGTCACAAGCTCCACACAGACCATAACTGAATACAGGAACTATTGAGAGGTGTTCACGTATGAAATTCACTGCAAAAACATCACTTTTCATGTGCCTGTTTCTCTTCGTTTCCTGCAAAAACATGTACAGCCAGATTGAGGACATAAGCCATATAACGCAAAAGAAAAGCATGCGCCCCTTCAGCTCATTAAACGACCCGATTGTAATAACCATGCCTGTTTATCAAAAAATGGGACTTATGGGAGGAACTGCCGATGTCCGCTCGAAACGTCAGGGCGACATTTTCGTGGTGTATGACTGGGAAAGCGGAACCGTGTACGACTGGGCGTTTTTTGAAGGAAACCACGGTCTTTCCAACTGGCGGGCGGTGGAGATGGGAACACCGACAAAATATTACGATGCAGGAGAAACCAGTGCGCTGATAGGATGCCTTGACCCGGCGACCGGCAGGGTAACGGTGACGCAGAACGCGGTGCAGGGAACATTCGCAAATCTGAACAACAACCAGAGTTCGAAAAGCCGCTACGGAATCATAGGCACGAGCGGCCATGAAAACGGATGCTCCACATACAACGTCAATTTCTTCGACAGTGAAACCGGGAAAGTCAGCGGTGAGAAGAAGAGTATTTTCATATATGGTTCAAGTAATATTATGACGCCTTCCGTAGATGCAAAAGGAAACTATTGGATGGGATACATAGAACCGAATGCGGAATATAATTATCTTGCCAAATTCTGTGGTGAAACCCAGAGCATAGAAACCTACCGTACAATTCCGGTTTGCAAAACCTCTACATATGAAGTTATGTGCCAGCTTTTAGCCTATGACCACTATCTGCTTGTCAACGATGGAGTCCGGCCTTTGTATCCGAATGTGCTTATATATGACACAGATGATATGACCAAACCTCCGGTTGAAATTGAAATACCGACAGGAGATACGGGGTACGCTTATTTAGGCCGGGCGGCTTACATAAACGGGACACTTTATGCAGTCCTGTGGGATCACAGCAACTCCTACGCCCGCAACATGATTTACAAAGTCGATGTGGAAGAGAAGAAATTCGAGTTCCTTACAGAATTCAATTTTGACTTCACGGAGACCATCTACGTCAGGGGTTCCAGAATATATTTTCTTAGTTCAAGAAAACTTTCAAGGCTTTCCATGAGATACTACGACACGGCCACAGGCGAGGTAAGCGGTGTAAATGCGTTCACAATAGATGAAGTGTGCGCAAATGCCCATTGATAAACTCCGAACTCCGAGTTCAGAATTCCGAACTCACAGCTCTTTTAAAACTCTGCCGCCTACGCCCGATTGAAGGGGCCGCGGATGCGGTTCACGCCGGAGGCGGGAATGGAGGCCTGGCGGCCGGAACCCCGGAAAGCGGGGGTTGCAGGGGAGCGCGGAAGCCGTTTTTTTGGGCCTGTCGTCCGTATCGGAATTTAAGGTTTTCTGCTTCAAATTGATTTTTTTTTATTAAGCGTGTACAATGCTGCTATGGACATTCACAAGCGGTTCACACAGTCAATCATCACTGCAATGGAGAGAGACATCCGGGAGGCGGACGGTAACGAGGTCTGCTGGGTGGGCAGCATCAATGCGGATGGACGCGTCATAAGCGTGAAGGTTGGTGCCCGCGGTAACGGCGGTATGGTGCTTGTAAACAGTGCCTTGAATATGGATGAGATTGACGGTGACAGGAGCGACGGCAGAGGTCATGTGGTGATTCACAATCATCCTTCCGGGGTGCTTAGACCTTCCGAGGCGGATTTGAATGTCGCGGGTCAGTACATGGAGATGGGGGTGGGCTCGTACATCGTGAACAATTCCGTGACCGATGTCTATGTGATTGTTGAGCCTGTTCAGCCCAAGACTCTTTCCGTTCTTGATGTGGAGAAAACTTCCGTATATCTTTCGTCCGACGGTCCGCTTGCAAAGAAAAACAAAAATTACGAGGAGAGGCCGTCTCAGATTGCGCTATTGAAAAATGTCGCTTCCGCTTTCAACGGTGGAAAAATCGCTGTCTTCGAGGCGGGAACCGGGGTTGGGAAAAGTTTTGCTTATCTTATTCCTTCGATGCTGTGGGCGCTGAAAAACAAAGAGCGTGTGGTGATTTCCACTGGGACTATAAATCTTCAGCAGCAGCTGGTGGAAAAGGATATACCCGAGGCGCAGAAAATCATCGGCAAAAAAGTGAAGGCCGTTCTTTTGAAGGGGCGGCAGAATTATCTGTGTCTCAGGCGTATGAATGATGCCGCTGCCGAAAAGGATATGTTTACCGAAGATGCCGAGATTCTTGACCGCATTGAGTCATGGAGCGGTTCCACAGAGACGGGGAGCCGTTCGGATCTTGCTTTTATGCCGCCTGAGTCCGTTTGGTCAAGGGTGAATTCCGAGAGCGACGGATGCATGGGTGCAAGGTGCCCTTTCCACGACAAGTGCTTTGTGATGAGGGTGAGAAAAGATGCCGCGGATGCCAATATAATAGTAGTGAATCATCATCTTTTGTTTGCGGATATTGAGAGCCGCATGAACGGTGCCGGTTATGATGATGCCGCAGTTCTTCCGCCTTACCACCGCATTGTGTTCGACGAGGCTCACGGCATTGAGGACAGTGCCACTTCTTTTTTCAGCGAGAGTGTGAACAGGTTCAAGGTGCTGAAGCAGATCAATTTGCTTTTCCGCACTTTCAGGGGATCCGCCGCAGGATTTTTAGTGCAGGCCGCCGCGGTTTCTTCGGTTGATGATTTTTACGACAAGGCCGTTTCATCTGTTTCGGATATCAGGTCGAGTATGGAGGCTCTTGAGACTCTTTCGCTGAATGCCATGGAAAACGATTTTACATCCCGTCTTTATCCGGCGACTGTGCCGCGTTTCCGTGCCGTGTTGAAGGGAATGGATGCGCTCCGTAATTCGATTTCCTCTTTTACAGCCATGGCCCGTGAAGTGCTTGAAGGAATTGCCGAGGATGACAGGGATCTTCCCGCCGTGTTTGAATCCAAGACTGTGCTCCGAAGGCTTGACGATATGGTTGTGCTTTGCAGGAATTTCAGCGGGTGGGACGAACATGACGACACCGTTTTCTGGATGCAGAAGATTCGTGTTCCGCCGAAGAAGAACGGGGATGAGCCTTTGGTTTACGTGCAGTTTACTCAGACGCCGCTTGATGTTGCCCCTCTTATGAATATGGGGGTGTTTGAGCCTATGAGCTCCGTTGTCTGTACGAGTGCCACTTTGAGAACAGGGACTTCCTTCGATTACTGGATGAGGCGTACAGGGCTTTCGTTTGTCGAGGACGACAGGCTTGTGAAGGATGTGTTCGATTCTCCGTTTCCATACAGGACGAATGCGATTTTCGCGGTTCCTTCCGATGCTCCTTTTCCTGACAATCCCGCGTTTCAGAGTTACGTCGAGGATGTTGTGGCGCGTCTGGTTCTTGCCGCAGGAGGCCGGACTCTTGTTCTGTTCACGAGCTACGATTCCTTGCGTCACACTTACAATTCCACTTACACCCGTCTTTTGCAGGAAGGAATTGAGGTTTACAAGCAGGGTGACGATGACAGGTTCAGGCTTCTTGAGCATTTCAAGGAAAACAGGGAAAGCGTGCTTTTTGCCACCGACAGTTTCTGGGAGGGTGTTGATGTGCCGGGAGACAGTCTTAGTCAAGTGATAATCGTGAAGCTGCCGTTTTCGGTTCCAAATGATCCGGTTTTTGCCGCCAGAAGTGAAGCCGTGGAAAAAAGAGGTGGCTCTTCGTTTATGGAGTTGAGCGTGCCTCAGGCCGTGATTAAATTCAGGCAGGGATTCGGTCGTCTTATCCGCCGTGGTGATGACAGGGGCACGGTGATTGTCCTTGACAGGCGCATTGTGGAAAAAAGCTATGGAAGACTTTTTACAACGAGTGTGCCCATGACCCGACGGATGTACAATCCTCTTTCGGATATTCTTTCTGCTGTGAAACATTTTCTTCAGGATTGATTTGCACGTTCCGGGGGCGG
>DGXM01000109.1 GCA_002396325.1 Treponema sp. UBA4232
CTGATTGCATCGGCACCCGCTTTTATACAGGCAAGAGCAATGGGACGGTTGTCGGGAGCATTCGGGGAAAGCTTTACCATAAGAGGCTTTTTAGTGACTACACGCACCGCTGAAACACAGTAATAGGCAGTCTCCGCACTTAGACCCCATGCAAGTCCCGCGGCTTTCACGTTGGGACAGCTTATGTTCAATTCAATCATGTCACAGTCGGTTTTGTCGAGCAGTTTGGCGCCTTCAACATAAGACTCAATGTCGCTTCCGGCAAGATTCGCAATGACCACAGGACCGAGTCCAAGCATACCGGGCAAAAGTTCCCTGATGAAATAAGGCACACCCGGATTCTGAAGACCGATGGAGTTCATGTTTCCCCCGGCAACTTCAAGACAGCGTTCACCGTGGTTTCCTTCGCGCGGTTCCAGAGTACATCCCTTCGAGCAGATTCCACCCCACTCTCCCACATCGGAAAGTCCACGGAAATTCTGACCGAATGCAAAGGTTCCGGCACTGGCAATCGTGGGATTCTTGAAATGCACGCCCGCAATGTCCACACTCAAATCAGGCTCTTCGTTTGCTTCAAGAGGCTTTCTTCTGGGGGCCGGTTTCGGAAATTCCAACTCACGCGAATCAAACACAGGTCCGTCTTTGCAGCAGCGCTTGAGTCCGCTCTTTGTTTCAATGGTGCATCCAAGACAGGCTCCCAGTCCGCAGAGCATACGGTGTTCCATACTGATATAGCATAGGATTCCAAGCTCTTCGGCAACGGTTTTCACATATGAAAGCGCGGGGGCAGGTCCACAGGCGTAAATCACCTTGTATCCGGCTTTCCGCACCCTCTCTTTCGTAAACACGGCGGGCAGCATCCCCTTTGTGCCCACGGTTCCGTCATCAGTGGTGATTTCAAGAGTTGAGGCCTTCACATGCTCAAGTCCGTAGCACCCTGATTTGAAACACGCGAAAAAATCATAACTTCCATCGGGAAATGTCGAGGCAAGATTCGCCACAGGAGCCACACCGATTCCTCCGCCGACTATGCAGATTTCAGGAGATTTGGAATTTCCCGTAATAAAGGAGTCTGGTCTCGGCCAGGGGGTTCCAAGAGGACCTGTCACAGTCATTTTCTCACCGATGTTCAGATGGGCAAGTTCCTGTGTGCCGCGTCCTTTTTCAAGCATCATAAACTGAACGGTCACTTTCTTTTTGCCGTCTTCAGCTCTGCCGGTCTCGGAATGATACACGCTGATCGGCCTTCCATAATTCACACCGGTCCTTTTACTGCGGAGAAGATAGAACTGTCCTGCCTGCGGAGACAACTGGTTTTCGCGCTCAAGAACCGTGGAGGTCTGAAGCAGGTAAACATTCGGCTGTCCGTCCACAAGCTGACATTTTTCTACTGTTGTGTCTCCGTAAAAAAGAAGACCCTTTCCGTTTTCATCAATTTCTGGTGCGTCCATAAAAAAAATCCTTCTATCGTGAGTTAGCAGATGCTAATTACAATATACTGATTTTTTCATCAAATGAAAAGAGGTTGATGATACAAGTTGTCCCGTCAAAACGCGTCAGAAGCTCTTTTTCACAACGATTTCAACTGAACGTCCGGTGACTCCAACCACAACGTCGTCGGCAATGTTTGCCACTATTGATTTCTCAAGTTCATCCCAAGCTTCACCCTGCCGCTTTTCAGCCTGCCTGCGGTAGGTTTCGAGAGACCAGGCATTGTCCACAAACGGCTGGATTGTGGTGATTCCCGCATGGTAGAATTCATAGGTGCTGGCAGGCGCCATATTTGCGACTGCCTCATAATTCACGGCCATAAGCTCAACGGCAAGGAAGATTTTGCTCATAATGCCTTTTACAGCAGCATTTTCTCCGCTGGTCGAAAGTGAAAGGAGCTGTTCCCGTCTCTCGCTTGTCATCAGTTCATCCGGCATGAGTGAAGTGTGCAGCTCAAAACTCTTTCCCTGAGACTCCACCCAGAATTTTCCTGAGGCATAGGAAAGGACTGAAGGCAGCATTTCCACAAGTTCCTCAGCCAGCAGACGGAGGCGGGAGGCCTGTTTTTTATCAAGTTCCACATATTCCGCGGTCTTTTCCACTTCATTGAGGATTGCGGAAAGAGAGTCAAGATCCTTTGTTCCTTCTGGCAATGTGCATATATCTGATTTCATATTTCCCTCGGTTATCTTCTATATAATATTTATCTTCCGGTAAATCGCCCGAAACTATCTTATTGTAAGGATATTACTGAATCCCGTGACTTCAAAAATATCGGCAATGTTTTCACCAATATTCGTCACCGTCATGCCACCCTTTTCAGCGAATTTCTTGTGGGCGGAAAGAAGAGCCCTGAGTCCTGCGGAAGAGATGTAGTCAAGTTTTGCGCAGTCCACCAAAAGAGTCTCTCCATCGGTGATTGCAGTGATTTCTTTTTCAAAAGCCGGAGCCGTGAGTGTATCCAGTCTTCCTTCAATTGCGATTGTATACGCATCTCCATTGTTTGATTTTGAAAGTGTCATTTGCTCCTCCATTTTCCTATCTCCGAAAAATCATCCTTTATGGAAACCTCTAAAAACCGTGGT
>DGXM01000212.1:0-2724 GCA_002396325.1 Treponema sp. UBA4232
CCTCCAATCCTTTGCCCGTCTCTGCTGCTGACGACTCAGTTTTCTGAAAATTCACCGAAGGAGTTTTCCCGTGATGTCCTGTATTGTTTTCTTACCAAAAGCACGCAGAATACAAGCACAACCGGAAATCCTATTCCGCCAAGAACCCCGGCCCGAAGGTTTTCCCCGAATCTCTGTGAAACCTCGCCGACAATCGCAGGCCCCAGTGAGCCTCCCAAATCACCTGCAAGAGCAAGCAGCGCAAACATCGCAGTGCCGCCGGTCGGTAAGACTTTTGACGAAATGCTGATTGAACCCGGCCACATAATTGCAACCGAAAATCCGCAGAGGGCGCATCCTGCCAAACCGAAAATTGGAATAGGAACAAGACCGGAAAGCAGATAGCAGGCAAGACAAAGTATGCCCGACACAATCATGAATTTCGCAAGGTCGATTTTTTCCCCGAACTTTCCGTAAAGCGTGCGGCTTACTCCCATCAGAATTGCAAATCCGCAGGGGCCTGCAAGATCTCCCACAGTCTTTGAGACAGCCAGTGCCGACTCGGCAAATGCCGAAGCCCACTGAGCCATTGCAAGTTCGGACGAACCTGCGCACACCATCAGCACAATGAATATCCAGAAGAATTTATTTTTGAACAGCGAGGCAATTGTCATGCTCCTTCCGTCATCGACAAGTTTTTCAATCGGGCAGGTGGCAAAATTGTAAATGTTGTACAGCGGAATTATTGCCCAAAGCAGACTCAAGATTCTCCAGTGCTCAATTCCGACAAAGACAAAAAATGCAGTGGAAAGAAGGATGACGGCGACAACTCCCCAGCAATAGAACGAATGTGTAAGGCTCATCACCGCTTCTTTGTTTTCAAAAGGACAGGCTTCAATAATCGGGCTGACAAGAACTTCCGCAAGTCCGCTTCCGATTGCATAAATCATCACGCAGATGAGGATGCCGGCAAAAGGAGACGGAAGCAGGTCGGGGAGAAAAGAAAGTCCGATTAATCCGAGGGCCGATGTGACTGCAGAGAACACCACGCTTATGCGGTATCCAAGCCGGTCGGAAAACCTTGCGCACACTGCGTCCGTCACCAGCTGGGTGAAAAAGAACACGGTGGAAATGAGCGCGAGCTGCCTGAAGGAAATGCCGTAAGAGTCGTGAAAGGTGATGAACAGAAGCGGCACAAAGTTTGCGCAGATTGCCTGTGTGACAAAACCTAGGTAGCATGCCCGGGATGTCCTGCGGTATTTTTTCAAATCCTGCGGCTGTGCCTGAATCGCTGCTGTGTTTTCCATAAAATTATTCTCCATGAAAATAAAATCACTTATTTATCTTGAATTGTGTGTTGTACAGTTCGGTGTAGACGCCGCCTGCCTTCACAAGATTCCCGTGGGTTCCGCGTTCCGCAATTTTCCCGTCTTTCACAACGAGGATTTCATCGGCCGCCAGAATCGTGGAAAGCCTGTGTGCAATCAGAATGCTGGTGTGTGACTCAATCAGCGGAGTTATTGCCTCCTGAATTCTCCTTTCGGAAATCGAGTCCAGTGCGGAAGTCGCCTCATCAAAAATCAGCAGAGCCGGATCCTTCAGCAAAATCCTTGCAATTGAAATGCGCTGTTTCTCTCCGCCTGAAAGTTTAAGTCCCCTGTTTCCGACCATCGCATCAAGACCTTTTTCCTGCGACGAGACAAAATCGTAGATGTTGGCTTTTTTGCATGCTTCAATCAGTTCCTCTTCGGCGGCATCAGGTTTCGCATACAAAAGATTTTCACGTATGCTTCCATTGAACAGATAAGTTTCCTGACTTACGATTCCCACGTTTCTGCGCAGAAATGCAAGGTCAAGTTTCCTGACGTCCACGCCGTCAAACAAAACAGAACCACCCTCAACATCATACAGACGCGGAATCAAATTGATTATGGTGCTCTTTCCCGAACCGGAAGGCCCGACTATGGCAATGCAGTCGCCGCTGTTCAATTTGAATGAAACGTCATCCAGAATCTTCCGTCCGGGATTGTAGGAGAAATGGACATTTCTGAACTCAACCTCGCCGTTGACAACATAACCGGGAGTACTGTCTGGAACCAGAGCGTCAGGTGCATTTTGAATTTCGACCGGCATGTCAAAATATTCGAATATGCGGGTAAACATCGCCATGGACCGTATCCAGTCCACTTGAATGTTGAGCAGCTGATTCACAGGCCCGTACATCTTTGAAAGAAGGGCCACAAACACGGTGATGTCTCCGACCGTAACCGAACTGTCGGTCTTCATAATCAGGAGTCCGCCCACAAGATACAAAAGCATGGGTCCGATGCTCGCGAAAGTTGAAATCACCACTCTGAACCAACGTCCTGCCATTCCCTCCTTGATGTTCAAGCCCATCATCTTCTGATTGACATTTTTGTAGCGCTCGTACTCAACCTCCTCCTTCCCGAACAGTTTGACTAAAAGCTGACCGCTCACGGAAAGCGTCTCGTTCAGAATGCCGTTCACCTCATCGTTGCAGGCCTGTGCGTCCCGGGTAAGCGACCATCTTGTCTTTCCTGCGCTCCTTGTGGGCAGAACGAACAGAGGTATTATCAGAACACCCAGCGTCGCAAGCACCCAGTTTTTCTGGTACATTGCAACCAGTGCCACAATCAGGGTAATCACATTGGAGAAAATCTGCGTGAGGGTTCCTGTGATAATCTGCTGCACACCGCCGATGTCGCTCGTCATGCGGGTAATGAC
>DGXM01000212.1:2893-5391 GCA_002396325.1 Treponema sp. UBA4232
TTCATGTAGCTTTCCAGTACACCGATCAGATTCGCGCCCAAGGTCACGGCGAGGGAAAAACAGGTCAAAATGACAAGCTGCCTAAGGTTCCGTCCAATAAGACCTTCATCGATTATCCTTCCTGTAATCACAGAAGGCAGAAGAGAAAAAAAGGATGAAACGGAAATGGCTGCAAAGACAATTAGAAGCTGTTTCCAGTACGGCTTGAGCCAGGAAAAAATCCTCTTTAAAAGTGCGGCTGTGACTTTGGGACGGTTGGCCTTTTCTTCCTCGGTCAAAAATCCGTTCCGCATACCCTTTCCTCCCGGCGGCATATCTTTTCCTCCTGTAACCGATATTGCGTGCTAGACATTCATCAAATCCGGGTGTTCTCCCGACCAGCCTTCCTGCGGGATGCAGGAGAGATAGGAGATTTCGTCTTCCGGCAATTCAAAATCAAACACGTCAAGATTCTCCTTCATCCGTTCAAGCGAAGATGCTTTTGGAATCTCGGTCAATTCTATCACAACAATCAGCCGGACTCAATTATTTTTTCAGGACAAACGCATTTTAAGTTTTTGACAAGGAAAATGCAGACAAAGGAACGTGAACGTCTTTCGAGGGCACTCTGTTTGTTGATGACGCCGGTGGAAGCCTTTTATGCGGTTTCTGCGGCTTGATTTACAGTGCCTGTTGATTGTAAAATCTTGGTGCTGACCCAAAAGTACTGTCATGCTGAATTTATTTCAGCATCTCTTGTGCAAAGGAGATCCCGAATCAAGTTCGGGATGACGGTGGTTGCAGTCCGGGATGACGGCGGTTGCAGTCCGGGATGACGGCGGTTGCAAGCCTAGAATGACGGCGGTTGCAGTTCGGGATGACGGGGAAATCATGCAGAACGAAGCCATGTCATGCTGAACTTGTTTCAGCATCTCTTGTGAAGAGGAGATCCCGAATCAAGTTCGGGATGACGGCGGTTGCAGTCCGGAAATGACGGTGGTTGCAGTTCGGGATGACGGTGGTTGCAAGCCTGGAATGACGGCGCGCAACGAACTTTTTTGGTCAGCACAGCTTGTTTAATGGAAGGTTTTACCGATGTCTGATGCAAAAAAAATACTTGTCATAAACCCCGGCTCAACGTCCACCAAGGTCAGTCTTTTCAAGGACGAAAAATCCGTGTTTGAAAAAAGTTTGTTTCACGATGCCGATGTGCTTTTGAAATTTCCGCATGTAAACGACCAGCTTCAGTTCCGGTATGATGTGATTGTGGACATGCTCAGGGAAGAAAAGACGGCCCCTGAATCAATCGATGCTTTTGTGGGACGCGGCGGAAGCGCATGTACACAGCCCGGCGGAATCACAATAATTGATGAAAAACTGTTTGACGATACTGCTGCCGGTGTCGGCGGTTCCGAGCATCCTGCGAAACTCGGCGTAATGCTGGCATGGCTTTTCTCTCAAAAATACAATAAGCCCGCCTACACTCTGAATCCCACGAACGTTGACGAATATTCGGATCTTGCGCGTCTTACGGGAATCAAGGGCGTCTACCGCGTTTCTCATTCCCACGTTTTGAATCAGAAGGCTGTTGCCGAGTACCACGCAAAGACGATAGGCAGAAAATACGGGGACTGCAATTTTATTGTTGCGCACATCGACGGTGGAATTACAGTCTGTGCCCACGACCACGGCCGCATGGTGGACGGAAACATGGGTGCCGACGGTGAGGGAGCCTTCACTCCTACGAGAATCGGTTCTGTTCCTGTGCTTCAGCTTTTGGATTATATCGAGCGGCATTCAATTGAAGACGTGCGTCTGCGCTGTTCACGTGCGGGAGGATTTGTGGATTTTTTCGGCACGGCAAATGCGGATACTGTTCATGCACTGGTGGACAAGGGGGATGAAAAAGCCTCGCTGGTCTGGAACACGATGATTTACCAGATCTGCAAAATGATTGGTGCTATGAGTGCGGTTCTTTGCGGAAGGGTTGACGGCATTCTTTTGACAGGTGGCCTTATGCGGTTTGCGGATATAAAAGACGGAATTGAAAAACGCTGCGGTTTTATCGCACCGATTTCCGTCTATCCGGGCGAAATGGAACAGGAGGCACTGGCGCTTCCAGCACTGGAAGTTCTCAGAGGAAATATAAGTCCGCGCAAATACACGGGCAAAAACGTATGGAACGGATTTGAGGGCCTGGATTTATAGCCGATGGACAACAGCCTCTTAAGCGACCCCTCTGAATCTTCTTGATGCGCAAGACACGAATGACAGGATTTTTCTGAAAAGCCTTGTAATGGAAAAACAGATTCCCAGATCTGCATGCCGATGCAACGGAGGCCCGGAACTCGTGCGGCAGGAATCTGAAAAATTTTGATTAAAAAAAAGCAAAAAAAAAGTGGCGTTTATTCCGTTTTCCGTGCATAATTGAAGGGTGTGATATTGAGGGTATCAGTTCAATCACCAACCCTCGACGCAGAGCGTCGAGGGTTGGTGTTCTCATAAGGTATTGCAGTCGG
>DGXM01000212.1:5449-12095 GCA_002396325.1 Treponema sp. UBA4232
TCAATACCCTTTATTTCGACGCAGAGCGTCGGGGTATTGAACCCTCCGCACGAATAAAGCGAGGAAAATATGGGGCATTTCAGGAATTTCAAGTCGGTTGTTTACTGTCCGGCCGAGTGGGTAATCAATGTGAAGGAGGAGGAACTTGAGACTCAGCTTGAGTTCTTCGACAAATACATCGGTGTTGACAAAGTGTACATCGAGCCATACCGTTCGGGAAGAACCGCATCCAAGGAAAAACTCCTGCTTCTCAAGTCGTTCTTTGAAACGCACGGCATCGAGGTGAGCGGGGGATTCACAACCACATCCGCATGGGGCGACATTCCGGGAAAGGACTACAAAAAACAGAGGCTCTTCGACACATACTGCTACACGGATTCTGATTTCCGCGCCGAAATCAGGAAGAACATCGAATTCACCGCAGGCATCTTCGACGAAATCATACTCGATGATTATTATTTCACGAACTGCACATGCGAGGACTGCATCAAGGCGAAAGGCGACCGCAGCTGGCAGGAATACAGGCTTGCCCTTATGAAAGACGTGAGCGAAAACGTGATTGTGGGACCGTCCAAAAAAGTGAATCCCAAGTGCAGGGTTGTAATCAAATATCCGAACTGGATGGAAAGCTATGCCGAGGCAGGATACAATCCGGGGGAGCAGCGTCACATCTTCGACGGAGTTTACACAGGCACCGAAACCCGCAATATAATGGATCAGGATCAGAATCTTCCGCGCTATCTTTCCTATTCCCTCGTCCGCTGGATGGAAAATCTTGCCCCGGGAAGAAACGGAGGCGGATGGTTCGACGCATACCAATGCTATCCGATGGAATCCTATCTTGAGCAGGCTTATCTCACCGCGTTTGCAAAGGCACGTGAACTTATGATATTCTGCTGGCCCCTCGTCTATGACCACTATTTTGTTCCCACCCTCGGATTCCAGATGCGGAAAATCGATGAACTGATGACGTGCACCGGAAACTGCACAGGTCTTGCCGAATACCATCCGGTGAATGCGCAGGGCGAGGATCATCTTGCAGACTATCTGGGCCTTCAGGGAATCCCCTTTGAGCCGACACCGGAATTCCCTGAAAACGAAAAGGCTGTCTTTTTCACCGCTGCTTCCTGTGCCGACCCCGATGTGATGAAAAAACTTGAGGCTTATGTCAGAAAAGGAGGACACGCAATCGTCACCAGCGGATTTGTAAAGCTGATGCTTGGAAAGGGAATTGAGCAGATGACGTCAATCCGTTACCGCGGCCGCAGCCTTACTGCCACACACTATCAGTACCACTCAATCGACAGCTGGGAGGAATACAAAACACCGGCCTACAAACCCATCATTTTCCCGCTTATGGAACACAGGAACAATACAAGCTGGATGATTCTCAAGGGACAGACGAGCGAAAAGAATTTCCCGATTCTGATCCGCGACTGTTACGGTGAAGGTCAGATGATGACATTTGTTGTGCCCGACAGTTTCAGCGACATACAGGACCTGCCCCGTGAAGTGCTCAATGCAATCCGCCGCGAATTCTGCTCCACCGGAAACGTGCACATCGAAGGAGGAAAAAACGTGGGGCTTTTCACTTACGACAACGGCACTTTCATCACCTACCCGTATGAATACATGAACGAAGGTCCCCAGCCGCTTTTCATCCACGTGAAGGGCGATGCGAAGAAACTCGTCTGCCTGAACCGCAGGTACCGGAATGAGGTAGAACCGTATGCCGAAGTTCCCGAAAACAAATGGCAGGGAAGCGGAAAGGAGACTGTCTTCAAGGTTGATGTGAAGCCTGATGTCTTCGACTTCTGGAAAATCGAAAGATAGTATTTTATGAAAAGCAAAATCAACGTTGCAAGGACACTGGGACTTTTACTGTTTATCTGTATTCTTGTGACGGTTTCAAAATACAGGGGCATGTGGCACGTTTTCCAGCAGACGGCAGATTTTGTCCCCGAAGCAAAAAAGGCCTGGAAAGAGGTCGGAAATTTCCTGAGAGCACTGTAGCTTAGGATTTCACCGGCATTTGCGTATAAAAAAATCGCATTTTGGCCGGATGTGTGCTATAATATCTCGATACGATTCAAAGTGAGGTTCAAGATGGCAGAGGACTGCATTTTCTGTAAGATTATAAAAGGCGAGATTCCCGGGATGAAAATCTACGAGGATGAATACACTTTCGCATTTCTGGATATAGCCAAGGATGTTGACGGACACACTCTCGTTGTTCCAAAGAAGCATGTGACCAATGCGCTGGATTGCGACACCGAGACTATGCATCACGTGATGGATACCGTGCAGAAAATCAGCAGGCATTACGTTGAAAAATGCGGTTACGACGGTGTGAATATTCTGAACGCGAACAATGAGAGTGCGGGACAGACCGTGTTCCATCTTCATATGCACATAGTGCCCCGCCGCGCAAGTGACGATTTTACCGGATGGCCAGTATACAAGGGAGCAAAGGAATCCCTCGAAGAAACACATTCAAAACTGAAGATGTAGGTGGCGCATGACGGAAATGTCTGAAGACAGGGAGATGAACAGGGAATATGCCTCGGCGCTCAAGAACAGTCTTGACATGGAAACTCTCCATATGCCTTATTCACAGGAGATGGATTTTTATGAGCTTGTGAAGGAAGGAAATGTCGAAGCGTTGCGGGAACTCGCCCCCAGACTGATTGTTGACGGTCAGGGACTTCTTTCGAAAAACAAACTGCGCAATATGCGGTATCATTTCATCATCGGCACGGCTTTCATCACCAGATTCTGCATTGAAGGAGGCATGGACAAAGAGGAGGCCTATACCCTGAGCGATGTGTATATCCGCCGTATGGATGAGCTTGATGACGGAGCCGACCTCGAGGCGCTGCACAACAAGATGGTTTTCACTTTCGCAGAGAGAATGAGGAAAATCCGCAAAGGAAAGGCCTATTCCCTTTATGTCAGAAAGGCGATAGATTATCTTTTCAACAATCTGAATAAAAATGTGCGTGTGCGTGATCTTGCAGAGCATCTGGGACTGAGCGAAAAATACACAGCGACTCTTTTCAAAAAAGAGACAGGACACACCGTGCTTGAGTATCTTGAGGAAAAAAGAATGGAGCAGGCCTGCAATCTTCTCGCGTACTCCGATTATTCCTATGCCGAAATTGCCGACACTCTTTCCTACTGTTCGCAGAGTTATTTCACGAAGGTGTTCAAAAAGAATTTCGGAATCACACCTATGGAATACAGGCACAAAAACTCAGGGAAAAAATTTCTTTCCGATGCACCCGGAATCGAAAGGACTGAGCCGGCAGAAAACTGATTCCTCATTTGTCCATGAAAACAGCTATTCCTCCCGGAGAAAGAATCTCTCCGTTGTATTTCCGTGCGAACACGGGTCTCCCGCTTGTGCTTACAGAAAAATTCTCTTTGCAGGAGTTGAGCCATACCTCCACGAAATGACCGTCCTTCGACACCCTCCTGTAGTGGACCACTCTGCTTTCATCCAGCGCGCGGTCCCATTCGAGTCTTCCGTTTCTGGCGGCACTGCATCCGTTGCGTATTGAAATAAGAGCCCTTGTCTGCGAGAGGATTTCATCACATTCGCCGGCATCGATTTTTTTCCACGGCATCGGGAGTCTGTTGTATTCCCCTTCACGTCTTCCCATTCCGATTTCAGTTCCATAATAAATGCACGGACTACCCTGCATGGTCAAAAGAAGGGTGAGCTGCATAAAGAAGATGTCGTCGTTTCCGCATCTGACCCTTGCACGGCTTATGTCATGTGAATCAATAAAATTGAAAAGCACGGAATTGGTCTGTTCGGCATAAAGACTGTAAACTCTGTTCAGCGCAAAAAGCAGGTCGGAGGATTTCTTCTCTTCATCCACCCAGAAATTCTGTATGCTGTTCACGAATGGATAATTCATCACGGAATCGTATTCGGTTCCTTCGAGCCACTGGGAGGAGTCGTGCCAGATTTCGCCAAGCAGGTACAAATCTTTTTTCAGCGGCTTCAGTACAGAACGCAGATGACGCAGAAATCCGTGGGAGACTTCATTTCCCACATCGAAGCGTATGCCGTCAATGTTCCAGTCCTTGACCCAGTGCGTGCAGATTTTCGCAAAATATTCCATTACGGCGGGATTGTTCGTATTGAGCTTTGGCATGTTTTCAATGAATGCGAAAGTGAAGTATCTTCCGTCCCTTGTGTTGCGCCCCTGCTGAACCGGAAGACTGTTCACGAAAAACCAGTCCAGATAGTGCGAGTCGGCACCTTTTTCAAGGACATCCTGCCACGCGAAGAAATCTGTTCCCGAATGGTTGAATACCGCATCCACCATTATGCGTATTCCGCGGGAGTGTGCCTCATTCACAAGACGCACCATGTCTTCCTCCGTGCCGAAGTCCGCGTCAATCTTCGTGTAGTCTGATGTGTTGTATTTGTGTGCGGAGGGGGAAAGAAACAGCGGAGTAAGATAGATTCCGCTTATGCCAAGATTCTTGATGTAGTCGAGCCGTGATATGATTCCGGGAATGTCTCCGCCGAAAGCGTCTCTCCAGCATGCGTCATCGCAGTTGTCCCAGTCGTGGAATAATCTGCTTTTTTCCGTGTGGATTCCCCTGCAGAAACTGTCCGGCATAATCTGGTACCACACTGTGTCGCCCGCCCAGGAAGGAGGACTTATGACATCGGAAGGATTCAGCCACGGAAATTTGAAATACTGCTTCATTCTGCCCTTCCTTTCCACTTTTTCCTTTTCGTAAAGACCGTCTTCAAAGAGGCAGAGAGTTTCCTCTCCGTCGGATATTTCAAAATAATACTGCTCGCGTTTGAACTTCGGAGTGAGTGTGACAGACCAAATCATCTCAAGCTCAAGTTCTCTTGATTTTGACATTGGAGTCTCCACTGTTGACCATGGGTCCTCGGGCATGGTTCCCGCTGAAAAGGGATCTTCGTGAATCAGAATGACCGAAGTGACTTCCTTTCCCGTCAGGATGTTTATGACGAGATCGTTTTCATTGAGCGCATAACAGCCGCTTCCTGCACTTTTATGACGGATTGCAAATCTATTCATATCTGCATTATATTATCACAAAATCCATAATTCTTGTACAAAATCACGAAGAATTCAGCACAAGACATTTAAAAATGCTATAATCGTTCTGTCTGAAAAATCATTTCAGCATTTTAAGGAGGACCTTCTTGAAAAAATCCGTTTTTTTATGCACGCTTGCGGCTATCAGCATGACACTTTTTTATCTGGCTGTGAAAGCACAAAAGTCAGCAGCAGTAAAAATGCACCCGACTATCTTGTGCTAGTGAACAAGACTCACCCCATCAGCGGCGATTACGGCAAAAGCCTTGCCCTTGTTACCGTTGATACAGTCTACGATGACGAAACCGCCGAGGTGGAAAAAAACACTTACAATGCCTATCTTTCTCTTAAGGCCGGACTTCTGGAAAAGGGAATCGAAATCGGAATCGACTCATCATACAGAAGCGTGGAATATCAGGAGCAGATTATGCGTGAGTTCATCGAAAAGTACGGCGAGGAATACGCACGGAACACTGTGGCAGTTCCCGGAACCAGCGAGCATCACACCGGATTTGCCATAGACATCGTGCCTAAAGTTGACGGAGAATGGAAATGGGAAAACGAGGACATGATGGCCCTTCCTGAGCTTTTCGCAAAAATCCACGCGGAACTCCCAAAATACGGTTTTATCCTCAGGTTCCTGAAGGGCAAGGAAGATGTTACCGGCTATTCCTACGAGCCGTGGCACATCCGCTATGTGGGAAGCCCCGAACTTGCACAGGAAATCACCGACTCAGGCCTTACGCTTGAAGAGTATCTGGAGAAACACAAATGAAAAAATCAGCATTTTTTGTACTGACTGCAATCATTATGACAGTCTGCCTTTCATGCGGCAGAAAAGACAGCACCCCCAAAAGGATTTGTCCATCTTGCAGAAGCCGTTCCCGCTGCCATTCTTGAAATCCGCTACTATTCCACATACAACTTTGTGGGAGATAGAATTGACGGTTACGAAAAGCCTGTAGCCCTCCTTACAAAAGAGGCTGCTGAGGCTTTAAAGGCAGTGAGCGATGATGTAAAGGCCCAGGGCTACCGTCTCAAAATCTACGATGCATACCGGCCGCAAAGGGCAGTCACTCATTTTATGAACTGGGCAAAGGAAACTTCCGACACCCGCATGAAGGAATATTTTTACCCGAATCTGGACAAGTCCGTGCTTTTTTGAACAAGGCTACATTGCGGAAAAATCCTGGCACTCCAGGGGAAGCACCGTTGACCTTACGCTTTTTGACATGAGGACAGAAAAGAAAGTTGACATGGGCGGAACCTTCGACTAGCTCGGAATTGAAAGCCACCCCGACTACACTCAGATTACAGAGGAGCAGTACGCCAACCGTATGATTCTTCGGGAAGCAATGCTGCGCCACGGATTCAAGCCCCTTGAAGAAGAATGGTGGCACTTCACCTTAAAAGAAGAGCCTTATCCCGACACATACTTTGACTATCCCGTGCGGTAAAAGAATTCTGCTACGGCGGATTTTGCGGAATGTTTCCCCTGCATTTTCCTTTGACGGAAGCATCCGCTAGACCATTTTTGTGGATTTTACCGTTTA
>DGXM01000031.1 GCA_002396325.1 Treponema sp. UBA4232
TGCTGAACTTGTTTCAGCATCTCTCGTGAAAGGAGATCCCGAATCAAGTTCGGGATGACGGTGGTAGCAGGCCCGGAATGACGGCGGCAGCAGGTTCTGAATGAAACCGGGTGGCAAACTTATTGGACATCCCCTCCTTGCTTGTTTCCTGCGTCCCACTGCCTCATTTTGAACGTTAATAGCAGAACTGATGCTGAAGCCCTGTTGCACACAAGGCAAAGATTGAACAAACACCGGTTTTCCTATATAATCAGACTATGGCTACAAATAGAAAGACAGGTACAGAAAAAACTCCGGCAAAAAAAACAGCAACGAAAAGGACCGCGGGAAAAACTCCGGGTAAATCAACAGGAGGAAAGAAAAAAAGAACATCAAAAAAGCCCAAGGTCGTGCTGAACACAAAATCTGTAATCATATTGTCTTCCATTATAATAGCCGTCTGCGTTGCAACTCTGGTAGTCACCGCAATTGTTACAGCACCGAAAAAGCCTTCCGCTGAGGAAATCTACATTGCAGGGAATACAAGTGAACAGACTGAAAGCGGCAATGACCAGACAAAAGAGGAAACAAAAAAAAGCAGCGTAAAAAAAGAGTCTCAAAAGAAAAAGGATTCCGAGAAAAAGAAAAGCAGTCCGAAGGAGTCTGAAAAGGAGCCGAATACAGAAATTAAAAACACAAATCAACAGGAGTCAAATCAGCAGAGCTTGAATCAGCAGAAAAAAGACGAGCCGAAAAAACAGGAGTCAGTTCCCGAAATAAATGTCACGTCCGAAGATTCAAAGACCTATCAGGCAATAAATCTTTCCGCAGCAGACGACGGAAAAAGCAAATCCGAACCCAGAAATGAATCCACGGCGAAAATCGGCACAACCCAGACTTCCCCCACGGCAGGCGGAAATGTTCAAGTGGTCGAAGTGCCTTTCACACCGAAGCAGAGCACTCCTGAAAACGACACCCGGAAAAGTCAAACAACGACCGTAACGGAACAGGCTTTCCAAAAACAGCCCCACGTGGCATCAGTCGGAAAGACCCCGGCAACCGCCCCCACGGTAAATGAACTTCCGGCATCCAAATACAATATTCCAAAAGCACAGAACGGAGCAAAACTCTGCTTTGTCATAGATGACGCTGGACTCAGCGTGACAAATGTAAAACGCTACACCGCCCTGCCCTTCCCCATCACCATCGCAGTGCTTCCGCGACTTGCAGGCAGCAAAGACTGTGCATACGCGGTGAGAGCAGCAGGAAAGGAACTCATCCTGCACCAGCCGATGCAGGCCCACGATTATCCCAACGGAAAAACACCTGATCCGGGGCCGGGCGCAATCATCCCCGACATGACCACAATCGAAGCCGAGCAGGTAATCCGCGACAATCTTATGGAAATAGGTCCGGGTGTAAAAGGATTCAACAACCACGAAGGCTCCCTGATTACGGAAAATCCGCTCAAAATGAAAGCCGCTGCAAAAGTTGCATACGAACAAGGCATTTATTTTATCGACTCCCGAACCACATCCGAAAGCGCCGTCCCGGAAGCCGTCAAAGACCTCAATATGAAATATCTGGCACGGTACGCACCATTTCTCGACAACGAAATCAACAGGGAATCGATGCTTCAGATGCTTTACAAAGGACTTGAAACCGCAAACAAAAACGGATACGCAATCATCATAGGGCACGTGGATAAATCCGTTGACATACTTCCCGACCTTTTGAACGACATCTACCCGTATCTGGTTAAAGCCGGATACAAAATCACTACGCCGTCCAGTCTGTAGTGCCGTTGGAAACTGATTGGAGAGCAAAACACTTTTCGCCCGCTTCTTGAAAGAAATGCAAATGTGCGCTAATATGGTGCAACAAGGGGTTTAATATGAAGGTTTTAGGCATTGAAAGTTCCTGCGACGAAACGGCATGCGCCATTGTGGAAGACGGTAAAAACATTTTGAGCAATGTTGTGGCCACGCAGATTCCATTCCATCAGATTTACAAAGGCGTGGTTCCCGAAATTGCAAGCCGCAAACACGCTGAATGGATTCTTCCGGTAGTGCGTCAGGCCCTCTCCGAAGCGAAGCTCGACCTTTCGCAGGTGGATGCCATAGCCGCCACGAACAGACCGGGACTCATGGGCTCCCTTTTGGTGGGACTCTCGTTCGGAAAAACCCTGGCATGGTCAGCAGGCAAACCCTTTTATGCAGTAAACCATATGCTCGGACACATGTACGCGGCGCATCTTGCAAACGACATTCCCTATCCCTACATCGGACTTCTTGTAAGCGGGGGACACAGCATAATCGCAAAAGTGAACGGATTCGACGACCTTGAGATTTTGGGCACCACAATAGACGACAGCGTGGGCGAAGCATTCGACAAAGTTGCAAAATATTACGACCTTGGATATCCGGGAGGAGTCATAATCGACAAACTCGCAAAAGAAGGCGACCCCAAGGCATTCACTTTCCCGGTACCGAAAATGGACAAAGGCGACCACCGCTACGATGTTTCCTTCAGCGGACTAAAGACAGCCGTAATCCATCAGGCCGACGCATTTTTAAATAAGGGCTACGAAAAGACGACCGCAAACATTGCAGCATCATTCCAAGAGACCGCCTGCCGCACCCTGGTTTCAAGACTCCTTCGCGCAGTGGAAGACACAGGACTCACGACCGTCGTTGCAGGGGGTGGAGTTGCCGCAAACTCAAGACTCAGGGCCATGCTCGCAGAACACAAAGAACTCAACTGCATTTTCCCGCCGCTGAAACTCTGCGGAGACAACGGGGCAATGATTGCAGGAGTCGCCTACCACTTTCTGAAGCGCGGAGAAACAAGCCCCCTGAACACCACGGCCTGTGCACGCATTCCGCAGTTCAAACGGGGCCTGGCAAATCTTGAGGCTTTCGGAAGACGCTGAACTGCAACGCCTCCCGAAAATCCTTCTGTTTTCCATTATTTTCCGCGCATTACTCCACTTTCACATTGCCCACGCTGGATTTCAGTTTAAGCGAATTGGATGAGCCCTGTGAACTGTAATGTTTTTCCTGTTTTTTACCCAGCACCTTCACATCTCCCAGACTGGTTTCCAGTTCCATAGACGGAAGATTTTTGCGGTCAGAATCGGCAAGCAGCACTTTCACATTGCCCACATCCGAAGAAAGATCCGCTGAAGAAAATCCAACATTCTCCATCTTCACATTTCCGGTGTCCGTATTAGCCATGACTTTTTTGAAAGAGCCTCCGTTCAGACTGATGTTTCCCACATCCGCAGACAAGTTTGAAATATCGCAGGAAATATCCTCAACATAAACATTTCCCACATCAGAATCAGCAGTCAAAGACGAAAGAGTCTTTGGCACATAGACCGTAATCCAACTGCTCTTATTGACTCCGAAATTGAAAAGGCCGGCGGTATTTTTCTGCTCCACCCTCAGCACATTGCCCTTCACTTCGCAGACGGGTTTCAAAATCTCATCGCTGTAGTAAGTCTTCACTTCAAACGAATCGCCCTTTATAATCTTCAGGTTGGCCACGGAAACATCAAGCACAATCGAGTCCACCGAAGAATCCACCGGGAAGGCATAAGAGTTGGCACCGTCATAAGTCAGCTTCGACTCGTCCATGGCAGAGACAATCTTTCCACCGAAACTTTTTCCCCATCCCCAAACGCGGATTCCCAGAGCCGCAAAAATCACAACGGCAGTCACAGTCCACAAAACAACCAGATAAATCTTCTTGGTCTTTTTACTCATCTTCGTCATCCTCCTCGTCATTCGCACCGAACACAATACTCAAAATCTTATGAACCACTCCGGCAACCGGCCAGATAATCCAAGTGTAATGCCAGTGAAAAGTGGCAAAGCTCCAAATCAAATAAACGCATGTAATGGTTGACCAGTAAACCGACATAATCAGAGCCGCAGTCTTGCTCGTATATTTCGGCTTGGATTTTTTCGCAGAATTCCCGGCCGCATAATTTCCCGCACCGTTTCCTCCGTTTCCACCGTTTCCACCGTTTCCTCCGTTTCCGGCACCGGCAGCACCGTAATATTCCTGTGAACCACGCGCATTTCGCACATCATCCCCGATTCCCAGTGAATCGGCAATCTCATCAAGATTACCAAACTCGGAAATCACCGTACCCACGGCCTCATTTTCAGATTTTCCCGCATCCAAAAGCTCGGTATACTTGTCTTCCATCATCTGATAAAGCTCCTGCTTGGCTTTGAACACCTTTTCCGTTTTGGGCAGGTTTTGGAACATCGTATCCAAGTAATTCTTCACTATCTGCATCTCATTCTCCTTATCTACATGCAAAGTGGTCCACAACTTCCTTTGTAAGCTGCCACTCATCACATTTCTCGTTGTAATAAATCCTACCCGCATCCGTAATGCTGTAATAGGTCCGCCGCTTGCCATTATCCGCCACTTTCGGGAAAGACCTCACATAACCGTTACCTTCCATCCTGGTAAACGCAGAATAAAGTGTGGTTTCCTTAATGACATACTTTTCTTCCGTACGGGTTTTAATATCCTTGGAAATCTCGTAGCCATAAGAATCCTTTTCCAAAAGCAGGCTTAAAATCATGGTGTCAGTATACCCTCTGATTACATCAGAACTTATACCCTCCATTAAACCTCCTAGTCAGTCATACTTCGTCTGCCAATACTACGGCACCCGTTACTACGTCTGACAATGTAAATATACCACGTCTCTCATACTATGTCAAGCGAAGTATATTATTTTTTTATTTTTTTTTCTTTCCCGAACGACAGGCTCAAAACAACGGCTCCGCACTCCCCCTTGAATCCCGCTTTCCGGGGTTCCGGCAAAAGCCTGCATTCGCCGCCCTGCGTCGAACCGCCAAAGCGGCCCCTTCAATCGGGCGTAAAGTCGGAGCTGACCAAAAAGTTCGTTGCTTAGCGTCATTCCGAACTCGTTTCG
>DGXM01000049.1 GCA_002396325.1 Treponema sp. UBA4232
GACTTTTCCAGCCGCATAAAGATGACAGAAAAGAGTGTCGTCGTTCTCGCCGTATGCATATTTTCCGAAAGACGAAATGAGACGCGCCGTATTGGGCGGACAGCAGGCACAGGCATACCACGAAGGACGCTGGGGAAGGTCGTGCAGATGGGTCACTGCTTTTCCTGAAATTCCGGGCACAACCTCAAGCGGATTCACATAGAAGAATCTTTTGCCGTCGAGCTGCATTCCGGCAAGGACTGTATTATAGAAGGCTCTTTCCATTGTGTCGGCATATGCGGAGTCCACATCCATCTCGAGCATACGTGAGGCAAAGAACATGAGTCCGATCGAGGCACAGGTCTCACAGTAGGAAGTGTCGCCGGGAAGGTCGTAGTCCACCGTGAACGCCTCGCCTATATTCGTGGAGCCTATTCCGCCGGTGATATACATCCTTTTTTCCGTGATGCTCTTCCACATCCTCTCGCATGCCTTCTTCAAATCCTCATCCCCGGTCTCCGATGCAAGATCTGCCATTCCCGTGTAAAGATAAACGGCCCGCACAGCATGACCCTTGGCATCATCCTGATTCCTGACCGGAAGATCCGCCTGATTGTACGAAGGATTCTTTCCGTCGCTTCCCCACACTGTCCATCCCCGTTTGGAACATTCGTTCTCATAAAACTTTGAATCAACACCGCGTACGTCTATGAAATGTTCCGCCAGCTCAAGGTATTTCCTGTTTTCAGTAATCCTGTAAAGCCGCATCAGGGCAAGTTCCACTTCGGGATGTCCGGGGTAGCCTTTCTTCATTTCATCATTTCCGTTCATAAAGACTTCGTAAATACAGTCGGCGGCACGGCACATCACGTCAAGCAGCTTTTTCTTTCCTGTACACTCAGCGTAGGCAACGGCGGCCTCAATCATATGCCCCATGCAGTAAAGTTCGTGAGCCTCGCAAAGATTCGTCCATCTCTTGTCGCTGTCCTTGATTGTGAAATAGGTGTCAAGATATCCGTCCTTGTCCTGGGCAGCGGCGATTATGTCTATGAGTTTGTCGCAGGTTGCCGAAAGTTCTTCGTCAGGGAAAAGAGTCAGGGCGTATGCACAGGCTTCAATCCACTTGGCGGCATCGCTGTCCTGAAAGACCATTCCGTAGAATCCGTCTCCCCCGCCTTTTCCTTGAAGCACGTTTCCTGCATTTATGAAATTCTTCACCACATGGCTTTTTTCCGTGTTGGGTGCGCTGTCGGTAAGAACACTGTACTGATAAGGAATCACCTGCTCTTTGATGAGTTTCTGGTAGCGCAGGATGAAACCGTCTGAAGGCACGAAGGCCGTTTGTGAAATCTGTTTTTGAATCTTCATAGACTAAATGATATACCTACTTTCCGCATAAAGCAAATCCTTTTTTTATTGATTAAAAAAATCTTCCATAAATCTCCAGCCATAAGTCCGAGTTCTGATTTTCAGGACGACATCACCCTCTATACAATAATTGACTTATCATATAAAGTATCAGTATGGGCAGCAAAAAAATCACTTTTCCGAATGCCTATAATTTTATTCGTGCGGAGGGTTCAATACCCCGACGCTCTGCGTCGAAATAAAGGGTATTGAACCCGACTGCAATACCTTATGAGAACACCATACCTCGACGCTCTGCGTCGAGTGTTGGTGATTTATCAGGAGAGCAGTTTATGAAGAAAGCGAGTGCATGCATATTTGTCTTTCTCTTTTCCCTGGCTTCTGTATTTGCACAGAATTATCAGATTCCGAAGATTCCTTTGGGCGTAAGTAAAAACGAAAGCGTTCCCTCCGTTGTTGAAGGAAAGGTCATCTATGCCCAGACGGATGCAAAAAAGGCCCTCAAGTCTTCCATGGATCTTCCCGAGGAGCTTGCAGACGGTGTGATGGTCATCAGCTTTGAGTCGGAGTATTATTACCTCGGTCAAAAAAGAAAGGCTGTCTACCAGATGGTCTACTCAAACATAAAGCCGGACAAGAAATTCCTTAAGGCAAGCGAAAAAAAGCCGGTAGACGTAAAGGAAAAGGAGATTCTGGGAACCGCCGCCGGAGACGTGACTCTTGTAATCAGATGCAGGAATCTAGACGAGCATCTTTCCCTCTCTGCAAAATCGCTTCCCATCCAGTACAACTCCTTCTGGTATTTCGGTCTTGAAAGCATGATGCCAAACGTGATGAAGTTCCTTCTCTTCCAGCCGATTGAGTCAAAGACGACTTCAATTCCCGTACCCGGCGGAGATTCCGAATCCCTTGAGTCGATTGCAAGTGCCGCTTCCAAAACCTTCATCTCTTATCCCGCAATGCCGGTCAAAATCAAGACCGTGATGAAGTCTCAGCCTGTTCCAATGCACAAGGCGCAGAGTTTTGAGGAACAGACGGTATATCAGCAGAAGCTATCAGGAATGACGATTGAGGGAACCGTTCAATTTGACGGAGTGACCATGCACTTCTTTTTCCCGGAACAGTTTGAGGGATACTTTAGGGAAGAATACAAGAGCGGAGACCCCATCTGGCTTTTCGGCTACATACTCTATGCCTTTAACGGTGAAGTCTATCTATTTGGAAGGGATTTTTCACTCAACGATCCCGATGAAAAAGTCAACGCAACCCAGAACTACATAATCACGATGAACCGCCAGCTAAGGAATCAGAGGAACAGCGAGCTTAAGGCGCAGGGAGTTGATCCTGAAGCGGGCGATTATGTGGACATGACGCAAAAGATTCCGTCCGGAGGCTATGCGACCTACGAGCGTTTTTTTGTAAAGGATGGACAGACCGGAAAGTTCAAGGAAAACACGGCCAACACCGCAGTCAACTACTTTGACAAAAAGGGAAGACTTGTCGCGCATATGTACTACTATGACAACTCCGACATGATAAGGCACACCACAACCTACAAGTACGACAGCAAGGACCGTCCGATTGAAGTCTGCCACTACGACTCAAAGATGTATCAGGACAACGGCTGGAAGGTGGATCCCAAACGCAGCAGGCTTTTCATCAAGGACGTGACCGTTTACAAGGATACAAAAAATGGAACTGACGCCGTGACAACCAAATACAGATACAGCTATTCACCGAGGGTTGAGCACCCGGACGGACAGACGATTAAAAAATTCAATTCAAAGGGAGTTCTCGTCAGAATAGAAAACATAAGCGAAGAAAGCCCTGACAGCATCGACATTACCGAATACGACGACTTTGGAAACGTAACCTACGTTAAATATACAGTGGAAAAGCCAACTGAAATGTCCTATGAATATGTTTACGATGGAGACAAAATCATTCAGGGAACTGCAAACGACCTGATGAAGGGAGAAGTCACAAAATGGACCTGCGAGTACGATGAAAAGGGTTTGCTGACGAAAAAAATTTATCCTGACTACACTTACACTTACCGCTACAACAATGACGGAAAGCTTGTTGAGTCAATCAGCACGAACACGAAGACCGGCGTCACATGGCATAGGGAAGTCTTCCGCTACGACAAGAAAACCGGCATAATGCTGCTTCACATAGAGGAAAGTGATTACGGCTCATGGTCAATGACAAGATTCTGGTACACGGAGCTGGAGAAAGACGGCTGGGAAAAGGATCTGGATCCCTACAGGCTTGCAGAAGAACTTCCAGAATAAATATTCACCTCGTGTGCTAAGGAAATGCTGATTAATACGGGAAGCATTAATCAGCACCCCTTCAATCTGATTCAAACATTCTGCTCAGATGAGGCCTCGATTGGCGTTACTGTTTGTGACCTCTATTTTTTTGTACCGTGATTCAGTTCCTTTGAAAGAAACAAAAGCAAATCATCATCGTTTGTGCATGGCGCATATTGATCAAGCACACTTCCATTATACCATACTCCGCTTCCGTCGGGAATATACCCTCGCTTCACATAGAGTCTCTGTGCAGGTCCATATCCAGAGTGGAGGCCGACTCCTAAAAATACTATGCCGCTTATTTTTGACGCTTCCATTTCCGCCGCATCCAGCAATCTGCTTCCGATTCCTTTTCCGTGCAAATCAAAAAATACAGTCAGGTCAACAATCTCAGGATATCCCTGCCCTGCCCAAGGCCCTTCTTTGGGATTCAAGTCGAGCGTGCATTGTCCAGAAACTTTGCCCTCATATTCGGCAATAAAAACAAGCCTCTTCCCTTCTTCCTGCTCCCTGTAATACTTTTCGTATGTTTCCATTTTCGGGTGCCAGCCGTAGGACAAATATTCTTCGTACAAAATCTTCGCGTCACCGGTCACCATGCTTCGTATCTTTATTTTTCCGTCGTCAGAATATATTTTCATAAAGCCCTGTTTTTTGATTGAGAAATTAAAAGGGACATTCAATCGTGAACATTTTGATTGAAAAACCGTTCCGCTCATAAAACCTGAGTCCGTCCTTGTTCTGGGGAAAAACCTGGGTTCGGAAAAAATCAGCTCCCTTTTTTCTTCCGTATTCTTTCGCCGCATTCAAAAGCTGTGTGCCTGTCCCCCGGCTCCGTAGTTTTTTTGTCACCACCAGATCCTGAAGATAAATATTGCTCTGAGGTTTAAGGCATGAAAAGTCTTTGGCACGAGCAAAAATCACATGGGCGAAACCGATTGCCCCTTCGTAATTTTCATCTTCCGCGACAAGCATAATCTGATTTTCACTTTGCATGATTTGCTCAAGTTGTTTTGACCGCTCTCCTTTTTTACTGAAAACAAAATGCTCTGGCTGATAGAGAACCGCATCTTCCTCCAGCTCAGCATACAGCCCTTCAATAGAATCAAAATCCTCTTTTTTCATTTCCCTAATGACCGGCATTTAACTTCCTCCCTTATCTTGAGTGAATCGGGTTATTATTAGCCTGGAGCTTTCAGTGATGACGTCATCCTCCGCCTCATGATTATCCAAACAACAATTCATATTTTCCTCTGGAAGCAGTATAACATAAAAGAAAAAAACTGTACATTCTTTATGTGAATGCCAGATTTTTCTACAAAGATTTTTTAATGTGTGATATACTCAAACTGGAGGAAAAAATGTCTGACATTAAAATTGCGGTTTTTGATTTGGGCGGCACCCTCATGGAATACAAGGAAATGCACTTGAGCTGGATTTCATATTACAAGGGAGCCTTTGATTACACAAGGCAAAAGCTTGGACTTGAACTTACGGACGCACAGATTGAAAAATCAATCAAAATACTAAGCGGCTACAATCCACGCGTAAGGCCCCGTGAAAAAGAAATTGAACCCGAAATTATTTTTACCAATGTAACCTCAGACTGGCACACTGAAATTCCTGTTGCAAAAATCATCGACGTTTTTTTTGAGTCCTTCCACCTTGAGCCTGTCATTTACAAAGATTCAATTCCATGCCTCAGCAAATTGAAGGAAGCCGGTTTTAAAATCGCGGCCCTCACAGATGTGGCAAGCGGAATGCCCGATCAGCTCCACAAAGATTATGTCTCGCCCCTTCTTCCATATTTTGACTTGTATGTTTCCTCGCTTTCATGCGGATATAAAAAACCAAATGCCAAAGGATTAAAAGACATCGCTGAATATTTTAAGGCGACTCCGAAAGAAATGATTATGACAGGTGACGACCTCCGTGACGTTCAGGCGGCAAAAAACTTTGGCTGTCAGTCTGTTTTAATCGACCGAAACGAATCTGGACTGCATGAAGGAGAATCCCGCGATTATGGACAGACTTATACTATCAGAAGTCTTGATGAACTTGTGGCACTCCTTAATCCGGCATAAGTTATCAAGAATCCTCTAGTTTTCTGACTTCCTCAAGCGAAAGACCTGTTCCTTCCGCAACCTGGGCAGGCGCAATTCCCATGGACAAAAGCTTGCGTGCTGTCTCAATGCGTGTCTGTGAGATTCCTTGTTGGATGCCCTGTTTGATCCCTTCAGCGATACCCTGTTCTATGCCTTCCCTCCGACCGGCGGCTATGGCGGATATTCTGTCACGCTCCGCTATCTCCTGACGGTACTGCTCTATCCAAAGTTCCTGATTCGCGCTGATTGACGACAATGATTTCTGTGCATGCATAAGCCCTGCCTCCTTGACCGTAAGTTTTTCTATCAGTCCCGTCTTCCGGGGATTGTCCGCTTCCTTAAAAAATAACGCCCAGTTCTCAAGGGCCGTGTTTTCGTCCAGATTTTCTTCCAGCCACTTGACCTTAGGAAGCTCGATGAAAATGATGTTGAGAGTGTTGGAGAGCTCCCTGCCGTCCTTTGTCCTCATGGCATAGCGGCTCACAACTTTTTTGCTGTCCTCCTCCGCTTTGTTGTATGTAAAATCCAGGACGCTGATTTGGAAAACCACAGGAGCCTTTTCCCAATCCGAGCCGGATTTCAAATACGTTGTCTCCAGTCTCGCCACCTGATACTCGGCCCTTTTTCCGTAGTCGTATCTTTGGTTGAAGGCCTGCATCTCAATGTCAGCAGAAAGTCCGTCGTCAAAGACACAAAGGATGTCATAGCTCACACCCCGCTGACCGGGGAACATTCCGGGAGCATCGTTGGGCGAAAGTGTGAAGCTCACGATTTTACGCTCGGTGGCGGCCTCAAGAAAACAGTGGAGAGCCTCCCTGGATTCCGTGGTGGGCTGGGTGAACAAGGCCTTGAACGTGGAGTCCACCCGTGGATTCAGCAGTGCCCCTGTCCTCATCTGCGCGACATACTCTTCTTCCGACTTAAAACTTTCTATGCTCATAGTTATAGTATACTACATTTTTCTGATTTCGGATAGAAGGAAATTCAAAGCCGACATGCCTTACGGCATGCGGTTTAATTTCTCCATATCGTGATTCCTTGCGGAACCCGATAAGTTAATTTCTAAACCGACATACCTTCGGTATGCGGTTAAAATCATAGGAGGTCTGGACTATGGATAATTGACAATTATGAATTCTCAATTATCAACTATCAATTATCACATTAACGGTATTGCTGCCAGGCGAAAAGTTTTGTACAGGAACATGGGTTCGTTATAATGACAAGAATATTAGGGGAAATTTTCCCTAAATTTCCTCTAATTTCCTCTGATTTTGCAATTTTGAAGAATAAACCTGCGTAATCCCTTAGTGGATATGGTACAGAGATTCCGAAGCGTCGCCTTGTATTTATTTCAGGGTCGGAATCTATGCACTATATCCGGCATAGATGGAGCTGACCAAAAAGTTCGTT
>DGXM01000196.1 GCA_002396325.1 Treponema sp. UBA4232
TGTTTCATGCTGAAGCCCTGATTTCCTTGCGCTTTCAGTGTACACAGTCTTTCGTTTATGCTATAATCTTTATTTATGGAAGAAATTATAATTTATACTGACGGCGGCTGCTCCGGAAATCCCGGCCCGGGCGGCTGGGGATGCGTAATCATCGACGGAACAATAGAAAAGTCCTTGAGCGGCGGAGAGGCCCGGACCACAAACAATAGAATGGAACTTACTGCGGCAATTCAGGCCCTCAAGGCGGTCACGGACAATCCCGAATGGAAAAACCGTCACATCGCAGTATTTTCAGACAGTCAATACGTGAAAAACGGAATCACACAGTGGATAAAAAACTGGAAGAAAAACGGCTGGCGCACTGCCGCAAAAAAGCCCGTCTTGAATCAGGATTTGTGGGTCTCTTTGGATGCGCTTTACACTCCGCTCGATATCGAATGGAAATGGGTCAAAGGTCATGCCGGAGTAAAATACAATGAAATGTGCGATCAGCTTTGCCAGACCGAAATGCAGAAATTCATAAACGGCTGATGAAATTATTTCCCGCAATATGCATCGTTCTGTTCCTTTCATTTCCTCTTTGCGTCTGGTCAGAAGATTTGGAATCTCCCGCTGCCGAAAAAATCAGCGCTGTTGAAGAAACCGGATCTGCTCGGGAAGAAAGAAAGTCTCCCTTGAAGGTGGTTTTCTCCTCATCCGCAAACGGCTGGGACTATGCAAGAGCCGTTTTGGAAACTGCCGGCGTGAATCTCGCGGTACATTCATTTTCTTCTATCGTAAATCAGTCTTCATGGGCAAATGTGAGTCTTGAAACAATGAAGAAAAATCTCACAAATCCCTGGCGTCTGTGGGATGACAACACTTTTTTTATGAATCAGATGGCCCACCCGTATTTTGGCTCGCTTTATTTCACTTCGGGCAGATCGAACGGGCTCAACTTTCTTGCATCATCCATTCTGGCGGCCGGGGGCTCCTTTATGTGGGAAACTTTCCTTGAAGCCTCCACTCCCTCGCTCCCGGATTTTGTCACCACAACCACTGCAGGCATGGTCACAGGCGAGGCTCTTTACCGTCTTTCAATGGAAGCATCTCAAATCTCCCCGGTTTTTCTGTGGCTTTTGAGTCCTATGTGCGGAGTCACTTCCATTTTGCGCGGCGGCCGTTCCACTCCCGCAGCAGGAAATATTCACAGTGCGGACATCGCATTTTCCGGCAGCATGGTCACAAGTGCCGTATCATTTCCCGAATCGCCGCTTTCTCCGTCTTCATCAAACAAAAACTCTTTCGGTTACACCACGAAGATTGTCTATGGAAATCCCTATGCGCACAATTCAAAGGAGCTTTTCGACCAATTCTTTTTGCGCGGAGATTTTTACCGCGGCACAAACTACGAATTTTCAAGGCTCATAATCGACGGCGCCCTTTATGCTTTTTCGATTTTCGATTCATACCGTCCTGAAACAACTGCCGCGCTCGGTTTTAACTATAATTATCACCGGACCAGCGACATAAACTTTTCTGCCGGCTCATTGGGTCTTGCTTTAAGACAGCGCATTGTCTTCGACTGGGGCGAAATAAGCTGGGACTCGCAGTTGAATTACATTTTCCTCGGTGTCACCGACAATTATTTTGTGCTTTCGGGAGATTCGAGGGTGAGTCTTTCCAAAAAGCAGCCGGCATATTCCTTCAGAACAGGCCCGGAAGCAAAAATCGCCTTTGCACTAAAAAACGACTCTCTTGTTTCAATCGGTCTTGAGGCCTCTGCACAATTCCTGTTTTCATATCTAAACAGTGCGCAGGATTCCCGGATCGACGGCTGGAGTGCAATTCAGTGGGCGGAACTTTCCGTGGAGCGCCGGATATACGCTCCGTTTTCCATCGGCATTGCAGACTCGTTCTACCACAAATATGACCACCACACCCAAATTCCCTGCACCGATCAAATCGTGAACTTCGTTCGCCTGTACATCAAACTCCACCTCAAGCCCCAGTGAAAACCAAAGTCTTTGCCTGTATCCAGGTTGCAATAAATCATTAAATTTTATACAATAACCGCACTATGGATTTGATAAAGAAATTAGAGGATCTTTCCCGTCGTTTTACAGAAGTTCAGGAGCAGATTGCAGACCCCGAACTTGTGAAGGACCAGAAACGTTATAAAGATGTAATGCGCGATCACCGTTATCTGAGTGAACTCATGGATTTGTATGCCGATTACAAAAAAACACTTTCCGGCATCGAGGAAGCCACCGTTCTCATCACAGAAGCCGATGACCATGAAATGAAAGAAATGGCCCGTGAGGAACTCAAAGAACTACAGGAAAAGCAGCCGAAACTTGAAGAGCAGATTAAGTTGAAGCTCATTCCCCCGGATCCTCTTGACGAAAAAAATATCATCCTTGAAATAAGATCCGCTGCAGGCGGTGACGAGGCGAGTCTTTTCGTTCGTGACCTCTGGGAAATGTACACCCATCTGGCGGAACGCAAGGGATGGAAAACCGAAACAATGGAAGCTCAGGAAACCGAAGTCGGAGGATTCAACAAAATCGTCACTTCAATCAGCGGCACTTTTGTTTACGGAACACTTCGCTGGGAGTCAGGCGTTCACCGTGTTCAGCGTGTCCCTGCAACTGAATCGCAAGGCCGT
>DGXM01000154.1 GCA_002396325.1 Treponema sp. UBA4232
CATTTTCGGAAGGAATTCCTCCGCGATTTTTTTATTCACGAGGATTGTTTCAACAGCGTTGCATGCACCCGGTCTCTGCATCTTTGCATTCTGAGCAATATTCGCAGCCATATCAGTATCCGCATCGGAGTCAACATAAAGATGGCACACTCCTGCACCGGTCTGAATCACAGGAATCTTCGCATTTTCAACAACAGTGTTTATAAGTTTCGCGCCGCCGCGGGGGAGCACAACATCAATCAATCCGACCGCATTCAAAATCTGCGTCACATCGGAATGGTCAGTGCTTTCACACAAATAGAGTGCGGAAGGAACACCGTCTTCTCCGGCATCGGCGAGTCCCTCTTTTATTGCGGAAGTGAGCGCACGGTTTGACGCAAGTGCGGAGGATGAGCCCCTGAGCAAAATTGCATTTCCGCTTTTGTATGCGAGGGAAAAAGCGTCTACCGTAACATTCGGGCGGCTTTCGTAAATGATTGCCACAACACCAAGCGGCACACGTGTCTGCCGGATTGTCATTCCACCGGGACTTGTCCATCCTGCCACATCTTCTCCAATCGGATCGTTCTGCTGAATGATTACCTCAAGCCCCTGTAAAATAGAAGAAAACTTTTTTTCATCAAGGGCAAGGCGTTCGACCAAAGCCTCGCTCGTTCCGTTTTCACGGGCCTTCTTCACATCCGCGGCATTTGCCTCAAGAATGGCAGTTTTATTCTTTTTGATTGAATCAGAGACACAGCGGAGTGCGTGATTTTTTTTTGCTTCGTTGTGCAGTGCCAGAACTGCGGCTCCTTTTTTCAAATCCGCACAAATTGAATTGATGTCCATAGACGGGCCTCTTTTTTCTGAAATCAATAGTTCGCCAAAAAATACATTCCAAGCAGAATCGCAACACGTGTTTTTTCTTCCGACCATTCAGCATCGCCCGGCAGAGATTTTATGTACCACCAGAAGATTCCGAACTCGGGATCGATGCGCAGTGCATATTCGGCAAAATCCTTTGACTTGGTCTGACTTCCGAACATCAGGTAAACGGTCGTTCCCACAATATCCAGAAAAAGCCTGTAAGACTGACAATATGATTTAACGGAGATTTGTTTAACGAATTCCTGAAGCTGGTAAAGCACCTGAGCCTTGAGGTCCTCATCCGATTTTTCCACCCAAGTCTTTTGGATAAGCAGAATCAGATTGTTGTAGAAACTGTTGACGAGTTTTTCTTCAGCATCGTTTTCGCCCGAAGCGACAGGACCAAATCCATTTCCTGAACACTGGAAGCTTTCAGCGACCAAAACGCTTGATTCACGAACCTTTTTCACGTCATCAGCGGAAATAAGGACAGAAAGGGCATCTAGAGAGCTTTTTGCAACAAATTCTTCTATTAAATCATCTTTCATAGAGCCATATTAAGATTTTTCTGATTTTTTTTCAAGAGGGTGCCACAATCTGAAAATCCTATGGATATTTATAGAAAAAATGAATAAAAAATGCGATTGACCAAACGCTCAATGTCGGGATAGTATGTGGAAAACGGGGGATTGATTATGAAATCTTTTTTGGCGAACGAAGACAATGTTAAGATTCTGGGAAGAACTTTGCAGGAAGACGGAACAAGATGGCTCATTCTTTCTGCAAGCGGAATTGAATTTTCTGTAGAGGCGAAAAAACTTGTCGTGGATTTCACGGGAGACGAAACCGCCCATCCTTCACAAAAAGCAGACGGCTCCCCCGAAATGAACTGGGCACGCTACGAAATTTTTGTTGACGGAAAATCCGTGATTCTCGGAAGCATGGACAAAAGCGAAAAGTCCGTGACAGTGTTCGAGGGCGGCACTACAAAAAAAGCGGTTGTGAAAATCCTGAAACTCAGCGAAGGCACACAGTCGTTTATGGGCATCAAAAAAATCACCACGGATGAAGATGGAAAAATCTCCCCCACCCCGCAGAAAAAACTGAAGATTGAATTCATTGGAGACAGCATCACCTGCGGTTACGGCGTGGAAGGAAAATGCTCCGAAGAACCTTTTTCAACGCAGACTGAAAACGCAGCAAAAGCCTATGCGTATCTTGCCGCACAAAAACTTGATGCCGACTATCTTCTCACAAGTTTCAGCGGATTCGGAATCGTCTCGGGATGGACAAACGACGGAAACATCAACACCATCCAGCTTGTTCCGGCACACTACGAAAAATTTGCATTCAGTTGGAATTCCAAAAGGTTTGAAGACAGAACCTGGGATTTCACATCTTTTCAGCCGCAGGTAATTGTGATAAATCTGGGAACAAATGACGACAGCTACACTCAGGACATTGAAGAAAGACAAAATGAATACGCCGCGGAATACGTGAAATTCCTGAAGACAGTGCGTGAAAAAAATCCGAATGCGCATTTCGTTCTTGCCATGAGCATTATGACCGGCGGAGACAGACTTTTTCCGTGGATTGAAAAAGCCGCAAAGCTCTACACAAAGGAAACCGGTGACAGCAGACTCAGCACATTGCATTTTGTTCCTCAGACCAAAGAAGAAGGCTTCGGCTGCGACTCACATCCGTCAGAGGCGACACAAAAACGCTGTGCCGATGTAATGGCGGATTTCATTGAAAAACTGATTGCGGAGAAAAAAGTCGTCCTGTAAATTCATTTTGCAACTTGAATGAAATTCATCCATCTTGTAGAATGAGTTATATGGAAGAAAATATACCTTTTGAAGATTTGATAAAAGACGCTCTTGGCATGTTGAAGTTTTCCTACGCCCCGTACTCACGCTATTTTGTGGGTGCGGCCCTGCTTGCGGAAAACGGAAAAATCTACACAGGATGCAATATTGAGAATGTTTCATTCGGTCCGAGCAACTGTGCGGAAAGGACTGCATTTTTCAAAGCTGTAAGTGAAGGTGAAAAAAAATTCAAAGCCATTGCGATTGTGGGAGGTCCACAGGGAAAGACGGAAAAATACTGTGCGCCCTGCGGAGTATGCCGTCAAGTGATGGCGGAATTCTGCTCTCCTGATTTCAAAGTGATTATGGCAAAATCACCGGAGGATTACAAAGTGAAAACCCTCGAAGAACTGCTCCCCGAAAGTTTTACTCCGCAGGGAGAAGTCGGACAAGACGCAGAGTGATTCATTTTTCAATTTTGAGCCAGGGCCAGTAATCAACATCCTCCTGCCCTATTCTCCAGAAGCCTACGTTTGCGACCCCCATATCTTTGTACATGCGGCTTCTCACCACGAGGGAATATGCGTCATCAAAATAGGCTTCCACGTGGACTTTTGTATCGAAACTGAAATGTGCGACTGAACCGGTTCTGGAAACACTATGCACGTCCTGTTCCTTCATCACGCGGTTCATGCTTGTGTAAATCCATGCGCTGCCGTAAGAGTTGTTCTGCCATGACCTGCCGTAAAAAGGAAGTCCCATCACGAGTTTTTCACGCGGCAGAGTCTTCACGCAATATTCGGCGACCCTCCTGCACCAGTCCATACTTGCCACGGGACCGGGCCTGCTTCCAGACCAATGCTCATCGTATGCCATCACAATTATGCGGTCGACAATCGGGGCAATTTTGTTGTAGTCAAAAATATCATCCCGCAAAGTCCGTGTGCGTGCGGGGAGTGCCACTGAAAGGATTTTGTTCGGACCGATTCTCTCGCGGATTGCCTTCAGAAAAAGGAGGAAGTTTTCCGCGTCGCGTCCACCGATTGTTTCATAATCCACCTGAATGCCGTCGTATTTTTTTGCGGCCGCAGCTATTGCATCGAGGATTCCGCGTCTTTCTTTTCCGGCCGGATCCATGCTGAAATGCGTCAGCGCACGACCGGAGCATGTAATCACCAGATGAAGTCTTCCTTTGTAGCTTGAAAATCTGGCGGGATTCGGAATGAACGAAAGTTCTCCGTAGCTGTTCACATCGGCACTGAAATAGCACAAGTCGGTTATGGGCATATCATTTGAAAATGCACTTTCGCGGTCCGTCATCACATAGCCCCAGACTTCCTTGAATGCAACAGGCTCTCCTTCAATCTTCGGAGGCACATATGAAAGTCGCGATTTCGACCAGTCAATGTCCTGCGGCACAGGGAGAGGTTCTTCTTCAGGCATATTGTCTTCAGGAGAAGCCTCGACTGTTTCAACCGGAGCGGCTGTGTCATTTGCGTCTGCGGGTTTGTCTTTTCTTCCTCCTGCATAAAGCGGAGCAATTCCTGCGGCAAAAAAAAGAGCGAGCGCAAATCCTGTGCGGATATTTTTTTTCATATAATCCCTCCTAATCAACATCATGGAATGTGAATCAATTCACGCGGTTTGCTTCCATTTGCCGGTCCCACTATTCCGCGTTCTTCCATTTCCTCCACAAGACGAGCAGCCCTGTTGTATCCGATTTTAAGTCTGCGCTGAATGTAAGACGCACTTGCTTTTCCTGCCTGCACAACGATATCCAATGCCTTGTCGTAAAGCGGATCTGCTCCATCCGGATTAAACAGAGACATATTTTCATCTCCGTCGTCCTCGTCATCATCAACAAAAATCTCGTCGTCAATGTAGTCGGGTTCACCCCATGCCTTCACGGCATTCACAACGCTTTCAACTTCACTGTCGCTCACAAAGGTGCCCTGTATGCGGCATGGGAACGGATCTGTTGCGGAGGTGTAGAGCATATCTCCCTTTCCCAAAAGTTTTTCCGCACCGAGTTGATCCAAAATTATGCGGCTGTCAATTTTGCTTGCGACCATAAATGCAATGCGGCTTGGAATGTTCGCCTTGATAAGTCCGGTGATTACATCGATTGAAGGTCTCTGAGTGGCGAGCACAAGGTGGATTCCGACTGCGCGGCTCATTGCGGCAAGACGGGCAAGAACCCCTTCAAGCTGTTTTCCGGTTGTGGCCATCAAATCCGCAAACTCATCGATAATCACAATCAGATACGGAAGATGTTCCGTGGCGATATGTTTTTCAACAATCTTCCTGTTGTAAGATGAGATGTCGCGCACTGACATTCCGTCAAGAAGTGCGTAACGCCTTTCCATTTCACACAGGCAATATTGAAGTGCCTGCATCGCTTTTTTCGGCTCCGTGATTACAGGTGTAAGCAGATGAGGTATGTCGTTGTAAAGCTTCAATTCGACAATCTTCGGGTCAATCAGAATCATCTTTACTTCGTGCGGACTTCTTTTGTAGAGCATACTCACAATCATGCTGTTCACGCAGACGGATTTTCCGGCTCCGGTTGCTCCTGCAATCAGCAGATGGGGTGTTTTTACCAAATCGATTATCTGCGTGCTTCCCTGAATATCTTTTCCAAGGACAACCGGCACTCCCATTTTTTTCCATTCAGGTCTGTCCTGTTCAAGACATTCGCGTATTGAGATGATTGCGCGAGATTTGTTCGGCACTTCGATTCCGACGGCATGCTTTCCGGGAATTGGGGCCACTATACGGACTGAACTTGCGGCAAGACGCAGCGCGATGTTGTCCTGAAGAGCGACTATGCGGTTGAGTTTGACTCCGGGAGCAGGAAGCATTTCGAACATCGTGACGACCGGACCTTTCTGTATGCCGGTTACTTCCGCTTCAATTTTGAATTCGGCAAGCGTGTCTTTCAGATTCTGGGCGGCCTGTTTTGTTTCATCATCTATTATCCAGTAGGGATTGTCTTCGTATGCTGTGAGCAGGTCGTAGGGAATATTGTATGGTTCTGAAGACATTCCGGGCTTTTTTTTCGGTGGTGCATAAGTACCGATTTCAGAAGGCTCATTTTCAATTTCAGGCTCATCGTCTTCAGCCTCCACAATGTCGCCGGGGTTTTCTTCCATTATATCATCCAAATCCTCATCGGGCTCTTCTTCATCGTCAATCGGAAAATCGCCCATTGCAGAAGCGTAGTCATTTTCTTCCGCCGGAGACTCTTGCCCCACGCAGGTTTTCTCTGCCGCAGGGGATTGCACGTGCAACGGAGCCTGTTCCGCCGCAGGGGACTGTGCCTGCAACGGAGCCTGTTCCGCATCAGAGGACTGTGCCTGCAACGCAGACTGTTCCGCATCAGGGGACTGTGCCTGCAACGGAGCCTGTTCAGCATCATGGGATTCGTTTGAGACAATTGCAATGTCTACCAATGTCGAGTTTGATTCCGGGCCTCTTGGCATAGGCGGTTCGACTTCAACGGCCGGCTCCCCGGCTTCAACCTGCTCTCTTGCGTCGCGATCCATTTTTTCAAAAACAGCATTCAACTCCGCCCTTACATCGGAACTGTCAACGGAAGGTTCGGGAGTCACGACATGAGCAACAGGCTTTTCCGCACGAACAAAATCACGGGCCTTTTTGTAAGAAGCAGGCTCCACATAAGGCTCAGGCGACACATCCGCAGAGACGGGTTCTTCATCGTAATCATCATTTATACCGTCATCGATTTTTTCATCCGCAGACGGCCGTACAAAATCAACAAAGTCATTGGCATCAGCAGAAACCGCGGAGCCATTTTCCTCATCGTGGGTGTAGGTTGTAAACGGATTTGCAAACGAGCCTGCTTCCCACTCGAGATTTCCATGCTCAAACTGCGCGATTATATCTTCCTCATCGACAGGTCCGGCACTTTCGTCAAACCCGGCGGCATCCACGGAAACGGACTCATCCACCGTGGCAATTTCGTCTTCGTTGAAATCGACAGGAATCTCTTCCCTAGGATTTTCTTCCACTTCAACTTCAGAGGGGGATACAGAATCGGCTTGCGGCACAGGCTCTTCGGATTCGACATTCTGCTTGCGGGAAACATCCTCGGAAGATTCGGACTCCACATCCTCGACGACAAAATCAGGGGAATCCATAACAGTGACTTCCCCGGCATCTTCAAACTCACCTTCCGAGAGAACTGTGTGCGATGCGGGTTTCTGGAAATAGTCGTTTATGTCAACAATCTCCGGCTCCGCATTTTCACCTGCCGATTCAGATTCACGGACTGCTCTTTTTCCTTCATCCTGTTTTCTGCTGAATTCCGCCATATCGTTCAGACGGTCAACCTGTTTTTTGAAAAATCCCTTGAACACCGCGGAAAGACGGCCCATAAAACTGTTTGCCTTTTCCTCGGCTTCAGCCGCATCAATCGCGGCGGCAACGGTTCCGGGTCTTGCAGTTGATTTTCCCTCGTCACCAAAAAATCCGTCGGCCACAACAGGCTCCTGGAATTCGTCATCAGGCTGCTCATCGATTTCAGTATCCTCGAATCTGTCCGAATCAGCATCAACCGCGGCATCATCAAAATCCCCGGCATTTGCAGAATCATCAGAACCGGAAGAAGCTGAAGATGCACTTGAAGATTTGGACTCCTCCGCAGATGCATTGTCTTTCCTGTGAAACGCGGCAAAATTGATTTTTTTCTTGAGTGCTCCGGCAGCAATCACGGCCAGAAGATATTCGGTCACAACCAAAAGAGTGGTAACAACAACCAAAAGCGTAAGTTTCACGAAGGCAATTGCCGTGGTGTCATTTGCCATAACGTTGCGGCCCATTTTTTCCGCAAGCACAACGGTAAAAAAAGGAATTACGGAAATGAGAAGGCAAAGAGCCCTCTGAACTGACCATCTTGAGTCAAAACAGAATGCTCCTGCCACAATGAAAAAGACCGGAATCAGAACGCTGGAAAAACCGTAGACTGAAAGCAGCATATTGCCCAGACGGAACAAAAGATTGCCCTGTCCTGCAGGATGAGAGCCAAAATCAAAAATCCCAAGAAGAATGCCAATGGAAAATAGTGTGGCAAGCACAAAAAGCACAATGCCGGAAGCCAACGAGGCCACCCGCTCTTTTTTTGAATTATATGTCATGATTCCACCCTTTTTTCTAAACGCCCGCCGAATCGGCAAACGTCATTATCCCCAGCTGAAATTTTCAGCGAATCCAAATTGATTGTCGGCAGAAAAAGCAAGTGGTTTTAGTATTTTTTCAAAATCAGAACCGGGGAATTCAAATCACCCGCACTCAACGCATATTGTGTCGTGAAAAGGAGATCCCGAATCAAGTTCGGGATGACAGTGGCATCAGTGTCGGGATGACAGTGGCATCAGTGTCGGGATGACAGTGGCAGCAGTGTCGGAATGACGGTAGCAGCAGTGTCGTGGTGACGGTGGCGGCAGGGGCGGGATGATGCAGTGCAACGAACTTATCAGGCAGCCCAATGACATAAAAACTGATTTCAGTGCGCAGGTTGAAATACCTCTTGCCCAAACCACTTTCAAAGTGTATACTGTAATGGTGTCTGAATTATATATTGTCGGGACTCCCATTGGAAACCTTGGGGACATTACGCTCCGTGCACTCGAAACATTTAAAGCCGTGGACGTTGTGGCAGCAGAAGACACCAGGCATACGCTTGAACTTCTGACCCACTTCGAAATCCGCAAGCCAATGGTAAGCTGTCGTTCTCAAAATGAACGGTTTGCCGCCGAAAAAATCATCTCTCTGCTTGACGAAGGCAAAAAAGTGGCCTATGCAAGCGATGCAGGTGAGCCGGGCATAAGCGATCCAGGCGCAATTTTGGCGGGACAGGCCAGAGCGGCGGGACACACCGTAATTCCCATTCCGGGCCCAAGCGCCTTTGCAACACTGGTTTCAGTAGCGGGGGCAGGCGGAAAAACCCTCATTTTCGAAGGATTTCTTTCACCCAAGCCCGGTCGCAGAAGAAGCAGGCTCCGAGAGCTTATGGCAACCGGAGACGCCGTAGTGGTATACGAAAGCCCGTTCCGCGTGGTGAAACTTCTTACGGACATTGCCGGAATCGACCCCGACCGCAGAATCGTGGTTGGACGCGAGCTTACAAAACTGCACGAGGAGATAAACGACGGAAAAGCGTCCGAAATTCTTGCGGATTATTCCTCTCGCAGCAAGGTTTTAGGCGAATTCGCAATTTTCATTTCCGGCAATAAAAATGTTAAACTTTTAAAAGAAGACTCCGATAATAATAAGGAGGAAGGTTACTATGATGATAGACAAGATTTCAGGGATTAACCCGCTCAACAACTTGCAGAATGTAGAACGCTCCAATGTTGCAGGAAGCTTGAAAGCCGGCGCTGACGAAATCAATGTGTCTGACGAAGCAAAGGAACTGGCAGAAGGATACTACCTGAGCCAGGTCGCCTCGGAAACTCCTGATGTAAGGCAGAGTCTGGTGGAACAGATTAAGCTCAAGATTCAGGATCCGAACTACCTGAGCCCCGCGACAATCGCAGCAACAGCCGACCGCATCATGAGTGCTTACGGACTGTAATCATCACGCTCCAACAGGGCGAGCTAGAATCGGAAGGACTGTCCTTTTAGGTTGAAAAATCTGAACGAGGGGCAGTCCTTTTTTTTTCAGTCAAGAACAAGCCTCAAAATTCCGTTAATAGACTTAGGGGATCCATAGAGCATTCCATGAGGAGATTGAAGATGTCTGATTTCATATTTAAAATTCAGCCCAATATTGTTCTGGGCTCTTACACCACAAGCCGTCTGGGACAGTACATAAAGGATTACGGCAGCAAATTCATGGTGATAATCGACCCGATTCTGAAACAGGTTGGCAATGCAGAAAAAGTCACGAAATCACTTGAAGACCGAAAGATCGACTTCTTCACATTCGAGGAAATCACATCCGCGGCAGATACACAGGTAATCACCACGGCTCTCACACTCGCACGCCAGGCGCACATCCACGGAATCATCGCAGTAGGTGGTTCGAAGGCCCTGAACGTCGGAAAAGCCGTTGCAACGCTCTACCACGAAAGCCACGAAATCTACGACTTCATAGACGGAGCAACACCATCCACGGCCCCGCTTCCATTGATTGTACTTCCAACAACAATCCGGGACTGCTTCATCTTCACTGACCGCACACCGATTGTGGACGCACGTTCTTCAAAAGTCCGTCTTCTGAAGGGAAACAACGGTCTCTGCAAACTCGCGCTTTTTGACCCGAACATGACCGTCACCCTCACCGAAAACCAGATGGCATCAATGGCAATGGACACCCTGTGCATCGCAACCGAAGCCTACCTGAGTCAGAAAGCCACATTCTTCAGCGATATGATTGCAGAAAAATCCGTGGAGCTTTTGAGCTATGCAATAGACGGCTCCCCCACTCTCACAATCACCACACCGCAGGAAGTTCTCTACAGTCAGGCAGGATGCATGGCTTCATTGGCAGCGGCCTCAAGCTCAATCGGTGCAGGCTCGCTTATTTCAATGTGTGTAAACTCCCGCTTCAAAATCACCAGATCCCTCACAACCGCGATTCTTTTCCCGTACATCATCGAAGATGCGGCTAAATTCCGTAAAGACAGAGTGGCGCGTCTTGCCAGAATCCTCAGGGCATCCCCCCTTGACTCAAACGATGACGAGGCGGTGAATGCACTCGCAGAATATGTGAGACAGCACATCGCAAAAGCGAATCTTCCCGCACGTCTCAAGGATTTGAACGTTACAATAGACCAGCTTGCCCTTTCAGCAGAAGATGCAAACGAAACAGACCTCATCAACACATTGCAGAGAAGCATGACCAGTGATGATTTGTTCGACATCATCAAGCAGGCATTCTAAATGATTGCGCCGGAAAAACTGTTCCAACTAGCCGCTGGACAAAAAAGGCGCAAACTGGCACTCACTTTCGGAGAGTTGGAAAGAGACATTGCAGGCATAGCGGAACCGGGCACGGCATACAACTTTACCCGCATGACCCGCAGAGAATACACAAAAGCCGTCACCGAGATTGTGCTTCAAGACCCGAAACTTCCTGAAAGCACAGCCTGTGAATTGAAAAAAATGCTTTCAGACCCGGAATTCGACGAACGCAGGGTCTGCAACACGGCGCGCAACGCACTTCTTTCCATAATCGGCACGTTTCCAGCCGAATGGGATTTGGTCATTGCACCGCATAAAGGCAACGGCAGCACGGAATCAAGGGATTTCTTCCCCGGAGTCTGTGTTTACGCGGAAGACATAAGGGCTCCGTTCAATCTTGGCTCGATTTTCCGCACCGCCGAGGCAATGGGTTGTGAAAAAGTCTACATTTCCCCTCAATGCACCGACCCGTCACAGGCAAAGGCTGTAAGAAGCGGAATGGGCTGCATCGAAACCATGGGATACACCCGTCTTTCGCTGGACGAACTCCCCGGAGACACCCCTGTTTTCGCACTTGAAACGGGAGGCACTCCTCTGGAAGATTTCGACTTTCCGGAAAAGGGCATCGTGATAATCGGCTCGGAAGAACTGGGAGTAAGTCCCGAGGCATTGAAAAGAGCCACGGCGGGAATAGTGACAATTCCGATGACCGGACTCAAGGCCTCCTTGAACGTGGGAGTTGCATTCGGTATTTTAATGCAGGCATGGACTGATTCCATCCGCAAAAAGGATATAGGCACTTTTAATTAAAGCAAAAGTGTGTTATCATATCAAGGCATCTCTAAAAACTTTTTTTTAGAGTCACCCTTTTATGGAAGAAAAAGTGGTTCCAACTCGACTTGGAAAACAATCCGAAAGGATTAAGGAAAAAAATATGGCAGATGCGAAAAGAATTGAAGTTGACATTGCAAAGGTACGTGAAGCTATCCAGTCCGGCATTCCGCTGACAATCACCACTTACACACTTCCTCACGAAATGGAAGACTATATGGCTGATGTGCTCAAAGTCTTTCTTACGGAAGTGAAACAGGATCAGATGGTCGAAAGCCTTTCCTACTGTCTGAAGGAACTGGTCAACAACGGCAAAAAGGCCAACACAAAACGCATCTATTTCGAAGAAAAAGGTCTCGACATCACCAAAAAAGCAGACTATGACGAAGGCATGAAGACTTTCAAGATGGACACAATCACCAACATAAACTACTATCTTGAAAAGCAGAAGTCCAAGGGTCTGTACATAAAGACGATAATGCAGACCCGCAACAACAAAATAAAAATCGAAGTCCGAAACAAAGCGGAACTTGCCTACATTGAATACAAACGGATTCACGACAAAATCACCAGAGCGCAGCAGTACAATTCCGTAGAGGAAGGACTTGCCCAGCTTCTTGATGATTCGGAGGGTGCAGGTCTCGGTCTTGTGATTATGATTCTGGTCCTCAAAAAAGTTGGACTTACAGAAGAAAACTACCAGGTGCTGTGCGACAACGGTGAAACAATCACACGCCTGATTCTTCCGTTCAGCGAAAAGATGAAGTCGGATATGGCCACCCTTTCAGAAAAATTCGTGGCTCTCATAAACGGACTTCCCGAATTCCCGGAAAACATCACGGAAATCAACAGGGTCATAAACGATCCGAACAGCAAGATGAGCGACATTGCCATGAAGATTTCGAACGATGTTTCTCTCACCGCAGAACTTCTGAAGCTCGTAAACTCTGCCGCATTCGCACTTGCAACTCCCTGTCAGTCAATCGCGGAAGCAGTCAAACTTGCCGGACTGCGCGGAATCAAAAATCTTCTCTTCTCAATCGGTTCCATGAAATCCCTGGGCGATGAAGATGAGGAAAAAGTCAAGACACTCTGGGACCATGCATACCGCGTGGCCTTCTACTCATACAATCTTGCGCGCAGCTTCTGCCGCGGACCATCCGAGCGAGCCATAATCGATGACAGCTACGTGTGCGGTCTTCTTCACGACATGGGAAAAATCATTTTCGAGACAGCACATCCCACCATCATGGAGAAAGTCGGTGAACTCTGCGAAAATTACGGCATAAGCCCGGGCCTCTTCGAAAGAATGATGGCAGGAGTGAACCACAGTGAAATAGGTGCGAAAATCGCCGAAAAATGGAATTTCCCTCCGGTAATTTCAAATGTAATCCGGTATCATCACGAACCCAACGAAGCTCCCGATGAACAGAAAAAACTTGCAAGCATCATTTATATGGCAGATTTGCTGGCCCACGATCAGGACGGCTCGGCGGGATATTTCCAGGGCGACACGGAAATCATGCAGCAATTCAGCATCCAGTCCGAAGAGGATTTCAACAATCTGAGCGACAAACTGAACAAAGCGTTCCGGCGTGAAAAAAGATAATGGCACAAAAATTTCAGGAGGATTCCATGAGTGAATCAGAAAAAAAATACAATGTGGACAGTTTCAATCTGGACCACACAAAAGTCACAGCCCCCTTCGTGCGCCTCGCCTCAAAGAAGCAGGGAGAAAAGGGAGATGTGGTGAGTAAATTCGACATCCGCTTCTGCCAGCCGAACAAAGAGTTTATGCCGACCGGAGCGATTCATACGCTGGAACACCTTACCGCAGAATACATCCGTGACGAAATGCCGGGCGTAATCGATTTCAGTCCGATGGGATGCCGCACAGGATTTTACTTCACCGTCTGGGGAGATGTTGACGAAGCCTACATCGCAGAGCATCTTTTGAACGTGCTCAAAAAAGTCGCAGTATGGGACAAGCCGATTCCCGCCGCAACCGAAAAAGAATGCGGCAATTACCGCGACCACGATCTTGAGGGCGCAAAAATGTACGCAAAGAAATGGGTTGACGGAATCACTGCAAGCGGTTGGAACTGCTACAAAAACTAAACATAAAAGTGCATTGCTGAAACCCTATTTTCAGACGTGCACTTAAAAAATTCACAACAAAGGATCTGCACAAAAAAACATGAACCTGACCACAAAGTTGAAGGAAACTGCCTTTTCGGTTCTTCCGATTATGGCCATTGTTTTAATTCTGGGATTTACCATTGCACCGCTTAGTTCCGTCACTATGGTGAGATTTGTTTTCGGAGGACTTTTGCTGATTCTAGGCCTCACGATTTTCCTGCTCGGTGTTGACATTGGAATACTTCCGATAGGGGAAAGAGGCGGGGCCGCACTCACTGCAAAACGAAATCTTCCGCTTTTGCTTTCCGCCGCATTTTTTATAGGCTTCATCGTGACTATCGCAGAACCCGACGTGCAGGTGCTTGCAGACCAGATAAAATCCGTGTCTCCGTCCGTGGGAAAATGGACTCTCATCATAATGATAGCCGTTGGAGTGGGCCTCTTCGTAATGCTCGGCCTTTTGCGCTCGGTGCTTTCCTGGAATCTCCGCACAATGTTGATTCTGCTCTACACCGCCCTTTTCGCACTTGCATTCTTAAGTCCCAAAGGATTTCAAGGCATTGCTTTCGATGCAGGAGGAGCCACCACAGGACCAATGACGGTTCCCTTCATAATGGCGCTCGGCATGGGAGTCGCATCTGTCCGCTCACGAGGCCCGGGGCGAAAAGATTCTTCATCAAACGACACATCTTTCGGACTCACAGGCATTGCATCAATCGGCCCTGTCGCGGCGGTCTGCATTTACGGCATAATCCACGCAAAGAAAGAAACCGTCTCGGAAGCTGTCACAGTGGCGGAGGAAATCGCAGTGGACGCACTTGTTCACGAAGGCGTGCCGTTAAGGGACAAAGCCTGGGGACTCGGCATCTTCGCAGAGCTTCTTCCCGACACAATCCGCGAAGTCACAATCGCGCTTCTTCCGCTTGTAATTCTTTTCGCAGTCTTCCAGATTTTCCTTTTGAAAATGCCGCGCGGGCAGTTGCGCCGTATGATTCTGGGATTGTTCTACAGTTTCGTAGGCCTTGTGATTTTTTTAACAGGAACCCACGGAGGATTCATGCCGGCAGGAGAAGAACTTGGAAAAACACTCGGTGCCTTGGCATTTACAGGCTCGGCAAAATGGATTGTGCTTTTAATCATAATCGGTGCAATCTTCGGGGCTGTGGTTGTCTGTGCGGAACCCGCAGTCTGGGTGCTTACCGAACAAGTGGAACAGGAATCTTCCGGCAACATAAAACGCAACGTGATACTCACGGCACTTTCACTTGGAGTGGCCCTTTCCATTGCGCTCAGCATGGCCCGCATTTTTTTCAACTTCAGCCTTTGGTGTCTTCTTCTCCCCGGATACGCCATCGCACTTTTACTCACGCTCTTCTGCCCTCCGCTTTTCACAGGAATTGCATTTGATTCAGGGGGAGTCGCAAGCGGCCCGATGACAAGCACATTCATTCTTTCGTTCACACTCGGAGTTGCGGCCTCCACAGGAGGAAACTCAGAAAACGCATTCGGTGTAATCGCACTCGTGGCAATGACTCCGTTAATCGCCATACAGATTTTGGGAATCATCTTCAAACTAAAAAGCGCAAAAAAAATGAAAGGAAAGCAAGAGAAAATCCCACTGAAATAACATCGGACTTTTATCCTTTCAAGTTTGCGTTGTAAAACAGGAGAAGAAAAATGAGTTATTCGCTTATAATCACAATTGTTTCTCACGGAAAAGCGGATTTGGTCACGCTGGCGGCAACTCAGGCAGGCAGCACCGGGGGCACTGTTCTCCGCGGAAGAGGCATAAGTCCGAACGCAATTGCAGCGGCACTCGGAATTGAAAGCGCAAAAGACGTGGTGTACATTCTTTCCGAAGACCAGCAGACGGAAAAAATAAAACAGGCAATAAGACAGGCAGCATCACGTGAAAATCCTCACTTGGGATGCATCTTCACAATACAGGCAGACTCGTTTTTGAAAACAGGAGCACTTGCAGATAACGCAGGAGAAAAAGACATGAACACAAAAACTACGACTCAAGAAGACTTGATTACGATAATCGTGAACAGAGGATTTGCCGACGACGCAATGGCAGCAGCACGTAAAGCGGGAGCCGGAGGAGGAACCGTAATCAACGCACGTGGAACCGCCAAAGAGGATGATGCACGTTTCTTTGGAATGCACATTGTTCCCGAAAAAGAAATGCTTATGATTGTAGTGCCTCATGAAAAAAAAGACGGAGTAATCAAAGCGATTCAAGGATTGGAATGTCTTTCCACACCGGGAAGCGGGATTGTTTTTTCATCTCCTGCGGAAGATTTTTCCACACTCGGAAAACAAAGCAGATAAAGCCCGGCTTACGGAAGACTGATTATTATGGAAGACGATGCATTTTCTCAATCTGCCATTTGGGAGGAATTCACCAAAGCCGGTTTTTCCTCAAAGGATTTCGGGAGGGAAAATATTTTTTCCTATCCGCTGATTGATTCAACAAACACAGAGCTTTTGCGCCGCATAGAAAAAGACGGCCCCTCTAAAGAAAAAATCCTTGTTGCCGCCGAAGAGCAAAGTGCCGGCCGTGGACGGGTGAAACGCACATTCTATTCACCAAAAAAAAGCGGAGTCTATTTTTCAATTGCATTGGTTCCTGAAACCGAAGATTTCAACCCCGCCCTTTACACAGCGTCTGCGGCAGTGGCAATCTGCCGGGCAGTCGAAGCCTTGTGCCGCACGAAAACACAAATCAAATGGGTGAACGACATTTTCATCAACGGAAAAAAGATTTCGGGCATTCTCGCTGAAGGTCACGTTTCTCCCGCAACAGGAAAAATTGATGCGCTCGTAATCGGAATCGGAATCAACATTTCCTCCGAAGGACTCCCCGCCGCACTAAGGGCATCGGCGGCAGGAATCACAGACGGCTCGGAAGCTTCATTCACACGCGCAAAACTTGTGGCATATTGCACAGGCCAGCTGCTGCGCATCCTGGACACAAAGGAAGACATCATTGAAGAATACAGGAGACGCTCCATGCTGATTGGAAGCACAGTTACCGTCACACCGCTTGCAGGCAGCACCCGCAGTTCATACAGTGCAACGGTGACAGGCATTTCAGGCAGTGCAGGCCTCCTTGTGAAAAAGAGCGACGGCACCGAAGCAGAACTCCACTCCGGCGAAGTCACTCTGCACAACGGATAGGA
>DGXM01000062.1:0-4950 GCA_002396325.1 Treponema sp. UBA4232
CCGCTGCATTGTGCGCACTTCCGCTTTTCTTTATTTCGTGCGGAAAACAAGTGCAGGAAAATGAGCTTTCAGAATTCAATCCCGTCACATTCACCTTCTACAGTGCAGACATGGATGGCTACACTCTTTTCAACGACCCCGTGGCAAAAGAAATCACCCGGAAAACAGGAGTCACACTGGAGCTTGTGCCGCCGAAAGCCTCGAACATGCAGGACATTCCCACAATGATTGACTCGGGAAAATACTGCGACCTCATTTATGCAAAAAGCGAGATTTCAAAACTCATCGATGCAGATGCGCTTGTCGCTCTTGACGACTGGATTTCCCCGACAGGCGAACACGTGAATCTGATTGAAAAATACGGATACAATATGAAGGCCATGTACGGAGACCAGCTTGTGCATCTGAGACACAGCGACGGACACATCTACACATTCGGCACCTACGAAGTGAAAAAGGCTGTAACCGAAACGGCCGGCATTCTGCAGATTCAGCATGCGGTTTTAAAAGAACTGGGGTATCCGCGGCTTACGACACTTGACGATTTTGAAGCGGCATTGAAAGCATATATAAAAAAGCATCCGACTTTCAACGACATGCCCACCATAGGATTTTCAATCGTCACAGATGACTGGCACTGGTACGTGGGACTTTCCAATCCCGGAAACTATGTAATCGGCTACCCCGATGACGGACAGTGGATTGTCGACAGAAAAACCCACAAAGCCGTTTACAAATTCCTTGTGCCGGAGATGAAGCTTTTCTACAAATGGCTGAACCGTCTTTACAACGAGGGTCTCCTGGATCCTGAATCATTCACGCAGGATGAGGCTGTGTGGACTTCAAAACTCATCTCGGGCCGTGTACTGGGCACGGCAAGTCCTGACTGGCAGCTTAAAGACCCTCAGAAAGTTCTTGCGGCAGAAAGTCTGGACGACAGGACCTATGCGTATCTTCCCATCGTGGCGTCTCCGGAATACAAGGACCCGTCGCTCACCGACTACGGCTATTCAGGAGGATGGGGAATCAGCATTTCAAAGCAGTGCAAAAACGTGGAGCTTGCATTTCAATTTATGAACTGGATGTGTTCCGAAGAAGCCCAGATTTTGACCAACTGGGGAATCGAAGGCGTAAACTACGTTGTAAAAAACGGAAAGCGCACGATACCTCCTGAAGAACAGGAAAAAATCGACACGGATCCGCAGTATCAAAAAAACACGGGAGTCGGTCAGTGGGTTTACCCGTTCCCCGAACGAGGTTCCGGTGCAGTGGACAAAAACGGAGACTGGATCACACGCAATTCACGAGAGAGAATCGTTGAAAATTATCTGCCTGTTGAACGGGAGACTTTATCCGCATACGGAGCAACAATGTGGACGGATCTTTTTCCGCAGCCGGACGAACTTCCAAAACCTGAGCACGGGCAAATCTGGCAATACAATCTTCCAGCCGACGTGAACATCCTCGTTTCAGCCGCCGATGAATACACCTACAAATCTCTTGTGGAATGTATAATTGGAAAAGAAGAGGATTTTGATTCCTCTTGGGAAAAGATGGTTGAAAAACTCAAGGATATGGGAATGGAGCAGGCCGGAGAGAAAGTGAGCGCGCTTATAAAAGAAAAACTCATCCTCTGGGGCCGCATTTCTCCAAACGAGTGAAACACAATCAGATTGTCGCAGGCAGAATGTTCAGCACATCGAGCTTTCCGTCTGTCAGTGGAGCCGCATATTCACGCCCCCTGTAGCGGACAACCACAGAATCCGTAAAGTTGGTTCCGGGAAGTGCATACAGACACGCAGATTTGAGTCCGCCGTTTTCCCACGCAAGATCCATCCTCAGGTTTCCCTTCAGGCACACTCCATGCAGGGACCCGCTTCTCCATTTTTCAGGAAGGGCCGGCAGAATATCCACGTAGACACAATCCTCAATCATTTCACTCTGGGCTATCATCCTTGTGATTGCAGCAAGGGCACCGAAGTTTCCGTCAATTTGGAACGGAGGATGATTGTCGAAAAGATTCGGCAGTGTGGAATTCTTGAAAAGTGAAACCAGGGATTCGTAGGCCTCCTTCGACTGATGCAGACTTGCCCTGAAGTTCATAATCCATGCCTGTGACCATCCGGTGTGGCCTCCTCCGTTTGCGAGCCGTTTTTCTATTGTGGCGGCGGCGGCTTTCGCAAGCTCGGGGGTCCGGCTCACGCTGATTGTATGCCCGGGGAAAAGTCCATAGAGATGACTCATATGGCGGTGTCCGGGCTCCACTTCCTCGCACTCAACAGGCCACTCGCGGATTGTGCCATCCTTCGTGATTACAGGCCCCTCTATCTTTGAAAGGATTTCCTGAAACTTCTGTATGTCGGGATCGGTTTCGTTTTTTTCCAAATCACGTGCGGACTGAAGGGTTGCGGCAAACAGATGCTCCAAAATCCGGTTGTCCATATCGCATCCGGCACAGAGACTTCCCTTTTCTCCGGACGGGAGGCGGTAGCTGTTTTCGGGCGAGACCGACGGGGAAACGACAAGATGCTTTCCGTCTGCGGAGGGCACCAAAAAATCGGCAAAGAAATCGCAGGCTCCTTTCAAGAGCTTGTAATTGCGGCGGAGGAATTTTTTGTCAAGCGTATACTCGTAATGCTCCCTCACATGCGTTGCAAGCCAGGCGGCTCCCAGAACCCAGTATGTGCCGGGAATCCACATATCCTGCGGTGCGGTGTCTCCCCAGATGTCCAGATTATGATGGGCCACATATCCGTAGCATCCGTACATCTCGCGTGCAGTCCTTTTTCCGTTGCGGGCGGCTTTTTTCAAAAGGGCAAACAAAGGAAGCTCACATTCCTCGAGTCCGCAAATCGAGGCAGGCCAGTAATTCATTTCAGTGTTGATGTTGATTGTGTATTTTGAACCCCACGGCGGATCCATATCCCTGTTCCAGATGCCCTGTAAATTCGCAGGGAGAGTTCCCGGAGAACGGCTGCAGGAAATCAGAAGATAGCGGGAATAGTTCCAATACAACTGCGCAAGGGCCGGGCTTTCAGGATGCATCGAAAGAAGAATATCCGTTGGAACAGATGACTCGGCTCCTGTACTTTCCGGGCACAAAGAGAGCGAAACTCTTCTATACAACTGCTCATAATCCTCAATGTGGGCGGTACGCAGATTTTCATACACTCCGCTCGAGGCAAAACACAATTTTCTGAGCACTTCATCGGCACACCAGGTGACAAGTCCACGCTGAGTCCGCAGAATGTTTCCGCCTTTTCTCTCGTATCCCCTGATTCTGTATGCCGTCTGTATGTCAACGTAAAGAGTCACTTCGTCGGCACCCTCGACCACAAGCATATTTCCCTTTGTCTCGACAGTGCCACCCGAGGGAACAGCAGTGACCATTGCGCAGAAAGGAATGCCGTGTCTGTCCTGAAGAGCGATTGTATCCTCGCGGAGTGCGTAGCTTCTGCCTGCGAAATTTCCCCTGTCAAGATAAGCACGGAAAAAAACACTCTTCGGAGTGGAGGCCGTCACCCGGATTACGAGCACGTCTGCAGGTGCCGAGGCAAAAACCTCCCTTGTGTATGTGATGGTGCTTCCCCGTGAATTGCGCGAGAAAATGGCAGTGCTTGGCACGGTGCTTTCGGTTGAAAAAGTCGTGGTGACAATGGCGGTTTCCAAATCCAATTCGCGTTTGTATGCCGAAACAGTTCCAAATGCATCGCGGCGGTCGGGAAGAGGACCTTCCAAGCCCACGCTTTCTGCAGTGTAGTAATCAATGTGCAGTTCTCCTGCCGTCTGATAAACAGTCTGCTGCGAAGGCGTTCCCGTCATTGTTTCGAATGCGAGTTCCTGAGCTTCCTGAATGTGCCCCTGTGAAATGAGTTCACGAATTTTCGAAAGGGATTTTCTGCAGCTTCCGTTGTTTCTGTTTCTGTACACACCCGACCAGATAGACTCTTCGTTCAATTGGATGATTTCGTGTCCCGGATTTCCGTAGACCATTGCGCCAAGTCTTCCATTTCCAACCGGCAGAGCTTCATTCCAGTTTTTTGCCGGAGATTTATACCAAATACTGTTCATAGTTCCGATATTACCATAGAATCCCATTATTTTCCATCATTAAAAAATATTTTTCGGAAAAAGGATTGACAGATTCTATTAGATTGTGTACAATTAAATTATACAAATCAGATATGGAGGCGTTATATGGCTCAGATTTATGATTTCACCGTTAAAGACGGAAAAGGAAACGACGTGCCGCTCAAATCATTCAGCGGAAAAGTGATGCTCATTGTGAACACTGCCACAGGCTGCGGATTCACTCCCCAGTACGAGGGACTCGAAGCGCTTTACCGGAAATACCACGACAAGGGACTCGAAATTCTGGATTTCCCCTGCAATCAGTTCGGCAAACAGGCTCCCGGCTCGAACGAAGAAATCACGCAGTTCTGCACGCTAAAATATCACACGACTTTCCCGCAGCTGAACAAAATCGAAGTGAACGGTGAAAATGCCGATCCGCTTTACAAATTCCTGAAAGAAAAGAAGAAAGGCTTAATCGGAAGCAGCATCAAATGGAATTTCACCAAATTTCTTGTTGACCGCCAGGGAAATGTAGTGGAAAGATTCGCTCCCACCGACACTCCCGCCAAAATCGATGAAAAGATTGCGGGCTTGCTCTGATTTAATAAATGGTGTATAATCTAATTTTATATACGGGGAGTCTCTAAAAACATCAGTTTCAGCAGGATGCCTGCGCTGTGGATTAAGAGGCAGTTTCGCCGCCGGTGAGATATTCTTGAAGCTCCGTTGGAATTTACAAGGCAAATGCGGTATTTTATGTCCTTCTGTCTCAAGGCCTTGAGATTCGTCAACATTCCAGGATTTGCCGATGGTAATTCAGCCGCCGCCAGAGACAGTTTTTTGAGATGCCCGCACATTTATTCGTGCGGAGGGTTC
>DGXM01000062.1:5100-19702 GCA_002396325.1 Treponema sp. UBA4232
TGCGTCGAGTGTTGGTGATTAAAGACCAAACCGCTTCTTAAGGAGAAATATGCAATGGAAGATGAAAAATACGACTGCTTAAAACTCAAAAATCAGCTCTGTTTTCCATTGTATGCCTGTTCGAAAGAAATCATCAAAAGATACAAACCGTTCCTGGACAAGCTGGATTTGACTTACACACAGTACATTGCAATGATGGTGCTTTGGGAGAAAAAATCCGTGAACGTAAAGGAGTTGGGTGAATCCCTTTTTCTCGACAGCGGTACACTCACCCCCCTTTTGAAAAAACTCGAGGCAAAGGGATATATCACAAGAGAGAGAATGAAGAAAGACGAGCGCAATGTCCTGATTGCAATTACTCCGGAAGGTGAGAAACTCAAGGATGAAGCACTTTCCATTCCCTCCCGGATGGTCACATGCGTGAAGCTCGATCCTCAGGAAGCCCAGACCATGTATATGCTTTTGCACAAAATCCTCAGGCAGTTTTCATTGGAGTAGAGATGAAGGGCCTGCGGATTTTTCCCGTTCTGCTGATTCTGACTTCGCTCATCTTCTGCTCTTGTCTCGAAAAAGGCGACATTGCCGTGCAGCAGGGGGCCGCTTATTTCCAGCGCAGGGAATTCACTTCGGCGGAAAACGCATTCAAAATGGCCCTTACCGTGGAATGTTCCTATCCCCCCGAAGACATTTACATTATGATTGCAAACTGCCGTTCTCAGCAGGAAGACTGGGACGGTGCTCTCGAATGGCGCGGCAAAGTGCTTGAAACAAGACGGGATGCGGAAAATCTTCTGAACATGGGCCTCATTTACCGCCTGAAGAAAGACGACAAGACGGCAGAGGATTTTTTCAAACAGGCCCTCGATGCAGACAGCGGAAGTTCGGATGCCTATGCAAGCCTTGGAGCACTGTATCTGAGTCAGGGCAGGATTGAAGATGCCGCGGCAATGCTCGAAAAATCACTGGACATAAACGACCGTCCCGCCATTGTGCACGCCGACCTTGCCATCTGCTACGGAAGGCTGAAGGATTTCACCCGCGCCGAAGAAGAGATTTCCATAGCCGCCGAACGAAAACTGCCGAACATCGAAAAATTCCGCCGGGAACTGACCGATCTTGAAAATGACGCGCAAAACTGAAATTTGACTCCGGCACTCTCAAAAAAAAAGCCCGGATTTTCTCAAATCCAGGCTCTTTGATTTACTCTGAAAGGGTCAGCCCAGGAAGACATGACCCTGCTGGTCTATGGCAAGTATCGATTTGCAGTCTGAACAGCGGAAACGTCCGCTCTTTGTTGCTTTCAAACGCCTTGAGCATACCGGGCAGTTGAACACCTTCGGGAACACAGTGCTCTCCGTGGGGGTGCCGCGCTTGAAAAAGTCAGTCGCATCGGCCATTGATTCTTTGATATTAAAGAACTGGCTGAATCCCAAAAGCTGGAACACTTCATACACCTTCGGCTGGATGTTCAAAAGAACTATATCACCGCCCTTCGGCTTTACAAGTTTCAGGAAGGCTGTGAAAGAACCGATTCCCGTTGAAGATACATAATTGAGACTTGCACAATTGAATATAAGGTTTACGAATCCGGCACTTACGACTTTTCCAATCTGCTTATGAAAATAGACAGAGTTGTAAGTGTCGATATATCCGTTCAAAATCACCATCAGGCAGCCATCAACTTCAGCAACTTTGTCAAGCTGAATTTTGAGGCTATCATCTTTATCGTCGTCAAAACCTGGAACAAATTCGTTATTCATACTCCTCCGGCTGTCTTGACTGGGATTCCAGAAAACAGCTTGCACACGTTAAGCGAAAAGCATAAGTATAACATATATACTACACTAATTCCTATTATTAGTCAAATCTAAATCCCCAAAATCTCTTCTTTTTTATGATTTGGAGGGCTGCCATCCGCCGTCAACATTCAGCAGAACACCATTCAGTTCTGGACTGGAAAGCAGTGTCACGGCATGGTCTGCAACGGTTTCCGGTGGGATTTCGTACTTTTTTTCCGGTGCATTCCGTGTAAAACCAGGGCAAATGCCATTACAGATTATACCATATCTTCCATATTCGGCAGAAACGGATTTTATGATAACAGATATTCCCGTTTTGGCCCCTGCGTAGGCTGCGTTTGTGCGGTAGGCATTTATATCCATTGTCCGTGTGCCGCCGAAAAGCAGTATGCGGCCAAATCCGCGTGCCATCATTCCGGGGAGAGCCGTGCTCACCGCAATTCCGGGAAGTGCATAGTCGTGAGCGGCCAGATAAAGCCAGTCTTCCGCAGTGGTTTCATGCAGTGGTTTCTGCAAAAAAGGCCCGTAAGTCACCACCAGAATGTCGGCAAGAGCGATTGCTTTCGAAAGCTCCCCTTCAATCCGGGCCGCAACATCTCCGTCGCGAAGGAAATCCACGCCGCACCACAGAAGTCCGCTGTCTTCCGGGGGACGGGTTCTGCCTGCAACCGTGACCACCGCTCCCAAATCCTTGAGTTTTTCCGCAACGGGCAGTCCGATTCCGCCGGTTCCCCCTATAATCAGTGCATTTTTTCCTCTGAAGATTTCCTGCATGGAAAGATTATAGCATATTTCCGAAAAAAGATGTATATTTTCGGCATGAATCTTGATAATATTGTGATTGTTTTGTGCAGACCCGAGGAGAGCCGCAACGTTGGTGCCGTCTGCAGGGCCATGGCCAACAACGGATTGCACACTCTGCGCATTGTGGGTGAAAAAGAGTCCATTGACGACGAAAAAGTGCGTGTGCTTGCGATTCATTCGGCCCCCATCTGGGAAAAAGCCGTTTTCTGCAGCTCGATTACCGAAGCCACCGCTGACTGCACGATTGCAGCCGGAACCACCAGACGCAGAGGAAAGAAAAGGGGGAAACTGCTTCTGCCGGAGGAATGTGCCTCGAATGCCTCTGATATTACCGATGCAGGCGGAAAAGTGGCCCTTGTGTTCGGAAATGAACGTACCGGGCTTACGGACGAAGAGATTGACGAGTGCACGATGGGCGTGACAATCCCTTCAAGCGAGGAATTTGCCTCACTGAATCTGAGTCATGCCGTGCAGATTATGTCCTACCACATGTTCCGCGTTTCTGGAAGCAAATTTTCAGGAAGCACACCTGTCTCCCTTGAAAGAATTGACGGTGCAGTCAATGTGATAGCAGACAGTCTCCAAAAGATAGGATTTTTCAGCGTGACGGGCCGTGACGATATGGAAAAATTCTGGCGCACAATCCTTTCCCGCTCGGCACTCACAGAAAGTGAAGCCAAATATATAGAAAGGATTTTCACAAAAGCCGCAGGAATCGCAACCCACGAAACCCACACAACACACGTACAGGCCAAATCCTGAAAACTACTTTTGAGTGAAGTTCGTGGCATGGTCGCACCACAGGCGGATAAGCTCGTTCTGAGACTTGTGTCTTGACTTCAGGAAGAATGTCTCGTCTTCGCTGTGATAAACGTAACCGGAGGAATTGTAGATTTCGAAGCTCGGATCAGTGCGGAACATAAGCTGCTGGATTTCGATACGGGCGTGGAAAGTCGGCACTCCCTTGAAAATCACATAATGCGTGTAATTCTGCGGGAAGTCTATGTTGATGTTGACGATGTCCTCTCCCATGATGCGGTATGAAATATCCCTGGCGCAGGTCCATGCCCACACAGGCTTCGTGCCGTAGTATCCCAAAATCTTGGTGTGCGGATAGAATGTGTTCTCCTCCACAAGCACAGGATACAGATTTGCGAGAGTCTGAAGAGAAAGAGAGTCCATAGAGGAAAGCTGTTTGTTCACAAGAAGACGTCCCGCCTCCGCGTATTCGGGATGCTGCATGATGCCACCCAAGGCGATGAGAGCCGTTCCGGTAACCGTGTACTGCTCGGTGGAAAGAATCATGTCACCTTCGGTAATCACAAGCTCGCCGTTTTCAAGCTTGGCATTTTCCCCAATTACGGAAATGCACTTTTCCATGAGAGGCTCAAGAGGACCGGCCAGAGAGCCGTCGGACCGGTAAAGCTTGGCATAAAGAGACATGAGCCCGGAAGCCTGTGCCACGGAAGGAGTGAATTCCTCCATCCTGCCGGGGAACTGCAAAAGGGAAGCAATGACGCTGGTATTCTTCTCGCGCAGAATGTAGTCGCCGATTCCTTCCATCGTGAAAATGTCCGGATTTTTTGATGAAAGGGCTGTATTGACCATTGAGGCCATGCGTTCGGTTTCCATATTCAGGCTGCGGTCCATTGCAACCAGCGTATCAAAGAAAGGTGCCGAGACATAAGTGCGCCTGTTTCCCTTCTTGAATGAATCGGGAACCGTGTCGATTGCCTCGTTGTACATATTGCGCCCGGCCATTTCCGCCACGTATGCAACCACTTCGCTCTCGGTAAGACTGTCTGCCGTTGCCGAAGAAGCCTGCTGTGCAAAGCGCGTAACCAAGGTGTCCCTGAACTGTTTAAGTGTTGTATTGTAAGTCATGGAATCCGTCATGGGAAGACCGGAAACCGCCACGAATTCAAAGTGCTTGGCCGGATCATAGTCACCATAAAGCGCAAGATTGTTTCCGGCGGCAAACGTGAGCCTTTCCGCATCCATTGCGGGTGCCGTAAGAGCGGACATCTGGTCCTTGGTGCTCAGAATCATTCTGTTGGCCCCGAGTTCTTCCACCGTGTAGCTCGAGGAGGTTTTATACGGCACGGTGATGATGTCATCTTCATTTGCGGGAGAAGCGGTGATGGCAAGCTGGTTCTCAACACCTTCACCCCCTACCGAAAATGCGATGGTGCTTCCGTCGTCAAAATGAAGTTCAATGGAAGACGGAGTTTCCGTGAATGACTCCAGCGTAAGATTCCTGACATTCTGTGCATCATCGGCACTGAACACCTGTACGGGAAAATTTTCCGATGCGGACACGGTTATGCCGCGGTATGCAGCCTGAAACTGATTCTTAAGCTTCATGCCTGCCCCGTCTGCCTGTGTCTGAGCAAAAGAAACGTGCAGATCACCGAAAACACGGTTCAACACGGATTCGGTCTTAAATTGCAATACAAAAATGCCGACAATAAGAGCGGCGTAAAGGGCTGTCAGTCCTACAATCTTTTTAATCGGATGTTTACGCATTTTGCTTATTTTATCTTTTACGGCTAGAAAAAGCAAGTGAATATGATATAAAATGCCTCTAATAATAGAGGAAAATACGCTTAATTGAGGGAAATCATGAAATCTTTGCTCAAAAAAATCGCAATCTGCTCGGCAGGACTCTTACTTTTCGCAGGAACCGCAGTTTCAGCTGCGTCAGGGATGGACCGCACCACAGCGCTTCTTCCAGACAGCATCACACCGGAACAGACCTTCTCAAAACAGGATTTTCTGGAGGATTTGCAGAGTGAGCTCAGCTCAAAGGGAATACAGGCCGCAATCGACCTTTACAGAGACATTCCCGAGGAATTCGCCGACGATACAGATCTTCTGGTCATAAAAGCATCACTTCTGGTAAGCACGGGAAGCTACAACGATGCAAAAAAAATCTGCACGTCCCTGCTTTCCAAGGACGACAAGGACACAGAGGTGCTTTCTCTCGCCGCCACAATCGCAAAGGCCCAGAGAAACACCAGCGAATGGAACAAATACATAAAGGCCCTGATTGCAATCGACCCGTACAACACCGATGCAAACATCGCACTTGCCCAGCAGCAGTTCAGCAAAAAGGCATACAAACAGTCACGCCTGTACTATCAGAAGGCCCTTGTGCGCGATGCAAACAATATGGACGCACTTTTCGGAGTGGGACAGACTTCCTATTATCTTGAAGACGACAACAAGGCGGAAGCCACATTCAAGAAGATTCTTGAAATCGACCCCGACTATGCCCCCGCCTATTCCTACCTTGGCAAACTCGCCGCCGCACACGAAGAATACAAGACCGCCAGCAACTATGCACTTGAAGCTGTAGTCCGCGACGACAAGAACTACGACTACATTATGGATTACGGAATGTATGAAAGAAACATGGGCCACTACACCAATGCGGAACAGGCCTGGACCACCGCAATCTCCCTTGAGCCGGACTACTTCCTCGCATACGCATACCGCGCAGGTCTTTACGACGAGCAGGACATGTTCTCTGACGCACTCAACGACTACATGATGGTGATTAAGACGAATCCCGACTACTATTATGCCTACGAAAGCATCGGAATCCTTGCATTGCACGAGCAGCAGTGGAAAAAAGCCCGCGAAGCCTTCACGAAATGCTACGAGCAGAACAGCAAAAACATCTCCTACCCGCTGATGATTACATATTGCTATTATATGGAAGGAGACAAACTCAACGCAAAGAAATTCAGCGACAGCGTACTGCGCAAACTCGACCGCTCCACAATCGACTACGCCATGCTCAGAGTCTACCACGACCTTGCAGGTGAAATGCCGCTCGCCCAGAAAATCTCCGCACTGCAAAATACCAATCAAAAAGGCAAAATGTACTTCTATCTCGGTCTTTTATATGATATGATAGGCGGAAAAGAAGCCTCCAACAAGTATTTTATGGAGGTGGTTAAGCTCAACAGTCCTATGTTCTTCGAATACAGGATTGCTGAATGGAGCGTTGGAGTAACAAAATGACGATTAACGAAGAGTCTGAAGCACAGGCTCCCCTTTCCGCCACTCAGAGAGAGTTGAAACTCAACGGCAGGACAATCACGCTCGTGGGCACAGCCCATGTGTCCGCCGAAAGCATAAAGGAAGTAAAGGCTGCCATCACGGAAAGAAAACCCGGGGCGGTGGCCATCGAACTTGACGAAAAGCGTCTTGCAAGTCTGGAAGATTCGGAATCATGGCGCAAAATGGACATAATCAAAGTCCTTAAAAACAAGCAGGGATTTCTGATGCTCGCAAACATTGTTCTTGCGGGGTACCAGAAAAGGATGGGGCAGAGCGCGGGAGTAAAACCCGGAGACGAAATGGTGGCCGCCATCGAAACCGCACGTGAACTGAACATCCCGCAGGTTATGGTTGACCGTCCGATTGCAACAACCCTCCGCAGGGCATGGGCCGTGAACTCCTTCTGGGGAAAATGCCAGCTTATGTCCTCGCTGATTGTAAGCGCCTTCTCGAAGGAAGAAACATCCCCCGAGGAAATTGAAAAACTCAAGCGGCAGTCTGAAATGGATTCGATGATGGCGGAACTTTCAGATTACATGCCGAAAGTGAAGCAGGTGCTCATAGACGAAAGAGACCGCTATCTTGCAAGCCGCATCTGGCAGTGCCCCGGAGACTCCGTTCTTGCAGTCCTCGGAGCAGGACATCTTCCCGGAGTTGAGGCTCATCTTGAAAAACTTGCATCCGGCGAAGAATCCCCCGACTGTTCCGACATCGACGTGGTGCCCGAAAAATCCCTCGGGTCGAAAATCGCGGCATGGCTCATACCGGCCCTCATTGTGGCACTGATTGTCCTGGGATTTGTTTTCGGCGGCAAAGAGATTGGAATGGATATGCTCGGCAGATGGATTGTCTGGAATTCGATTCCCGCCGCCATCGGTGCGTTGCTTGCCGCAGGCCATCCGGTGACTATACTCACGGCATTCATTTCCGCTCCAATCACATCGCTGTGTCCGTTCATAGGTGTCGGAATCGTCTCCGGCATTGTGCAGGCCTTCGTGTGCAAACCGAAAGTGGAAGACATGGAAAACATGCAGACCGACGCAACTTCGCTCAAGGGATTCTATAAAAACAAAATCCTGCGCGTATTGCTCATTCTCGTGCTCACTACAATCGGAAGCTCCATCGGAACAATCACGGCGGGCGCATCTTTTGTGGTCACAATCAAATCATTCTTCGGAAAGATTCTGAGTCTCTTCAAGCGTTAGGCTGTCCTTGGGGACACTAAAGTTCCACTACAAAGGCTCCGGATTTTTCATCCACAGAAAGCTTTTTTTCAGGACGGGGGATGGAAAGACATTCCCCTGAACGAAGAGAGTCTTCCGTAACCACAAGCAGAAGCCCGATTTCAGAACAGGCATAATATCCTGTGCGGGAGCCCGGAAGATGTATCGGATCGCTTGCCACGCGGAACGAAAGCTCCCCCGCATCTTCTGATTTTTTCGCCGCTGTAAGGGCCACAAATGAAAGCACAGCCCTCTCTTTCGGAAGACGTGCGGATTCGGAAAGTTTCTTCAACGCGGCAGGAGCATCCTGAGTGCCGAAAGCGAAATTGCACCATTTACCGCCGCGTTTTCCATCCATCGGGCACTGTGCGGCATGAGGGCACGGAGAGACCGGAGAAAAACCACGGCGAATCATGGCATCCCGCATAAGACTCAAAAGACGTGCGGACGAAGGAATACCCGGCTCAATCAAAAGCACTTTCCTAAAATCACCGGCACCGTTTTCCGAAGGCTTTTCCTCCATTATATACGAAAGGATTTTCTCACAGTATTTCTTGGCAAGATAATCCGGAGGCATATTGCTTTCCTCTCCCACTTCATTGAACACATTCGCACAGGTCACAAACGAAACCTTTTCCTTCACGGGGGTTCCGAATCCTCCCTTCACGCGCACAACCTCCCAGCTTTCACATTCAAGACGCGCGGCCACGGTCATAAGCAGATTTTCGCCGATCGAAAGTGCCTGCGGAGAAATGTCCATGCAATACCAGCGGAGTTTCTTTTTTCTCAACTCGGGCCTTGAAAGGAACAGTGCAATCGGCACGGTAAGAGGTCCGCTTCCCACATCAAGACAGACGGTACCGTCAGGAAATTCAAAAAAGGAAGACGGAAGATTTGAGAAAAGACGGGTCAGGCGCACGAGATTCCACCACAAATAATAATGCGTGTATGCGGAAAGCGTCTGAGGCCTGTTCATATAGCCGAGTCTTCGTTCAGCGCGTTCATCCGTAAGCGTGTGGCTCAGTTCCAGAATCTGCCGCGGCAAATCAGCACGCTGCTTTGAATTGAGAGGATGAGTCGCACCGATTATGTCCCTGAAATCAGCAAGAATCTTTTTTGCATCGGAGGGAACGGAACCTGCGTCAAGCAGAAAATCCACCTGCCGGGCAGCCACAAAATCCTTTTGCACTCGGAAAGATTTTTTTTCCGTTCCACGGACTTTTTTATGGAAATCCTTCCCTTCAGCGGAATTTCCACCGGCAGAGCCTTCATTTTTGCGCTCATATTTGCACCCGGCCTTGTATTCAGATTTGGTATCAGCCCTCTTTCCGCCTTTGGCCTTTTTTCCGTCATCTTTGCATACGGCTCCGGAGAAGTTCATTCTGCGTCCGGCTTTTTTTTCATACCACTTGAGTTCGCCGTCTGTGTCAGTTTTTTTCATCAGCCTTTTCCTGTATTCCGGGATTCCGTTTCGCTTCACGCTTTTTCTTCAAAGCCACATAAGCCTCGTTTAAATTCGCCCTGCATCTCCTGATTGCGGTAAGAGCCTCTGCGTGCACATCCATCTTTTCTCCCTCCCTCACAATCTGTCTGCCGGCCCCCTCTGCTGTGAATCCCCTTGTATAAATGAGATATTTCAAGCGCCTGATAATGTCAACCTCGCGCTGAGTGTAAATACGGTGCCCTCCCATATCCTTCTGCGGCAGCAAAGCCGGCGTCACCTCTTCCCAGTAACGCAGAATGTGGGATTTCACACCTGTAAGCAGCTCAACCTCTCCGATTGAAAATCCTGCCAAATCCTAACGCTCCCTGTCCTGCCACTTCTGACGGCTTGCCTTCATCTCAATCTGCACGGGAATCTGATCGAATCCCAAATCCTCGCGCACACGGTTCTTCAGGTAAGTCAAATAACTTCCGGGCACATTTTCAGGCCTTGTCGCAAAAATCAGAAAGTTCACCGGATTCACGCTGGTCTGAGTAATGTAGCGCACTTTGAAATGAATCGCCTTCGTTGCAGGCGGCGGATATTTTGCAAGCCAGTCGTTCAAGGCAAGATTCAATGCGGCGGTTTCAACCTTGCGTGTAAGCTGATCGAAAACAGAAAGCGCAGTGTTCATCAGGTTTTTCAGCCCGTCGCAGTTTTTCGCGCTCAAAGTCACAATCGGAGCCCACTGCATCTGTCCGAACATCGTGCGGATATAGTCGAACGCCTTTTTCTCCGCCTTTGTGCTCTGGTCTTCCATAGTGTCCCATTTGTTCAGAACAAAGATTATGCCCCGTCCTCTTTCGTAAGCCAGTGAGGTGATTTTCTTGTCCTGTTCGGTAAGTCCCTCTTTCGCGTCAATCATCAGGAACATAATGTCACATTCGTCGAGCGTCTTGATGGCACGGTTCACGGAATAGTACTCAACATCCTCGGTCACTTTCTTCTTGCGCCTGATTCCCGCAGTGTCCAGAATCTGAATGTCCCTGCCGTTGTGACGGAAACTTCCTTCCACCACATCGCGGGTTGTGCCTGCGTAATCACTCACAATGCTGGCCTTCGTATGAGTCAATGCATTGCTCAAAGTGGACTTTCCCGTATTCGGCTTTCCAAGAATCGCAATGCGGATGGGCCGTTCCGTGTCGCTCCCTTCCGTAACGCGGCTGAAATCCAGGCCCTTCACCATCTCCTTTTCCAGCACATCCAGATTGTCTCCGTGTTCCGCCGAAATGAGAGTGATGTGCTCAAATCCGAATTTCATATAATTGTATGCAAGAGCCTCGTTTTTTCCGCCCTCGGTCTTGTTCACCGCCGCAATCAGCTTTTTGGAATAGGGCCTCAGATGCAGAATAAGCTCCTCGTCTTCCGCAGTGATTTCAGTGGCATCGAGCAAAAGCAAAATACGGTCGGCACGGTCAAGCATTTCCACGGTCTTTTCCACAACAAGGTCGTCCATCTCGCTTTCCCGGCTGTGCAAATCCCTGGTCAGCTTGTAGCCGCCGGTGTCCATCAGATGAACAGGCTTTCCGTCAAGAAAACAGGTGCCCTCAACAGGATCCCTCGTAACGCCCGGAGTGGGATCGGTAATCGCGCGCTTGGTATGGGTGAGTGCATTAAACAAAGTGGACTTTCCGACATTCGGCCGTCCCGCAATCACAATCAACGGAAGATTGAAATAACTCTGGTCGGGGAAAAATTTCTGCTTCTCGGTCTTTCGTATGCTTTTTACACCGTCTTCCCCTTCATCTGCCCGCTTCTCCACCGACTCCTGCGACTCACTCAGTGCCGAAACCACCTGCACATCTTCTTCAGTTTTCACAGGCTTTGGTTTGGAAAAATCCGGCTTCCGTTTTTTCTTTGCCATATCGACACCTCCAATTCGACAAAATGCAGAATATATTATAGAAGATAAAGTCGATTTTATCAATCAGGGGGTTCCCGCTGCTCCGCATCGGTCGGGCCTTCCACCACTCGGTCCCCCTCGGTGCTCCGCACTGCGCTCCGCGCCTGGTTCCACGCCCTAACCCGTCAGGCTCCCCACACTTAAAACAATCTGAACCGTTGATTTTTGCTAATTTCTTGTCCTGCAAACAATTACCGCATTTTCCACCGAAATGGCAGCCGTGGCGGCTGGCATCGTATTTGCTGACGAGCCTACCGTGAATACGAACATTACAACATTCACTGGCAACTCCTCGGTTGTTTGGGGTGTTGACTTGGACGATGGTGGTACAGGTTTCAAGAATGATACCGCCATTACATTTAAGATTAACATGCTCAATGCCGGTGACAAAGCAACTGAAGGTGAGGGCATCTGGGGTGACTTGCAGCTGAAAGCAGGAAACGCAAGTTGGTGGAATAACCAGTGGGTGAATTACGATAATGTGAAAAGTGCTGAGAACGGTTCCAGATCAAGCGCTGTCTCGCTTGCCATCGACCATGCCAAGATTCACATATTCGGTGCTTATGTTGGAATAATGAGCGGCGATACACAGGTTGGAGAACTCAAGCTCGACTCAGCCATCCGCTCAAATGATAATGATAACTCAAAATATCTTGCGAATGTCGGAGAAAACAAGACTCAGGGAATTGTTGCCGGATATGCAAATCAGAACCTTCAGTTCGACTTGGACTTCCGTTCAAAAGCCGGAGACGAAGATTTCTACAACAATGATTATGGTCTGGCATTTGAGGCTCAGTTGCTCAGTGGCAACACATTCCTCCCCGGACTTTTCGGAAAGGTTGGTGCTTCAGTGGCTTTCAAGGAAAAGAAAATGGCCTGGGCTGCAAGTGTCGGCTACAAGCTGTCCCTCAGCGACACATTCTATTTGAAGCCTGTTGTGGGATATACCGGAGCGGCAACTCTTGATCCTGCGACTTCTGACGAGAATACTCTTGCCGGTGGCGTTCTCTTGGGATGGGGCGAATCAGCAGATGCAAATGCCGGAGTTTACTATCTTGACAATGATGGTGCAAAGAAAGTCACACCCGGTCTGAGCTTCAACTTCAAGTTGCCTCTGACAAACAGCACTACAAACAAGTTGACATACTTGACTTTGATTCCTTCACTGTACACTGGAACAATTGTACCAAACCTGACAGCCGGTCTTATTTCACAGATGGATATTCCGTTTATAGAAGGCGCAGAGTTCGGTGTTGCTGTTATTGGCGGCGTGAAATATGACCTTAAGGTTTCCGACGGAATCACCGTTACACCTCAGGTTGGTGCCCGCTTTGCAAACAAAGCTTCTCTTGCCTATCCAAGTATGTTGGATCAGAATAAGAAATTGTTTGATGCCAACACAGACAACGGTGGCGTAAAAGACAATAACAATATGTCAGCATATGGTCTTCTTAACTTGAAGGCCGGCATTGATATTTCAGGTCTTATCAGCAACACAACATTCTCTTTCTGGTATCAGTCACGCAACCTTCTTGACACTGCCGATGGTGCCAAGAAAGCCGGAACTCTCAACGTGAGCGCAAAGATTGCTCTGTAATAGAGGCTCCATGCCGACAGTTTAATCACTGGAAAACAGGCGGACAGAAATGTCCGTCTGTTCTTTTTTTTTACCCCTGGCGATAATATCCTGTGCATGGGGGTGTTTTATTCTTTTCATAGCAGAACAGGAGAAATCTTTATGAAAACAACCGGAATCATTCCATTTGCACTTGGAATTGCCATTTGTGCATCAATGTGTGCCTGTGCATCCAATTCGAAAAAAACTTCACAAGAAGCTGCCGAGTATGATTATGAAAGCACATCCCTTGGTATTCAGCGTCCCGAACCGACGGAAGACTATCTTGGAGACCTAGAACCTGTGATGCTGGATCCAATCTATGTTACTGTAAAAAGTTTTGGTGCAATGAAACCAAAGGAAATTACGAAAGTCCATCTTGTACCTCGGAAAAACACAGTGGAACTCAGGTGGCGTTCGGGTATAAATACAGTCTGTCTTATTCTTACAAAGCAACATCGCGATGCCATTTTTGCAGCTGCAGAACGTTTTGAGAAAGAGGCAGAAAGCGGCATGCTGAAAAATGAAACTCCATCAAGCAAAAATGCCTATTGGACAGGAAAGTGTTCTTTCTGGTGGGGAGCAGTCAACGAAACAATAGGTTGCGAAAACTGTGACATAACACTGAACCCTGTGATTGAAAACAGAAAAGCTTATCTGCTTCTGCGTATTCCGTCCACAAGAGCTACAAGTGATCCCAGTGAATTTTCACCGAAAACATACGTATACTTTTCACCGGCACAACTTGAGCATTTACAGAGGATTCTTTCCCAGAGCGCCCTCGAATCCGTTGTAGCCGAACGTCTTGAAAATCTATATGTTTATTGATAAAACAATGCCCCTCTGTCTTTCCCCGGCAGAGGGTTCTGCATTATGCCGCCTGAATTATGACAGGGAGTCCAGATCCTCCTCCGTGATTCCGGTCACCTTCAGAATGAGGGATCTTTCGCAGTTTTCCGCCGTCATTTTCCGCGCGGTTTCCAGAGCATTCTGTCTCTCCCCCTCTTTCAGGCCCTTCGCGTGGCCTTCTGCACGACCTTCCGCGAGTCCTTCGGCATGGCCTTCGGCGTGTCCTTCCGCACGACCTTCCGCGAGTCCTTCGGCATGGCCTTCGGCGTGTCCTTCCGCACGACCTTCTGCGAGTCCTTCGGCATGGCCTTTCGCAAGACCTTCTGCGTGACCTTCGGCCAGGGCCTGCTGGCGGGCCTCCTCCATTTCCATTGCGGTGATCGACTCGCTCTGCATTGCGTCGAGATACTCGCGCTTCATGCGGGGGTAGTTCTTGTACTTCTCCACTATCTCCGCAATCCTCTTCGTGTATGCGCTGCTGGGGTTTCCCGTTTTGACCAGTGCCATAAAGCTCCTCGCCTCCTCCTCGCTTATTTTATCATAATTCTCGGCTATGTAAAAGACCTTTTTCGTTCCGTCGTTCAGGGGGAGGCCGGGGGCCTCGCTGCATGTGTTCGAGAACGTGTAGACGGGAAGCCCCCTGCCGAATATGTCGGTGAGGCAGATGAAGAGCACGACGTTCTCCTTCAGCTCGATGTAGTTCATGCTCGGGTCGAGGAAGTCTATGTCCATGACCGACTGGTAGTACCTTGCGCGCCTGGGAATCTCCCTTGAGCCGGCCCGCTGCATCTCGATGTCGTACTCCGTGAACGGGGTCGACGTCCTGATGTCGAGGAAGACCGATTTTGAGTCCGGGGA
>DGXM01000223.1 GCA_002396325.1 Treponema sp. UBA4232
TTCCGGAAAATACATTGCAAACGTCATCCGCGAAAAACGGATTGCAGATGCGATTATGGATTTGCTTAAAAAACGCGATGGACTTGTGCTCGGTATCTGCAACGGATTCCAGGCATTGATTAAGACCGGTCTTGTTCCGTTCGGTGAAATCCGTGATCCCGGTGCGGATATGCCGACTCTTACATTCAACACAATCGGTCGTCACATCAGCCGTGTGTCGAGAACGAGGGTTGTGAGCGCGACAAGTCCCTGGGCAATGAATGAATCTGTCTTGAAGCCGGTCTGCCATCTTGTTCCGGTGAGTCATGGTGAAGGCCGCATCATTGTTGACGAAGCACTTGCAAAGAAACTGTTCGAAAACGGACAGGTGTTCACGCAGTATGTGAAACTCACGGACAATGGTGTCGCACCCACAATGGATGAGCCGGACAATCCCAACGGAAGCATGTACGCAATCGAAGGTCTCACAAGCCCTGACGGTCACGTGCTCGGAAAGATGGGACACAGCGAAAGAACGATGGGCATGGGTAAAAACGGATGCGACGAGAACCTGATAAAAAACATTGCGGGCTTCCCGGTGCAGAGTGAAATTGAAAGCTCCTGCCAGAATATTTTTGCCGCCGGTGTTTCATATTTTAACTGATGGAATTGTGATGAAAAGACTTAGACTGTTTGCATTGCTGATTATTCTTCCTCTTTTTGCATTTTCTTCGTGCAAGGGAAAATGGAATTCCTCGTTTTCTTCTGCACAGGATTATGCAATAAAAAAAGAAAGACCGATATTTATGTATGTCGATTCTGGTTCTGAAGCATCGGTGGATTTTAAAAACACGGTTTTGAATTCAAAGGAATTTCTTTCCTACGCAGGAAAGAAGGTTTCGTTGCTCCATGTGAATTTGGTTCCCGAAGCTGATGACAAAAAAACAGAAGAAGAAATAAATGCCGTTTATGAGGAGCAGTCCAAAATAGTTCTTGACTTCAATGTGGAAGATGAGATTTCGCTTTTCCTGCTTTCGCCGGAAGGATATTATCTTTCACATCTTCCGTGGGAGGAAAAATACAAATCTTCAGAAGAATTGATTTCAGCACTGGAAAATCAGTTGGCCGGCTCGGAGTCGATTTCAAAATTGATTTCCGATGTGGGCCGCAGTTCCGGTGTTGACCGGGTGCGTGCCATTGATGTGCTGTACGAATCAACCGATGAGAATTATCGCAGACCCTTGATTCCTCTGTGCAGGCAGGTGCTTGAAATTGACACTGATAATGTGACGGGGCTTCTTGGAAAATACGAACTTCAGACGACTTTTGACGATGTGTATCTTATGTTGAATCCTGAATCAGTTGATGAGGCGGCTCAGCGTTTTGTTGATGTTGCGGAAAAAGGGCATCTCGACAGAGCGCAGAAATTCGAAGCGTATTACTATGCGGCATATCTTTATCCTCTGGTCGGAAGCACGGACTATGAAAAAATGCTCGGGCTTTTGCAGAAGTCCTATGACGCGGATCCGAAAAATGAACACGCCGGTGACATTAGTGAGACAATAAAAATGGTCGAAAGTATGAAATCATATCAAGAGAATTCTTCACTGTACGGCTCAAATACGGAACTGGAGTAATGGGCGGGAATCTGGATTCTTCTCAAACACGATGGATTCTCCTTTTGTCGGCAGGAATCTGCATTTTGCTTTCAATGATTTTTTCTGCGACTGAAAGTGCATTTCTTTCTCTGAACAGATTGAGAGTCCGTTTTTTGAAAAATCAAAAAAACAAACGGGCAATGCGTGTGTGGCGTCTTTTGAATGACAAAGAGCGTCTTATCAACACTTTGCTTGTTGGAAACAATATTGTAAACATAATCATTTCTTCGATTCTCGCTTATATTGCAGTGGATCTTTTCGGCAGCGCGGGAATTGGAATTGCGACTTTTACTGCGACTGTTGTGCTTTTGGTTTTCGGAGAAATCACCCCGAAGACTGTGGCAACTCATCATCCTGAGCCGATTGCATTTTTCTTTTCGGGATTCATTTCCGTGCTGGAAGTGATGCTTGCTCCTCTTGTATTCGTGTTTACGGGAGTCTCCAGATTCGTGCTCGGTGCCTTCAAAATCGACACGAAGGAAAAAAAAGTTTCGTTTACCGAAGAGGAGATTAAAACATTCATCGATGTGGGGACTGAACAGGGTGTAATTCGTAAGAACGAAAAGACGATGATGCACCGTGTCTTTAAATTCACCGACCTTGCCGCACACGACATAATGACTCCGCGCAAAGACATAAAGGCAATCCCTGTGACTGCAAGTTATGAGGATGTCATCAGCCTTTCGGAAAAATACCGGATATCGCGTTTTCCTGTTTATAAAGACGACATTGACGACATTGTGGGAATTCTTTACATAAAGGACCTGCTTTTTTACAAGAGCGACAGTTCCAATTTTTCGCTGCAGAAAGTGATGCGGCCTCCGCTGTTTATTCTTGAGACAAAAAAAATGTCGGGGATTCAGCAGATGCTCGAAGAAAACCATCAGAGTATGGCGGTGGTGATAGATGAGTATTCGGGCACCGACGGAGTTCTTACAAGTGAAGATATTGCCCGCGAGATTTTCGGCCCGATTGCAGACGAATACAAACCTTATGCCCGCCATGTGGAAGTAGTGATACGAAACAAGGATCATTCTGAAATAGAAGGTCAGGCCCGTCTTGTCGATTTGAATGAGCAGCTTGGCACTTCTCTTGAGTCGGAATATTGTGAGACAATCGGAGGTTTGATTTCCGAAGTGCTCGAGCATATTCCTGCTGTGGGGGAGTCAATCGAAAAAGACGGCTACATATTCAGCGTGGTTAAAATGGACGACAAAAGAGTTGCGAAAGTGCACATACAGAAATTGAACTCGGAGGAAGCGGATGAATAAAACGCTTTATATTTTGCTTTCTCTTGCTGCTGAAATTGCGCTTCTCTTTTGCGGTGCTTTTTTTGCGTCTTCTGAAACCGCGTTTACATCTCTTTCTCGAATTACCGCCCGGCAGATGGTGAAAGACGGACTTCACAATGCGAAGAAAGTTTACAATCTGCGGCATCATTTGGATTCTTTGATATCCACTGTATTGATTGGAACAAATCTTGTGACCACTCTTCTTTCTTCAATGACCACTGCTTTTGTGATTGAGGTTTTCGGACCTGCCGCTGTGTCCTGCGGAACCGCCGTGATTAGTGTGCTTGTCATAATTTTCAGTGAGATAATTCCGAAAACTTTTGCCGCCGTGAAAGCGCCCCGGTTGACCTTGCGTGTGGCACCAGCGATTGTTGTGATTCAGAAAATATTCTTTCCGATTGTTTGGCTGTTTGACCGCTTTTCACAGTTTCTGGATTTCTTTGACCGCGTGGTTGTGAAAAAGAAAAACCCTGTTGTGACCGAAGAGGAATTTAAAACTCTGCTTGCCGTTGGAAAAAGCGAGGGAACCATTGAGGCTGATGAAAAAGAGATGCTCGACCGCATATTTGAATTTTCGGATCTGCAGGCCAAGGATATAATGAGGCACAGGTCTCTCGTGAAATATGTGGACATTTCCAATACAGAGTCGGAAGTTGTTGATGCTTTTGCGCAGTCAGGATATTCTCGTCTTCCGGTGATTGACGGCGATCCTGAAAAAGTCGTGGGAGTGCTTCATTACAAGTCTGTGCTTTTTGCGCTGCCTGAAATCAGACGGAGCCGTGATTTTGTGCGCATCTGTATGGGGCGCGTGCATTTTATTCCGGAGTCCGTGTCTGCTGTTGATTTGCTCAGAATGTTCAAAAAGGAAAAATCGAATTTCGCGGTGGTCGTGAATGAATACGGGGAGACTGCGGGAATCGTGACGATGGATGACATTTTGCGCGCAGTGTTCGGGCGTATTACGGATGAATACGGTGCGAGCGAAGTTCCGCCGGAAAAAAGAGTGAAGGTGATTGGAACAAGGGAATTCATTGTGCCCGGAGATATGAAGCTGGATGATTTGAATGATGTGCTGAAACTGAATTTGGAAAGTGAAGTCTACAATACTCTCGGCGGATGGCTTTTGGAGAAATTCGATGAACTTCCGTCGGTGGGGGCGGTGTACAAATCTGCGGGGGTGGTCTATATTGTTGAAGACCAGTCGGCCCGCAGAATACAAAGTGTAAGAATCAAATATTAGGATTCTCTTACAATCTTTGCGAGCATGTCTGCTGTCCTTTCAAGTCCGAGGAGTGAACTGTTGATGAGGAGGTCGTAGTGCTCGCGGTTTCCCCATGTGCGCTCTGTGAATGTGTTGTAGTGGTTCGCGCGTCGTTTGTCTATCTGCCTGATTTCTTTTTCTGCGGTTGCGGGGTCAAGCCCTTTTTGTTCTACCGCACGCTTCACTTTGTCTTCAATCGGGGCGTAAATGAAAACGTTCAGGAGTTTATCTCGGGGAATCGTTCCACTGTGACGGAGAATGTAGTCGGAGCATCTTCCGACGATAACGCAGGGGCCTTTTTCCGCAAGATTGATTATGACCTGTCTTTGTGCATTGAACACCTGATCCACAAGCGGAAGATTCGTGCGGCCCCCGATGCCAGAAGTGACTCCCGTGGACGCAGGGGCTGTGCAGCATGAACCCAGCATAAGATTGTAGAGCCACGCTGATGAAATGCTTTGTTCATTTGTCTTGATGAAATCAGGTGAAAGCCCCGACTCCTGTGCCGTCATGTCAATCAGTTCCTTGTCGTAGAATGGAATATTCAACTTTTCCGAAAGAAGTTTCCCGATGGTGTGTCCGCCGCTTCCGTATTCACGGCTTATTGTGATGATTGTTTTCATATTAGATTCCTCCTTTTTCGTCGGATGTTTTTTCTATTGTCGGACCATTTGCTTCAGATGCTGCTGATTTTTTTCCACGTGTTTCCTTTTTCTTTCTGATGAGTTCTTTCTGTTCATTCCAGGATTCTTTCAGGATGTTTTTGAAATGCTCCAAAGTCTTTTCGTATTCTTTGCTTGAAAGTGACGGGAATTTATTGAGCCAGAATTCAACGGTCTTTTGGCGGCCTTGATAGGATTTCAATGTCTCAAGGAATTTGACACTGAATTTCTGCGAGTCTGTTTTTGATTTTTGCAGGATGGATTCCATCATATCTTTCAAAGACTGACCTTTGAACCATTCCTCACCTTCAAATCTTTCGCGTAGGGATTCGGTGTATGCCTTGAATTTTTCCATTGTGGTGGCAAAATCAACAAGCTTGCGAATTGTGAAGAGAATGTCTGTGGTGAGGATTACGGCAAGTGCCGTTGCTATGTAATGAATGTAAGGCGCGATAATCGGACTGTATAAGGCGCGTTCAACGAAGGGATGCATGATGTGAAAAAGTGCAAGCCCCCCGACTCCGAATGCGCAGGAATTTACAAGACAGCATCTTCCGTTAAGATTGAACGGCTCATCGGAGTAGTCCCACCATTTTGCGTGGAAGAGTTTTTCCAAAAGCCAGCTTGTGAAATATTCAAGCGCACTCGTGAGAAGCACCGAAGCGATGAAAAGTCTGACCCAGGTGTTGCGCCACGGTTCGAGAAAGTACAGAATTGACACGGCTCCGAATCCGTAGATTGGACAGAGAGGTCCGTAAAGCATGCCGCGTTTTGTGATTTTTTTGAAACTAACGGTGCACCAGATTTCTTCACAGACCCACCCGAAGATGGAGTAGAAAATGAAGAAGATGAAGAGATGGTCGAAATCAACTGGAAGTCCTGAAAGTGTTGTCATAGTTTCTCCTGTTGCAATTTTGGTAAACTCTTTTCCGGTTGTATAAACAAAGTGAATCTGTCGATGAGGCGGTCCACTTCTTCCAATGCGCGGTTGTCGGACGGGAGGGAGAAAAGTTCCCCTTCACCGGTCGCTGGATTTTCCATTATCTGTTGTTTTTTGGGAATCAGATAGTCGCTGAGTGTTGATGTGATTCCCCTGCTGAACCAAAGTGCGGCGTGAGGTATTGACTGGGGAGCTATGCGGATTTTTTTGTTCGATTCGAGGGCCTGGAGCACGGTGCGCGTCTGCAGGTAGATTTTGTTTTGTTCTTCAAGTACGATGTCGGCCGCCGCTTTGAAAAAATATTTCTGGCTTTCAACGAATGTGTAGATTTGGAAGAGCGGAAGTTTTTCGTGCATTTTGAAGTATCTGTTCACGATGCCTTTGAGTACTGATTCGGCCGGATATTTTTGTGCAACGCTGTCGATATCGCTTGGCATGAAAGTGATTGTGCGGAGATAGGCGGCGCAGTATTCAATCGCACCGGAAACTATGGCATCTCGGCTTTCGAAATGATTGTACAGGGATGCTTTTTTGACTCCAAGTTTGTCTGCGATGTCGGCAAGGCTTGTGGCTCCGGTTGAACGGTAAAAGGAACAGTCAAGCAGTGCCCGTATGATTTCTTCCTTTGAGAGTTTTCTTGCCATTTTAATCCCCTCCGTCCGGAGTCTCTCTCTCCCATTTAAACTAACAGACGGTAGTTAATATTCTACCGCAATATTTTGAAATTGTAAAGCGGAGACGGTTGCGAAAAATGCCGGCAATA
>DGXM01000092.1 GCA_002396325.1 Treponema sp. UBA4232
TCATGTGTGTCATTGTTTTGTTGTGGGACCGAAAGGCGAAACAAATGGAATGAGCGATGACGGTGAACCTTCTGGAACTGCCGGAAGACCGATGCTCGATGTGCTCAAGGGAAGCGGAATCACGAACATACTGGTCACGGTAACAAGATATTTCGGCGGCACTTTGCTCGGTACAGGTGGACTTGTGCGCGCTTATGGTGATTCTGTAAAAGCGGTTCTTGCCGTATGTAAAACCGAAGAACTGGTGGAGAAATCGACTTTCAAATTTTCTGCTGACTACGGAGCGTATGAGGCTGTCAAAAGATTCTATTCGAAATTCCATATCACAATGCTGCATGAAGATTTTGGAACAGACGTGAATGTCTGCGGTGAAATATGGAAAAGTGAAGAAGATGAATTTTCTGCAGGAATAAAAAATCTTACAAAAGGAAAGTCCGAAGTGATTTTAGGAGGAAAAAATGCATCTGATTTTTATACGCCACGGCGACCCTGATTACAAAAATAATACGCTGACGGAAAAAGGAAAACGTGAAGCGGACTTGCTTGCCCGCCGCGTGGAAAACTGGCGCATTGATGATTTGTATCTTTCGCCTTACGGACGTGCTCAGGACACAGCAAAACCATTTCTTTCAAAAGTCAAAGTCATTCCTGAAACATTGCCCTGGCTCAAGGAATTTGACTGCAGAATCACCGATCCAAAAACAAAGCAGGAAAGAGGCTGCTGGGACTGGCTTCCGATGGACTTCTACGGTGAAAAGAAATTTTTTGACCGCGAGGACTGGCTTAAATCAAAAGCGATGAGGGGCGGGATGGTCGAAACCCGTTATGATTCTGTCTGCAAAGGTCTTGATGAAATTCTTGCTTCTTATGATTATTCCCGTCACGATCCATGGACTGCCGTTTATAATTGTCTTCCCCATTTGACGGATGAAGAGGCTGCCGTGGACACTCATCTTTTGGCACAGCAGAAAAATCTTGATGAAAGAAACATTGTTTTTGTCTGTCACCTTGGTGTTATGTTTGCAATGATTTCTCACCTTACCGGAATATCTCCTGTCGTTCTGTGGCAGGGTTTTTTCGTAGCACCGACTTCCGTCACCGTTCTGGGAGCGGAGGAAAGAGTGCCGGGGCAGGTTGTGTTCCGTATGCAGCAGATGGGAGATGTGCGTCATTTGATTGAAGGCGGAGAGCCTGTTTCCGATTCGGGTTTTTTCGGCCATAATCTTTCCTTGTAGGAGAATTGCCGCCGCTCCTATTTTCAAAAATCTCTTGTTGTGATACACTAACCGTATGAGCAAAGAAACAATACCTTTAAGAAAAGATGTTCCCGCGGAATACAAGTGGGACCTCTCGACAATTTATAAGTCTGATGATGAATGGGAATCCGACCTGAAGGCTGTTCTCGCCGCAACCGAAAAACTCGCTTCTTTCAAAGGCCGTCTTGGAGAAAGTAAGGAAACTCTTCTTGAAGCACTCCATGCCGACGAGGCACTGGACAAACTTTTGGAGAATGTCTATCACTACGCAAGCCTTTTGAACGAGGCTGACCAGGGTGACTCCACGGCACAGGATAAAGTGAACCGTGCAATGATGGCCTACACAAAAGCCGGTGCTTCAACAAGTTTTTATGTACCGGAACTTCTTTCAATTCCCGATGAGAAAATCAATTCATGGATTGAAGACCCTGCTTTTACCGATTATAAAATCTACATCAAAAAAATCCTTCACACAAAACCGCACACTCTTTCGGAAAAAGAGGAAAAGCTTCTCGCTCTGCAGTCAGAGTCAGGACAGACCGCAAGCACGACATTCAGTCTTTTGAATGATGTTGACATGAACTTCGGCACCGTGCATGTTGATGGAAAAGAACTTCCTTTAACTCACGGCACCTGGAGCAATTTCCTTGAAAATCAAAACCGTGAAGTCCGCAAGGAAGCCTACGGAAAATTCTACGGAGTTTATGAAGGACACGCAAACACTCTGGCAGCTTTGTATGCCGGCTCGGTCGCAAACGATGTGTTCCATTCCCGCGCAAGAGGATACAATTCTTCTCTAGAGGCGGCTCTTTACGGAGACAAGGTTCCTGTTGAAGTCTACCACAATCTGATTGACACCGTGCACAAAAATCTTGGTGCGCTTCACCGCTTCTATTCGCTCAGGAAAAAAGCTCTTGGTGTTGATGAACTTCGCCACTACGATGTTTATGTTCCGCTTGTAAAATCAGTAAAGACCCGCATCACTTACGAGGAGTCCGTTGAGATTGTGCGCAAGGCTCTTGCTGTTTTGGGAAAAGAATACACGGACACTTTGTGCAACGGACTTCTTCACGGTTGGGCGGACCGCTATGAAAACAAGGGAAAGAATTCCGGAGCATTTTCTTCGGGCTGCTACAGGGGATATCCGTACATTCTCTTGAACTACGATGAGGAGACACTTCGCGATGTGTACACAATGGCACACGAGGGCGGACACTCAATGCACTCCTGGTACAGTGTTCACAACAATCCGTTCATGTGCTACGAGTACACCATTTTCGAGGCAGAGGTTGCCTCCACATTCAACGAAGAGCTTGTGTTTGAATATCTTTTAAAAGACGCAAGGGAAAAGGGTGACAAAAATCTTGCCACATATCTTCTTGCAATGAGGGCCAACGACATTCTTGCAACACTCCACCGCCAGACCATGTTTGCAGAGTTTGAACTGAAATCCCACGAAAGCGTGGAGCAGGGAATTCCTCTTACAACAGAAAAACTCCGTTCAATGTACCGCGAGCTTTTGGAATTGTACTTCGGTCCCGAGATGCACTTTGAAAAATCAAGCGACCTTGAGGGACTCCGCATTCCGCACTTCTACAATGCCTTCTACGTCTACAAGTATGCCACTGGAATTTCCGCATCCCTTGCACTTGCAAAGCGTGTGACCTGCGGCGGCGAAAAGGAAAAAGAGGACTACTTCAAATTCCTAAAGAGCGGCGGTTCCCGTTATCCGATTGAAAGCCTCCGTGTTGCAGGCGTTGACATGACAAGCACAGAACCGGTACAGGCTGCCCTTGATACTTTCGCCTCTTTGGTGGATCAGCTTGAAAAAGAACTGTAAGCGGTGACGGCCCGGGATGAGGAATCGTCCCGGGATTGAGTTCTGTGCGGCCTGCGGTGGTGCGGATGAAGAATCCCAGCCCCGATTGGAAGGCCCACGCTAGTGGTTCCGAATTGACAGCGAAGCTTCAAGGCGGAATGGAGCGCCAGCGGAAGCCTGGAAAGCGGGTTTGATTTTGACATGGAAAATCTCATTCGGGATGAACGGTGAAAAGGCGTGGTGCTCCTTGAAAAAATCTCTGGATTTTTGTTTTCTTTTCTTCTATAATATTGATATGGAAATTAATGAAAATAATGTTGCGGCTGATTTGCCTCCTGTTGGACCCAAGACCGCGTTGGTTTCGATTATCGGGCGGCCTTCTGCAGGTAAGTCCACTTTTTTGAATACGGCGAGCGGTGAAAAAATCAGCATAGTGTCTTCGATTCCACAGACGACCAGAAATGCCATCCGCGGAATCGTGAATACTTCGCTCGGGCAGTTGGTTTTTGTGGATACTCCCGGTTTGCATTTGAGCGAGAAAAAAATGAATCTGAAGCTTACTCAGATTGCTTCCGAGCAGATTGCCGACAGTGATGCGGTTTTGTATGTGATTGATGCTACCCGCGACCACGGTGAGGAAGAGGCTTTGATTGCGAAGATGGCACTGCCTTATGCGGAGAAGCTCGTGATTGCGATTAACAAGATTGAGGATGCACGTGCGGATGTTGCGTCTGCCCGCGCTTTTGTGGATTTGTATTTTCCCGGTTTCGATAAGTCCCGTGTTGTGGAGATGAGTGCAAAGGCCGACCAGAATGTGAACGAGGTGCTTAAGGCTTTGTATGCTCTTTCTCCCGAGGCTCCCCATTTGTATCCCGAGGAATTTTACACGGATCAGGAAGTCGAGTTCCGCATTTCGGAGATTATACGCGAACAGGCAATCAACCGTCTGCAGCAGGAGGTTCCGCACGCGCTTTACGTGAGCATTGAGGATATGCAGATGGCGGGGCAGAATCATCTGAAGGTGAGGGCTTTCATTTGCGTTGAAAGGGAGAGTCAGAAGGGCATCGTGATTGGAAAGGGGGCTTCGCTCATAAAGGAAATCCGCGTGGAGAGCATCAAGGCCTGCAGAAAGATTTTTCCGTACCGTGTTGATTTGGATTTGCGCGTGAAAGTGGATAGAAACTGGCGGCAGAAGGACAAGGTGCTTGACAAACTGCTGAATTAGGCGGCAGGAGGCAGGGTGGAACTGATTTGTACGGCAGTTTTTGGAGATGTTTTCCATAATTTTCTACAATGTTTTTATAAAAAAATCTTAAATTTATGGATTTCGTAAATTTCCACTTGAAAAAAGAAAAGCACCTATGGTATAATCAAGCTATGGAATCTTTGCAGACATTTTCAGGCAGTCCTTTCCCGCTGGGGGCTTCCGTTCAATCTGACGGAGTGAATTTCGCTGTTTTCAGTCGGAATGGAACCAGGGTCGTTTTGAATATCTTCAATTCTTCGGAAGACAGTGATCCTGCCGTTGTACTTGAATTTGATCCCAAAAAAAACCGCTCCGGTGATATATGGCATATTTTTGTCCGTGGAGTCAGGGCGGGGGCTTTGTATTTGTTTCAGGTTGACGGGGCTTTTGAGCCGCAGCTTGGACACCGTTTCAATGTGAAGCAGTTTTTGTTTGATCCTTATGCCAAGGCTTTGACGCCTGTTTCCGTTTTCAAGAATCTTCCGCCGAATTACCGCACTCCTGTTGATAAGACTGACATTGAGCTTTCGGAATCGCGTCATCTTTATAAATTCCCGAAATGCGTGGTTGTTGACGACAGCAGTTTCGATTGGGAAGGGGATGAGCCGTTGAATATTCCTCTTTCGCGCGCTGTGATTTACGAAGTGCATTTGAAAGGATTTACCGCAGGAAAAAATGCCGGTGTGAATAATCCCGGGACTTACGATGGATTCATTCAGAAGATTCCATACTTAAAGCATCTGGGGGTGACTTCTGTTGAGCTGCTTCCGATATTCGAATTCGATGAATATGAAAATACCAATGAAAATCCTCGTACCGGCGAAAGGATGAAGAATTACTGGGGATACAGCACTATTTCCTTTTTTGCTCCGAAGGCCTCTTATGCTGCCGATAAAACTCCGGGCGGATGCGTGAATGAGTTCAAGCGTCTTGTGAAGGAGATGCACCGCGCCGGCATTGAAGTGATTCTTGACGTTGTGTTTAATCATACTGCCGAGGGAAATGAGCACGGCATCACTTTGAATTTCCGTGGATTCGACAACAGCATTTATTACGATCTGGTTCCGTCACACAAAGAATATTATATGAATTATTCCGGTTGCGGCAATACGGTGAATACGAATCATCCCGTGGTGATTCAGTTTATAATCGACTGTCTGCGCTACTGGGTCATGCAGTATCACATTGACGGTTTCCGTTTTGATTTGGCTTCCATTTTGAACCGCAGGGGCGACGGAACTTTGATGAAGGTGTCTCCTCTGGTTGAAGCGATTGCCGAAGATCCGATTCTGCACAACACAAAGATGATTGCCGAACCCTGGGATGCGGGCGGTGCGTATCAGCTGGGAGAATTCCCCGGTACCAGATGGGCCGAGTGGAATGACCGTTTCCGTGACGACATAAGAAAATTCTGGCGGGGTGATGAACATATTTCAACGGGGGCTGCTACCCGCATGTCTGGCTCAAGTGATTTGTTTGGTTTCAGACAGCCTTGGGTTGGCATAAATTACGTGACCTGCCACGACGGATTCACCATGAACGATTTGGTGAGCTACAACGGAAAGCACAACGAGGAAAACGGTGAGGACAACCGCGACGGTTCCGATTCAAACTGGAGCTACAATCACGGTTATGAAGGTCCCACGAAAAATCCTTCAATAGAGAGAATGCGAAACAAGCAGATGAGGAATTACATCCTCACGATGATGATTTCACAGGGTACACCGATGATTTTGGGCGGCGATGAATTCAGGCGGGGGCAGCAGGGAAACAACAATGCCTACTGTCAGGACAACGACATTTCCTGGTTCGACTGGGGATTCTGCAAACCGAACGACCGTCTGATTACATTCACCAAGCGTGCCATTGCGATGAGGAAAAAACATTCGGTATTCAGAAGGGAGAACTTCTTCAAGGGCACCACCGAC
>DGXM01000058.1 GCA_002396325.1 Treponema sp. UBA4232
GATTAGTTTTTTGAGTCCCTTTGCAAAATCCCGGATCAGTTTGGAGGGAAGGGGATTGACCATTCCCAGTTTCAGAATGTTGGCCTCGTCTCCCAGAACTTCCTTTGCATACTGGTAACTTGTGGATGATGTGATGATTCCAACGTCACTCAATGCAGAACCTGATGCGGCTTTTTCCACGCGGTTGATTCCGCTCGTGCATGACCATTCCTCTATGTCCTTCATGCGCTGTTCCACAAAAGGATGACGGCAGATTGCGTTTGCAGGGGCCATCACGTATTTCTGCACGTTCTTTTCATATTTCTTGTGCTCTGGAACGACTCTTTCCGCTGTCTGCACGATGCTCTGGCTGTGGGCAACACGGGTGCACATCTTGTACAAAACGGGCGTGTCGAATTTTTCGCTTATTTCAAATGCCATTGCCGCAAACTGACGGGCTTCATCTGAATCGCTCGGCTCTATCATGGGGATTTTTGATGCTATTGCGTGATGACGGCTGTCCTGCTCGTTCTGAGAGGAGTGCATTCCCGGATCATCGGCCACACCGACAACAAGACCTGCATTCACACCGGTATAACTTGCCGTGTAAAGGGGGTCTGCCGCAACATTAAGACCCACGTGCTTCATACCGCAGAAAGACCTGCGCCCCGCAAGACATGCTCCAAAGGCGCTTTCCAGGGCAACCTTTTCGTTCGGGGCCCATTCACAGTAAATTTCCTTGAATTTTGCGGCCTCTTCCGTAATTTCCGTACTGGGAGTTCCCGGATAACTTGAAATGAATTCACATCCGGCTTCAAAAAAACCGCGTGCCGCAGCGGCGTTTCCCAACATGAGCTGTTTCATATCTTCCCCTTACAAGTTCAAAATCTTCTATAATATAACCATTATATACATACGCACGCAAAAAGTAAACACAATTTGTTTTAATGCCCTTAATGCCGCCGGACTTTACACTGAAAGAAGTTTCTGATAATGTTGAAACTGATTTAATTTCGTTGACCGTTCCGATTCGGAATGGCAGGAGTTTTGTATGAAAAAAAATGGCAGCCGCGTTTTCTGGCTGACTGTAGTTGCGCTGGTGTATGCCGCCTCTTTGATTCTGGGGATTTGGCTTTTCAACCGCTTTTATGAAAGATTTGGAATCTATCTTTCAATTCTGATTGCCGACGTGATTGCAACCGTCTTCGTTTTTTTGTTCTCGCTGATTTTCAGGAATGCCTCTGTCTACGATCCGTACTGGAGTGTGCAGCCGCCCGTCATACTGATTTCTCTCCTCTGTTTCGGTGGAGCGTCTCTTCACACCGTGGCTCTTGCCGCTGCCGTGGGATGCTGGGCCGTCAGACTCACCGCAAACTGGATTTACAATTTTCATGGGCTTGACTACCAGGACTGGCGGTACAAAATGCTCAAGGAAAAAACAGGCATTTTCTATCCTGCTGTGAACCTTCTGGGCATTCACATGTTTCCGACGCTTGTTGTGTACGCCTGTGTTCTTCCCGGAATACATCTGTGCGCGGCTGTGAAATCCAACCCCGGTATGGAAATGCCTTTATGGACTTTGGTCTTCTGTCTGCTGATTGTGCTTGCAACCGTTCTTCAGGGAGTGGCCGACATTCAGATGCACCGTTTCCGCGCTCAAAAATCCGGGGGACTTATGAGAGAAGGGCTCTGGAAAAATGCCCGTCATCCGAATTATCTTGCCGAAATCTCAATCTGGTGGCTGGTTGCTCTGTTTTCATTCTTCTCCTGCGGTATGCCCTGGTACTTCTTTGCCGGAGCCTTCGCAAACATGCTGATGTTCATTTTCATAAGCGTTCCAATGGCAGAAAACAGGCAGAAACAGAAGGTCGGTGAAGAGGTTTTCTCCGCATACAAAAAACAGACCCGCATGTTCCTGCCCATTCCCAAAAAAGCCGTCTGAAAGATTTCACATCTTTTTCCTGCGGTATAATTTTGCCGGACGGTGGCCGGCTCCGCTGGTGGATTTGTCTGTCTCCTCCACAAGAGGCATGACTTTCCGCCTGAAGTTGGCCGCCTGAACTGTTGTTCCAAGCAGAGTCTCCTGCACTTTCTGCAATCCGCTCAAAGTGAAAAGTTCCGGCATGAAATCAAACAGCGTCTCAAAGTCGTTTCCGCTTTTACGGATGATTCCGTAGGCCGTCGCAATTATCTTCGCATGGTCAAATGCCAAATCTCCGCCCTCACGAAGTTCATACTTACTGCGGCCGAACTGTGTGCGTTCCTCCCTCAAATCAGCATGAAGAGTTATGTCCTCTTCCGCATTTCTAAGAGTCAGCTTTCTCCATCCGTTTTTGTCGGCATCGGAAAAATCAATCGTGAACCATTTCGCTTCCGCCGCATCATCTCCGGCAAGGGCACGCACGTTTTCCTCGTCAACAATCGAAATGTACGAACTGGAGATAACGCGTCCACGGGGATCACGGTCCACCTGACTGAATGACCCCATCGGCATCAGAGCCGCAGGCCTCAAATCTGTTTCCTCCCGCAGCTCCCTGAATGCACATTCCTCAAGGGTCTCGTCCATATTCAGGAATCCTCCGGGAAGCGCCCATTTTCCCCTGCACGGATGACCGCCTCTTTTTATGAGCAGCAGGGAAAGCGTTTTTTTCTCATCCTGACGATAGTTGCGCTCGGCCTCTCCTGTCACACCGAATGTCACAATGTCTACCGTCAGACTGGGACGTGGATATTTTGTGATGTCATATCCGCGGAGAAATTCCTCCTCGCTCAAATCTTCCTGCATATTTTTCCACCGTCACCGAATCGCAATCTGGCAGGCCTTCATTGCGGAAAGTGCGTTCTCGTGGCTCTGTGGCGAAACGCCGGCGCAGGCAGAAGAATCACAGCTCACCGGAACCTCGGGAAGACGGGCCTTAAGCACAAGGGCATTTGAAATCACGCAGATGTCGGTGCAAAGTCCAACGACTTCAATCTCCTCAAGCTCAGGAAGACAGGCTGCATACTCCGCAAGCTGCAGGGAACCGAAAGTGGGTTTGTTGATGACCACGGAATCCGCAACGTCAAGAGCTGAAGAAATCTGCCAACCCCTGCTGCCCTCGATGCAGTGCTCCACCGGAAGATTCTTTCCCTCCTGGGTGTTCAAATAATTTTTCTGGTGTGTGTCGCGGGTGAACACAACCCTGTCCCCACGGCTCCTGTATTCGGCAATCTTCTTCTGAACCGCGGGAACAATCGCCACGGCCTCTTTTGTGCCGAGAGCTCCATCTATAAAATCATTCTGCATATCCACAACAACCAAAAGCTTCATATTGACTGTCTCCTATTTCCATTTCTCGATGTTTCTGAAAGACGGTACGAACGCGGGGAGATTCAAAAGCCTCTTTTTCCATTCGATGCCCTGAATCCTCTTCTGAATCTTCTCTGCTTTTTCAGAAGGAACGCAATCCGCCTTTCCCAACGCAACAGCCTCAAGTTCATCGTAAGTGAAGCCGAGTTTTGCTTCGTCGGTCATTCCGCACATTCCGTCACTCGGAGCCTTACGGACCAAATCTTCCGGCAGACCGAGCGCAAGTCCCAGCTCCACAACTTCCCTCACGAAAAGCCATGCAAGAGGAGCAAAATCACCCGCACCGTCGCCCCACAAAGTGAAAAAGCCCGCAAGCCTCTCGCTCAGATTTCCGTTGCATGAAACACGGGCATTCCCAAGCATGGCCGTCACACCGTAAAGAGTTGCCATCCTGAGTCTGCTGGGAGTGTTCGTGTTGAACTGGTCGGGCGTCGAGTCTTTCCCCATTGCACTTTTCACGGCTTCGGAAATTCCTTCGTATGCACCGGCAATGTTCACAGTGTAATTTTCAATCCCCAGAAAATCGCAAAGCCTGTGTGAATCGGAAATATCCTTCTGCACACCGTTCGGCATAAGGACTCCCACAACTCTGTCCTTTCCCAGAGCCTCGCAGCACAAAGCCGCAACCGTGGAAGAATCCTTCCCGCCGGAAATGCCGATTACAGCCCTGGTGCCGCCGTTGCCGTTCTTCGCGAAATATTCCCTCACGAAATCAACAGCTTCCTTTTTCAGTGCGTTACCGTTACTCGTCATGACTCAGCCTCCACTCAATCGTTTTCTTGAGATACTCCACGTATTCTCCGTCCTTGCACATGGTTTTTCCCACGGCATTTGAAAGTTTTGCCACAGGACGATTGTTGCACTCGGTGACTTTCATAACAATGTTCAAAGAAGGCACGTCGGTATCATTTGCAATATAGGTTCCGATTCCGAACGCCACTTTAGCCTTCGGTTTGAAATACTTGTACAATCCGCTCGCTCTCTCAAAATCAAGGCTGTCGCTGAAAAGCAGTGTCTTGGTCTTCGGATTCACACGCTCATCGTGGTACTTTTCGTAGAACTTCTGGAAATGCTCAACCCATGCGTCTCCCCATTTGTACGGATCTCCTGAATCGTGGCGCACACCGGAAAAGCAGATTGAGTAAGTGTAACCCATGTCCAGATGCGCAGTCTCATCGCCGATGGTGTCTGTCAGATAGGTTCCGTTCAAAACGCCGTACTCTTTCGTCCACGCCTCCATCGCAAGTTTGTTGGAATACGCAGGATTGTACATCGGGTCGCCCTGTCCCACGCACATCACGAACTCATGGGCCATGGTTCCCACCGGAGTCACATTGTATTTCATCGCCAGATACACGTTTGAAGTACCCACGCATTTTGAATCCTTGTACTGACCGTTGGCAGCGCAGAGAGTCTTGACCGCAAGCTCCTGGGCCTCTGCACTCAGACGGCGGCGCAGACCGAACTCGGAAAACAGCCCGATATTGTATGTGCCGTTCACAAGCCAGTCCCTCTTTTCCTCAAGCTTCCTTTTGTACTGCTCGAAAAGATCGTCGTAATCATAGGCCATGCGGAAATAAACCTCGTTTACGATTGCAAGAATCGGAATTTCGTACATTGAAGTGTTCAGCCAGGTGCCGGAAGCCTCTATTGAAAGGCCGCAGTCCGCATTGTCGGAAATCACAATATCCTCGAAACGGGGAGTCCAAATCTGCAGGTGGTCAATGTAATCCTCGTGCAGCCAGTCGATGCTCAGAAGATATTTCAGTTCCTCCTTTTTGAAACGCAGCGTACAGTAATGCACAATCTGCTCACGGATTTCGTCAATCATATCCCGAGTGAAAACAATATCGCTGTTGCGGCATTTGAAAGTCCATGTGGTCTTGTAGGACGGGTACTGGTGGTAAATGGCCTGTCCCATTGAAAATTTGTACAAGTCCGTTTCCAAAAGACTGTTGATAATCGGCTTCAGTTTCATATTTTCCCCCTTTACTGAATCTCTTATTGTTAATTTGATAATAACACGGTAAAAGGGTCCTGTCAAGAGATATTTTCAAATTAATAATAACATTTTGACATTATCACAGGCACTGATTTTGAATTACGAAGCAGGAAATCAGAGGAGAATGTTGAAATTTTTTAGAATTCCCGACTGAACGGCAGGCCCAATCAAGCGGCTTTCGCACACCCATGCGTTTCCCGCTTTCCGCCCTTCCGCTGTCGCTCCATTCCGGCTTGAAGCGGCACTTCAAGCCGGAACGCTGGCGCGGGGCTTCAATCGGGCGTAGCATTTTAATTCGGAATCCCGGAACCGCGGCGTTTCAAAACTTGTTGTGTGGACGCCCGCACTGGGGTGCTTTTGGAGAAGATAGTATACACGATGATATTAAAGTTCTTAAAAAGATATATAAATTATTTTGTAATAACTCTTACATGTTTAAATCTTTTATCCTGTTGCTTAAATAAATTTTGTATTGAATATCTAATATATTTCTTAGTATTCTCTTTTGCATCAATTCTTTTTACTTTTCTTGAAGTCAAAATATTATATAAAGGTTTTATCAGCGATAAATCAGTTGGTATATTATGTTTTTCTTTCGTTATAAGTCTTATTTTTCTCATATTAAGTTTTATATATAAAGATCCTGGCTATACTAACTTATCAATTTCAGCCGCCACTGCA
>DGXM01000220.1:0-23127 GCA_002396325.1 Treponema sp. UBA4232
GGTGTTCAATAGATGCTGAAATCGGTTGCAAGCAACCACGTTCAGCATGACGGGATTCAATGGATGCTGTAATAAATTCAGGATGACAATACTTTTTGGACAGTCCCATATTAATTATATGACGCGGCTTTCATTTCTGTATGAAGAACGGCGGAAAAAAATGAGAAAAATTTGAAAAAATGCGCTTTCCCCCGTGGGCAAAAAAAAATCCCCGGACGGCGGTGGCCGACCGGGGAATCCGTTCAGGTCAAGTTAGATTAGAATGAAACAGAGAATGTAACAGGAACGTTGAGAGTGAATCCCTTTGCTCCGCCGATTCCAACTTCAACAGCTGCTTCCCAGTCCATCAGGTCTGCAAACTTTCCTGTGATACCAGGTTTAACTGTAAGAAGAGTGTCTGCTTCTGAATAACCGTCAAACTTCTTGCCCATCCAGTTCGTTGTTTTCACGTCGAGGTAAGGAGTGACGCTTCCCATAGTGTAGGAAACCTTCAACTCTGTACCAAGGAAGATGGGAGATGCATCTGTAAAGTGGAGCGCACCAACCTTTGTGGCTGAAGGTGTTCCTGTAATGAAATCATTATAGTCGGCATCAATATTAATGTACACAGGAACGAATGCGGCCACAGTGAAAGCGTCCTTTGAATACTTTGCTCCGACATCGAATGCGATGAATGTGAGGCCTTCTCCAACTTTTGTAACCTTGGTTCCAGCGTCCTGCTTAGCCTTAATAGCATCATCTGACCGCCAAGTACCGGCTTCATATGTAACAACTCCATCCTTTTCATCCTTGTAGATAAATTTACCTGCGATGTATTTAGAGCCCATGAGTGCACCAACATCTGCTCTAAGGTTCAATCCACCGAATGTGCCGTCATATCCAAGTCCAAAGCCCAACTTGTGCTTTGAGTCACCGTTCCAACCGAACATATTGGCTTCGAGCCATGTGCTCTTCACTCCCATGTTACCACCGGCAACGAATGCGGAAATTGTTCCGAAGTCTGCACCGTAAGAAACCTTTCCAAAGAAGTTACCATTGAATGTGTTCTCAGTCTTTGAGCTGTCACCGGCTGTATCGGGATCATCTTTCGTTGACTTCGTTGAAAGCGTAAATTTATCAAGTCCGCTTGCAAATCCGGCTGTAACAGAAACAGGTCCGACATTCACTTCTGCAGAAACTCCGGCAGCATCGTCAGAGGCAATAATTGATTCCCAGCCGCAGAGATTTCCGTTAAGACCGGTTCCGCGTCCTGTTCCGGCTGTGATTTTAAGCATATCGAAGGGCTTGAACCAGACAAATGCATCTGCTGTTGTAGTTCCGTCAGTCGCCAAATTCTTGAATTTGAGATTGGCACCGGCTCTTTCTCCGCTTACAGAAAATGCAACGGTGGTAGCCCCGTCGTCAGCCTTCGCTTTCAATGCGCTGAAGGTTGATTCCAACGGATCCTGATGCTTGACTGACATACCGTCAGCAGGACTTCCCCTAAAAGTAGATCTTCCGGTCTGATCGAAGGTAACAACGTCTACTCCAGTCTTTACGCTGGCTGAGAGATCCATAGCGAAAGCGGCGGTAGCCGCCACGGCTGCCATTTCGGTGAAAAGTGCGGTAATTGCTTGCAGGACAAGAAATTAGCTAAAATCGGCGGTTCAGATTGTTTTAAGTGTGGGGAGCCTGATGGGTTAGGGCGTGGAACCAGGCGCGGAGCGCAGTGCGGAGCACCGAGGGGGACCGAGTGGTGGAAGGCCCGACCGATGCGGAGCAGCGGGAACTCCCTGATGTTGCCTTGTCTTAATGAGGGTTCTCTGGTAAAATGCTATTATATGGAAAGAAAAATCACTTTTTTGATTTGTGTTTTCTCGCTTCTGCCTGCTGTATTGTCTGCGGCTAAAAATCCTGTGCCTCTTGAGGAGCAGCTTGAGCAGATTTCGGAGATGGACGAAAGGCGTCTGGAAGAGGAAGTGGAGGCCCGTGAAAAAAGAAGCGAAGAAATGAATGAGCTGATTGATACCGCGCTTTCTGAATTCAACACTTCCATGGACAAATACAAATTCATTCCCGTCACTCAGGATGATGAAAAAGTCCTCAAGCGTATAGACGACATCGAGGAACTGAAGCAGGTGATTCAAATGCTGCAGGATATGGGAGACGATGCGAGTGTTGCCGATGCAAAGGCTGATTTGGAAAAATCCTATGAGGAACTGCAGGAAGACACTTATATTGCAACTTCGCTGAACGGCACAATCATGCTGCGCGGCTCCGACTACAATAAAAAAAATGACTTCTGGTCCGTGCAGGTCTACTCGAATATTCTGGGACAAACAAATCTTTTTTCACCTGAGCTGCGCATAACTTATTCGGAAATGATGTCCAAACGCTACAATTATATTTCCACGATGGACAAAGAGCAGCAGGTTGAATACGAAAACAATATCCAGGTGTGCGACAGTTTTTTCAGACAGGCCGTTCCCCTGCTTTATCTGCGCGTCACATATCAGATTCAAAAATGGAAGGGTGCGTCTGAATACAGATTTGTACCAATTTCCTGTGATGTCTGCCGGAACGATACAAGGCGGGTCATAAAAACCTACGGAAGCCAGAGTTTGGACAGCGTGGTTTTCCACAGGGAGCCTGAGATTGAAGTGCGTACAAAGGATGAGCAGAAGGCGGACGAGGACAATGCGGATTCTCTGATTGCCGGCGACCGTCAGAAGCAGCGCGAGGTGAATCAGAAAAAAGTCTCGGATGTACTGGCCGGACAGCACGGAAGAAGCGCGCTTTTTGTTACTGCTGATACAAGACTCACGAACGCATTGCTCGGTGATTTCGATATTTCCAAAGTGAGGCTCAACGCGGTGGAAGCAAACGTGGACATCGGCATTGGAAAGTTTTTCTTTGCGGGAGGAAGCATCGGTTATGTTTACAATCCTCAGCAGGCTGTTTATGCGTTCGGACTTTCCGGCGGTGTAAACGGAATTTTCTGGGGATGGTTCAGACCCTTCGGCGACATAAAAATAAAATATCACACCGACTATCAGATTTATGTCGATGCGGGCGGTGGTTTCGACTTTATAATAGGAAAGCTTTTTTTTACTATCGGCTATAACTACTCGTGGGCGTACAGTTTCACGAATCTCGCAAACGGAGGAGTGTTTTCGTTTGAAGATGTGAAGCCGGCCCACGATTTGTATTTGGGAATCGGTTTTACCTGGGGACTTTAGCCGTGCCGAAAGGCTTGGGTTTTCGGATGTTTTTCACCGCATAAGGCAATTTTTTTTGCTTCCTATTGACTATTTCTTATTATTGTATTATAACAGTAATACAATTTTGTGCGTAAACCGTATCAGAAGATTTGTTTCGGATACATCTCGTGAAAAGGGGCTGGTTTTATGAAATCCCCCGATTTGAAACTGTAAAGATGAAGTGAGGTCTTTATGTCTGTAATAACGATTAATCATCTTCGCAAAACATATCCGCTGGGAAAGCAGGACCTGGTTGCGGTGAAGGATGCGTCTTTTTCCATTGAGCAGGGCGAATTTGCCGCAATATCAGGCCCCTCCGGCTCAGGTAAATCAACCATTTTGAATATGCTTGGACTAATCGACATTCCGTCTGCCGGCAGCATCAACATCAACGGCATTGATGTTTACAAGGGTGTGAATCTGGCTGAGGCTGAAGTCAGGGATTCGAGATGGGCATCGTCTTCCGACACAAAAAGGAAAAAGAGGACTTCAATTCCCCGCTCTTTGGACAAAAGGATAACAGGTCTCCGCCGCAGTCACCTGGGGTTCATTTTTCAGACCTTCAATCTGATTCCCGTGTTGAATGTTTACGAGAATATCGAATTTCCGCTTCTCTTGAAATCAAAGAATCCCAACTCGAAGAGTCCTGTTGACGATTTTTCAAAAAAGCAGAAGGAAGAGTGGATCAACTATCTTATAGAAAAGGTTGGACTTACCGAATGGAAGGACCACAAGGCCACTGAGCTTTCGGGAGGCCAGAGACAGCGTGTTGCCATTGCGCGTGCGCTTGTCACAAAGGCTCCCGTGATTCTGGCTGACGAGCCCACCGCAAATCTGGACAGTGCCAATTCAAAGCAGATTCTTTCGCTGATGAAGCAGCTGAACCGCGATCCGGACCTGATGACGACATTCATTTTCTCCACCCACGATGCCCGTATTGTTGATATGTGCAACCATGTCGTGCATCTTTTGGACGGTGAAATCACCAACGATGAACTCAAGCAGGGGAGCGATGTTTACGGGGAGGCAAGGTAAAAGATGAGGGTGATTCTGCAACTTGCCCTTCGAAACCTTAAAGAGCACAAGTCCAAGACTCTGATTGTGGCGTTGTTCATCATTTTCGGAAGCGCCATCGTGATTCTCGGAAACTCTTTTATGGAATCAGTCAACAGGGGGCTGGAAAAGGATTTCAGGGCAAACTACACGGGGGATCTCGTTGTTTCTGTTGTGCCTCCCGACAACTGGCGTATTGATATTTTCGGAGTGGACACGAATTCATTTTCCGGTGAAATTCCGCAGGTGCCTGCCCTGACCGATATTCAGGAAGTGGAGAGGATTATTGATTCCACCGAAGGCATTTCACAGAAGACAAAAATGATTACCACGATGGGCATTATATTCAAGGGGGATGAAATCGATCTGTCCGAGATTACGGAAGATGATTCCGTGAGTCTTTTGGATATGCCGATGTTCATGATGTTTTCCGGTGAGGGAGACACTTATTTCGACGTGTTCGGAGGTCAGCATATAACCGAAGGACGTGCGCTGGATTATTCAAGCGGTAAAAACGAACTTCTTATTGACACGCGCATCCGTGACAGCTTCGAGAAATTCTTCAAAAAGGATCTCAACGTGGGCGATGAAGTGCTTGTGATGGGAGCAAACACAACAGGTGTCATCCGCGAGGCGACTGTGGTTGGATTCTATGTTCCCGCAAACGAACACAGCGCAATGTTCCAGACAATCTACTGCACGCCCGGATTTGCACGGGCCTTTGCCGATTTGACTTACGGCACGCTGATGGAGCAGGAAGGCGAGGAGTCCGTTTCATTGAGTGATTTTTCCGAGGATGATTTTTTCGGCGAAGATGATGTCTTCGGAGATATGATCAGCGATGAGACCGATGTTTTTGAAAATGCGGAACTCCGGGATTTCAACGACATTCTTGGCGATACCACTTTGCGCGACGAATTGAACAGAACCGACAACGGGGCATGGCATTTCGTCCAGGCCAAGGTTTCAAATCCACGGGAAGCGGATGAAATCGTAAGCAGACTGAATGAAGCCTTCAAGGAACAGGGGCTCGATGCAAGGGCAATGGGATGGAAGGAAGCCGGTGGAAGCTACACCTACACTGTGGAGGGCATCAACATTCTCTTCAATATACTGGTGATTATTCTTGCGGTCGTCGTTTTCATCATCATTATGAATACAATGGTTGTTTCGGTTATGGAGCGTACTTCCGAAATCGGAACCATGCGTGCTCTGGGGGCGGAAAAATCCTTTGTGCGCAAGCTGTTCTACACAGAGGCCATGTTGATTACAGTTGTGTCTTCAATCATAGGCACTGTTCTGGCGCTTGTGTTTGTGGCGGTGTTCAACAGTCTGAATATCACGGTTGATTCGAATATGATTGCGAAAGTCATTCTTGGCGGCGGAGAATTGCAGTTCAGCCCCACGCCTCAGATTATAATCATCACGATTTTGGTTGCGGTTCTGGGAAGCCTGCTCAGCAATATCTACCCGGTTTCCTCGGCTCTTAAAATCACACCTCTCAAGGCACTTTCCAAGGGGGCAGAATAATGACTTTACCAGAAATTACAAAAATATCCATACGGAATTTAAGCAGAAGCAAACGGCGCAACGTGATTCTCGGCATCGCAATCGCTTTCGGATTTTTCGTGGTGACTGTGATAGACGGACTTGCGGGCGGTGCGGTCTCAAATCTTGAGGATATGACGACCCAGTTGATGGGAGGCTCTGTTGTGATTGCCGGCTATGAAAAAGTGAACGAGAATGTGTCCGGGGATGATGAGAAGAATGCAACGACGGAAGTGAATGTCATCCGTGACCACGATTATCTTCAGAATCTTGTTGACGAAATGGGCATTGACTACAAATACACTTCGCACTATACAAGGACTATGGCTCAAATCATCTTTCATGGGAAAAAGGTTCTTGCCCAGACAAACGGAAGGGATTTTGCAACCGACAAAACATTCGTTGAGTCGCTGCAGATTAAGGACGGAGATATTTCAAATCTTTCCGATCCCCGTGTTCTGATTGTGGGCGAGGGAATGGCCAAAACCCTTAAGGTCGAAGTAGGCGATGAGGTGCTTCTTACCACGACAACAATCTACGGTCAGAATGAAGTCGGTGATTTCAAAGTGGGACTCATAATCAAGGACTCAAACTTTGTTACGGGAATGGTGTCGTATGCGGATATCAGGACTTTGAATAAACTGATAGATGTTCCTGAAGACGGATACAACATCTTCTCAATCTATTTGACGGACAAAAATAAACAGGACAAAGTGGCCGTTCAGATAGAAGATGCCGTCAAAAATGACGGAGTGCCCGTCACTGATTTGAGGGAAGCCCGCCGAAAATACCCGGGTAATCCTGAGAAAGGACTTTTAAAGCATATTACAGGAAAAGAAAACCAGTGGGAAGGCACCAAGTATTTAGTCGAAAGCCTCAACGACGGGGCCCCTTTGCTCAAGTCCGCAATGGCGATAGTCCACCTTGTTACGACCATAATTCTGATTGTGATTCTGCTTATCACCATGGTCGGCATTTCGAATACTTACCGCATGGTGCTTTACGAACGAATCCGCGAAATCGGTACAATGCGTGCAATCGGTATGGCGGGAAGAGACACCGGGCACATGTTCACGATGGAAGCTGTAATCCTCTGTGTTTTGGGAGGAATCGCGGGGCTTGTGTTTGGAATCATTGTGATGATGCTTCTGGGAATGATTAACATTGAATTCGAACCGGTCCAGCTGTTCCTGAAAAAGGGGCATATGTCGTTTACACTGTCGCCGCTTTCCATTATCATTCAATATGCGGTCATGGTGTTTCTTACGACTTTGGCCGTTCGCGGTACTGCGAAAAAGGCTGCCAGAATGAGTCCTGCGGAGGCACTGCGAACCGTAAAATAGCGTGAAATCCTCTGCCTGTTACCAAGCAGGGGAGATGTTTGTTTGGGTTTGAGGATATTGCGGTCCCTGAAAAATCAGGTTTCAGAGATTGTTTTGAACATTTGTTTCCGAAATCTTTCGGAATGTATTAGGAGTGGTAATATGAAAAGATCTTACAAGGCTGTTTCTTCCTTTATTTTGGCGGCATTGCTTTCCGGCTCGGCATTCGCACTGGATTCAGCAACTTCAGAAAAAGCATTCAAAGTGCTGGAAGCCGCTGATGATACCCTTGCATATCACGGAGATTATTCAGCCACGATGTCTCTGTTGATTCAGAAACCCGGCAAACCCGACGAATCTCTCAAATACAAGGTTTTCCAGCGCCCAGACAAGAATCAGATGACCATTGTTCAGCTTTTCCCCGAGGCGGACAAAGGCACGGGTTATCTCCGCGACGGCGACAATATCTGGTCTTACGATCCTATCAGCCGTAAATTCACCCACTCTTCACTCAAAGATGCGCTTGGCGATTCCGATTTGAACATTGACGATGTGGATCAGAGCGACACTCACTGGAGAGACAATTACACAGTGGATGCTTTTGAGGAAGGAAATCTCGGAAAATATCCGGTTTATATAATCACTCTAAAGGCAAAGACCACTGTTCCCACTTACTCAAAGACCGTTTACTATATCCGCCGCGATATTCCGCTTATGCTCAAGGAAGAGGATTATTCAGGTTCCGGCCGGCTTATGCGCACAATCCTTATGCCGAAGTATACCAAGGTTCCCGCTGGTTATGTTCCCACCCAGATTGTCCTCCGCGATGAATTGAACAAGGGTGAAAACACCCAGGAAGTGATTACGGAGCTTACATTCGACAAACTGCCCGACACAATTTTCACAAAGGCATATCTTGAGGGGTTGAACTGATGAAATGCGCCCGAAAGACTCGTGTTCTTGCAGCCATTGTTTGCGGATTGACGGTGTGGCTTCCTTCTGCTGCTGCACAGGAGTCCTTTGATTTTTCCGATGAAGCGTTGTTCGGCAGTGCTGATGATTTTTCGGATCCGGACGATGCCTTTTTCGAGGATGATGGCATTGAAGAGCTTCAGGTGCCGGAAGATGGTCCATCTGATTTGTCCAAGGGCGTGCTTTTTGATTCCGGAAGTATAAAAGTCAGCGGCAGCTTTGATATGAAGGCTTCCACATACACGACTCTCTACAGTCCTGACGACGGATTGAACTTCGGCGAAAGACTCCGGGACACAAGGTTTGCACCCGCGGCAGATGCGATGCTTTCCCTTGATGCGCGGCCTACCCAGAATCTGCGGATGTACACTAAATTCGGAATCAAATTTCCGTACAAGGATTCAATATCCGTGGATACAACAACCCTTGCGGCTATGGCTGGTCTGAATCCTACGGATCCTCTTGATCGGCAGGGATATTATGCATTGCTCGGGAATGTTATTTCTTCTTCCACGATTGCCGACTGGCTTTATCTGAAGGAGCTTTTCACCGACTTCAATGCGGGGGACCGTCTGTTTTTCCGCTTCGGACTTCACACGGTTTCATGGGGCGCAGGATTTTTCTTCAGTCCCGTCTCTGATATGATCAATACGTCATCAATAGATCCGGAAAACACATCTGCTCAGGTGAACGGGAGCCTGAATCTTCGTGCGCAGCTTACATTCCCGGATTCACAGAACTGCCTCTGGTTCTACGTGATTCCTGATTCCAAGGTTTCCACGCCTTCTTCCAGCGGTACTCCGCTTTCTGTGTATCTTAATTCAGCTCAGTTTCCCTACAGTTTCAAGAAAACCGCTTTTGCCGCAAAGGCCGACATTCTGGTGAAGAACTGGGAGCTTGGAGTCGGAGCCTTTTTCAAACTGGAGAGTGCGCCGCGCATAATGTTTACGGCATCGGGAAGCGTGCTTGACGGGAAGATCGGCGTGTTCGGCGAGGCTGTGTTGAGATACGGCAGCGACAAACAATGGACAGACAGCACCGATTGGGGTGGAAAAAATCTTTATTTTCAGGGCACGATAGGTGGAATGTATCTCTGGAATGATCCGAAGATTACGTTTATGGCTCAGTATTATTTTGATTCGAATGAAGATGACCACGAATACACGACTTTCGGGCACAATATTGCCGCCACAGTCAATTTTGGAAGAATTGGAACATCGGATCTTACAGCAAATGTGCTCGGCTTGTTCTATCTTGGAAAAAAATCCGAGACTGAATTGAGCAAAGTGATTTCAATCTACCAGAGCGGCAGGATATATATGCCTTACGCGGGGATTGTTTCCGCAATGCTCACGTATTCACCATTCAAGAATTTCAGCGTGAGCGGCGGACCCTATCTTACCTGGCTGGCTATGGACCGTGCTCCCGATGTGGGACTGAAGCTTTCCGTTACTCTTGGCGGTGGAAAATTTTAGAGGAGCGCACAAGACTGATGGCTGAAGTGCTTTTGGAATTGCAACATGCTTACTATTCATATCCTCAGACCGATGTGCAGGCATTGAATGATGTGACGCTTTCCGTGCGGCAGGGGGAATATATTGCGCTTTTGGGAGCGAACGGTTCCGGCAAAAGCACTCTTGCCCGCCTTTTTGCAGGTTTTTTCGAGCCTGATTCCGGAACAAGGACTGTTGCCGGCGGCGTGATTCCGGGCATTGTCTTTCAGCAGCCTAAAGATCAGATTGTTGCGGCCGTCGTGGAAAGAGACACTTCCTTCGGTCCTCAGAATCTTGATATGGACGACGGCGAAATTGAACTGCGCACGATGGAATGTCTTTCTTTGGTGGGACTCGGCGACCGTGCGCTTTCCCGTTCGTATGAGCTTTCGCTTGGTCAGACTCAGAGACTTGCATTTGCCGGCATTCTTGCACTTTTTCCCGATCTCCTGATTTTGGATGAAGTGACCGCAATGCTTGATCCGGCCGCCAGACATGAGATATTGCAGCTTATTGACGGATGGCAGAAAAAAGGTCATGCCGTAATCCATGTGACTCACGATCTGGACGAAACTCTTCATGCCGACCGGGTGATTGTGCTTGATCATGGAAGGGTTGTGTTCGACGGAGATAGGCAGTCTTTTATGGCAGACGGCTCACTTCTGAATTCACTTTTCGGTGCCGGCTCTCTTTCTGAGTCCAGGTCTGTTCCTGAAAATGCTGAAACGACTCTCCGCGTGAGAAATCTTTCGTTTTCATACCCGTCGCGCAAAGTGTTTTCCAATCTTTCCTTCGAGTTGAAAAAGGGAACGGTTACGGCTCTTACAGGTCCCAGCGGCTGCGGAAAGTCCACTTTGTTTGAATGTCTTGCGGGGCTTCGCGCGGCTGGCGGCGGAACAATTGAAGCGTCGGGAAGACCTGTGCTTGCTCTGCAGGAAAGTGAGGCTTCTCTGTTCGAGACTTATGCTGCGGATGATGTTGCTTTCGGTCCTGGAAAAAAAGGATTGGAGGGAGAGGCCCTTGTGGAATCCGTGAAAAAATCGATGGATATGGTGGGGCTCCCGTATGACGAATTTGCGGACAGAGGCACGTTCAAACTTTCCGGCGGGGAAAAAAGGAAACTTTCGCTTGCAGGCATAATTGCCCTCGGTGCTGATGTGATGATTTTCGATGAGCCCACGTCGGCACTGGATCCCCTTTCGCGGAAAAAGGTGCTTGAATCATTGCGCAATCTTGCAGACAACGGAAAAACGGTTCTTTTCAGCACACACAGAATGGAAGAGGCGGATATTGCAGACAACCGTTTGGTTTGGGAAAATCTTACGGCGGAGCAAAATTCGGATTCCGGTCCGGAGAAAAAAACTTCTGCGGAAAATGAGAATCTGAACGAATACAAACTCATGCCTAATGCATCGCTTCTTTCGTCTCTGCAGAAAACCGCATCTGCACTTACTGCGCCCCCGGAAATCCCTGATTCCGTAATAGGAAAACTTGGCGCGGGGGGGAAGTTCGCATTGTTCCTTGCCCTGTTTGTGGGAATCCTCGCTTCCGGCTCACTCTGGTTTTCGCTTGCGATGCTCTTTCTTACAGTGTGCTATGCCCTGCTTGCGAAATATCCCCTCAAAAAGCCTCTGTATGCGCTGTGGAAACTTCTGCCCCTGCTGATTCTGTTTTCGGCATTCCAGTTTGTGTTCTATTCCACTTCGGCAGACACAACCCCTGTTCTTTTCAAATGGAAGTGGCTTGTAATCACTCAAGCGAAAGTCGGAACCGTGCTCAAAAGTTTTGTGCGTGCCCCGGCGGTGATTATTGCGCTCGGCACATTCATTTTCTCCACTGACGAAAGACAGATTATGGATGGAATGGCGGTCTTGTTGAAACCGCTTTCAATGATCGGAGTCCCGGTGCGCTACTTTGTGCTTACGGTGGGGATTATGTTCCGTTTTGTGCCTCTGCTTTTGGAGGAACTTTCCGACATCATCAAGACTCAGCTTGTGCGAGGGGTGTTCAGCGATGCAAAGGGATTGAAGAAAATCCTGATGCTGGTGCCGCTTTTTGTTCCTCTGATTCTACAGACCTTCAGAAAATCACAGGCTGTGGCCGATGCTCTGACTGCCCGCTATTTCTCTTGAAGAACATGGTGAAATGGGGTATGCTAATCTTATGACAGCAAATACAAATGATATTTTTAAAACAATATATGCAAACAGTCTTTTGGAGCGTTTCCTGCGTTATGTGAAAACCTATTCGGAAAGTGACAGTGCCAAAGCCGATGCCGGAATCCAGCCGAGTACACCCTGGCAGAAGGATATGGCGGCTCTTCTTTTGTCGGAATTGAACGCCCTGGGACTTCAGGATGTCCAGACTACGGAGTGGTGTTACACATACGGACGGCTTCCCGCATCTCCGGGAATGGAAAATGTTTCCCCCATCTGTCTGCTTGCCCACATTGACACCGTTGAGGAAGTGACCGGAAAAGACGTGAAGCCGATTGTGCACAAGGATTACGACGGAAAGGCAATCACTCTGCCGTACGGAAATGTTCTCGATCCCGAAACGGATTGTGCGCTCAAACAGGCTGGTGACGAAAGGGACACAATCATCACGAGCGACGGAACGACTCTGCTTGGTGCGGATGACAAAGCCGGTGTTGCGGAGATTATGACGTCTCTTGAATATCTAGTGAGTCATCCCGAAGTGAAGCACGGAACAATCGAAGTGATTTTTTCTCCCGACGAAGAAACCGGACACGGAATGGATCATGTGCCGCTGAATCTTTTGCAGTCGAAATGCGCCTATACTGTTGACGGAGGACATATCGGTGAGCTTGAGACTGAATGTTTCAATGCATTCAAGAGCGACGTGGTGTTCAAGGGAAACTCCATCCATCCGGGAAACGCACGCCCGGGATTTGTAAACGCCGTATGCATGGCATCCGCTTTTGTGTCATCTCTCCCGCGTCATCAGATGCCTGAGACCACAGACGGAAAGATGGGGTTTTACGCCCCGATGACTGTGGAAGGCAGCATAGAATCCGCAACGGTGAGTCTGATTCTCCGCGACTTCACGATGGAAGGAATTGAGAAAAGAAAACACCTTGTTGATTTGACGGCTCAGACAGTGGCGCTTTCTTACGGCGGGGAAGTTTCCGTGACTCACACCCGGCAGTATCTGAACATGAAAGACGTGCTGGACAAAAATCCCGCCGTGGTGCAGAATCTTGTGGAGGCCTACAAATCCGCCGGCATCGAGCCTGTGTTTCCTCCAATCCGCGGCGGTACTGACGGCTCCCGTCTTACGGAAATGGGCATCCCTACACCGAATATTTTTACCGGCGGACACAATTATCATTCGCGTTCCGAGTGGGCCAGTTTCAGCCAGATGATTCATGCGGTCGATGTGCTCATTCAGCTTGCGATACAGTGGACAAAGTGACGGGGCATTTCTAAGAACTGAAGTTTTTAGAGACCCACTGATGTGAATCTTTCGGAATTAATATAGAAGGAAATTGATATGTTTGAATACCATGTTGAAGGCGGAATACCAATCAAGGGAACAATCCGCGCAAGTGGAAACAAAAATGCCGCATTGCCGTGTATTGCAGCGGTGCTTCTTACAAAAGAGGACGTGATTCTGCGCAATATGCCGGAGATTGAGGATACCCACGTGATGATTCAGATTCTTCAGTCCATGGGTGTGACTGCGGAAAAGATTGAAGACCATGTGTGGAAGTTCAATTCCTCCGCCTTGAACGGAAATACGATTCCCCATGATTTGAGTAAAAAAATCCGTGCGTCAATTCTCTTTGCGGGACCTCTTCTTGCCCGTTCTGGAAAAGCCGTGATGCTTCCCCCCGGAGGCGATGTTATTGGAAGACGGCGTGTCGATTCGCATTTTCTTGCCCTGACCGAACTGGGAGCCCGCGTGACGACCAACGGGAAATTCGAATTCTCTGCAAACAAACTCGTGGGTGCCGACATCTTCCTTGACGAGACTTCTGTTACCGCTACGGAAAATGCCGTGATGGCTGCGGTGCTTGCAGAGGGAAGAACGGAAATCACCAATGCTGCCAGCGAACCCCATGTGCAGGATTTGTGCAATATGCTCAATTCAATGGGAGCAAAAATCAGCGGAATCGGAAGCAATATTCTGAACATCGAGGGTGTGAAAAAACTCGGCGGCACCGATTTCACGATTGGGCCTGATTTTATGGAAATAGGTTCATTCATTGGACTTGCGGCGGCGACCAGAGGTTCCATAAAGATTACCGGTGTGAATCCCCGCGACATGAGGCCTCTGCGCATATCTTTCGGCAAACTCGGCATACGCTGGGACATAGACGGAGACGAACTCACGGTTTCTGCGGGGCAGGAGATGCGGGTGAACTCTGATTTGGGTGGAATGATTCCGAAGATTGACGACAGTCCGTGGCCCGGATTTCCGCCGGATTTGACTTCGATTATGACGGTTGTTGCGACTCAGGTGGAAGGCACCGTGCTCATTTTCGAAAAGATGTTTGAGAGCAGAATGTTTTTTGTGGACAAACTCATCAGCATGGGAGCCAGAATCACTCTCTGCGATCCCCACAGAGCGGTTGTGTCAGGTCCGAGCGTGCTTCACGGCGATCATCTTGTGTCTCCTGATGTGCGGGCCGGAATGGCTATGGTGATTGCCGCAATGGTTGCCCGTGGTGAAAGCGTAATCAGCAATGTGTACCAGATTGAGCGCGGCTATGAAAATCTTGTGGAGCGTCTTCAGTCCCTTGGAGCCAGAATCGAGAGGGTGGAAGTGAAATGACGGATACGTTTCAAAATCCGTCTGACTTTTGCAGGAGAGGGGGCTGACCAATAAGTTTGCCATCTGGTGTCATTCCGAACTCGTTTCGGAATCTATGCACTATATCTAGCGCAGATGCTGAAACAAGTTCAGCATGACAATACTTTTGGATCAGCCCCGACATAAGACCAATCCGGCAAGGAAAAATTCTCGGGAAATTTACAATAAATGTGAAACTCGACATTCGGGTGATTTACAAAATGCCCCATATTGTATACTATGATTTAGAACAAGGTTCCCGGAAGTCTTTTTTGGGGGACATCGAAAAAAAATGTTTGCTTCGGGCGTGCCGTGGCAATCAGGGAGAAGTTATGAAAAAAAGGATTTTTGCGGCGGTTTTTGCCGTGACTGCGGCTTTTGCATTTGCGGATCGTCCAGATTCAAGTGGAAAGTGGATTGTAAGATACAGAGGGGATAATGTTGAGCTGGTTGGAGCGAAGGCTTCTGTTTCCGGCGATGTGGTTGTGCCTGATACTATTGACGGTCTTCCTGTTACTGGACTCAGGGAATCTGCTTTTGAGGATGAGGATGACATCACTTCTGTCCGTCTGCCGAAGACAGTGCAGAAAATCGGTGAAAATGCCTTTTCAGGCTGCGGAAGCCTTAAGAAAATCAATCTTGAGGAACTCACTTCACTTGAGAGCATTGGAATGGGAACCTTTGAGTATTGCCGTGAGTTGACTGATGTGAAACTGCCTGCCGGTCTCAAGGCAATCGGAACAGACGCTTTCTATGAGTGCTCGTCTCTCAAGAGCATCGTTATTCCTGTTTCTGTCCGTGTGATTGGTGAGGATGCATTTGATGACACGGGAATCGACAGGGTAAGGATCCCGGAACCGACCCATATTTCAAGGCATGTGTTTGACTCAAGCGTTTTGCACGAGGTTTTCGAGGGAAGTCAGGCTGCAAAAGTTATGGAAAATTGCGGCTATACATATGACTATATCTTTGTGAAGGACGGTGAGGAAGGCTCTGGTATTGAATATTCCGACTACGATGCATGGAAGGATTCCGGATTCGAGGAAGTTTCGGAGTCGTCGGATTCATCCGGCTCAAGTTCCTGGTGGGATTCTGATGAGATAGATGAAGACGCTATGGACATATACGACAGCTACGATGATGAAGACATGGGACCTGTAGCCAAGGAAGATCTTGCCGCTATGGTTGACCGCATCGTTGAGATTGCAAACAGCGGAAAGCTTTCTGTTTCTGATATGGGAACAGTGGAAGGAATGTACGGCTGCTCTTACCTGTTGGACGATGATCTTATCTATTTGGTCGATCCAAAATATGCGGTGCCGTATGTTTGTGAAATCTGCCCCTCCGACGATGGAGGAAAGACACCCAACTTCGTGTACGTGATTTACGGCCGCCCCAACAGTGAGAATCGCGAATATTTCGGATATAAGGCAACCCGTATTGTCGGTCAGCATATGGATGACATCATCGACAAATCCATTCCGTTCGCAGACGTTTACGAGCAGGCAAACAAGTGGGTCATCGAATACAGGAAGACTGTGAAAATCAACGGTGTTGATTACGAGGTTCTCTGCACTGATGTTGATGGCGACTAGGCATTGATTATACTATAATAAGCAGTTGTTTACGAATTAAGATTGATTTTATGTCTTAACTTCGCTGACAGCTGCTTTTTTTTGTTCAAAATCCCCTAAAATATTTTGATTGACTATAACGGTTTTTCCTGTTATCATAAAATCATGAATATTCTGTTGGGAATCTCAGCCTCTCCCGGGATGGGAATTGGAAAAGCCTTTATTTTGCCTGAAGAACAAGAACGTCTCATCCCAAAACGCGTCATACAAGACGATGAAATTGAATCGGAACAGGCGAGGTTTCGTACAGCAACAGCTTCGGTATATCAACAGATTGAAAATCATCTTAAAACGCAGAGTGCAAATGATCTCCAGAATGTGATTTTGGAAACCTATCTTCTCATGCTCACTGACCCGGTTTTTACGCAGGAAGTTTTGGATGCCGTGGTTTCAATGAAAAACAACATTGAGCATGTGCTGCAGGTGAAGACGGAGGAATATGCGGAAAGGCTCAGAAGCAGCGGAAACGACTATCTTTCGGAACGGGCCCAGGACATTGAGGACGTGTTCGGACGTGTGCTTGATCTTCTTCTTGACTATCATCAGTTTAACATAGAGCAGGTTCCGGACGGTGCCGTTATTGTGGCCCGCACAATGAAAACCAGCGATACCGTCATCCTTGGAAAGCGGCGGATTGCAGGATTGGCTTTGACGGAAGGCGGCGTAGCAAGTCATGTGGCCATTTTGGCCCGCAGTTTCGGCATTCCCGCGGTTGTGGGCATCCCCGATGTGACCGGCCAGGTTGAAGACGGTGAGGAACTGATTGTTGACGGTCAGCTTGGGGAAATCTTAAAAAGTCCCGACTTGGCAACGATTACCCAGTACCGCGCAAAGATTGCATCGGAGGAAAAATACAGGTCGGCGCTGAAAAGGTTCCGCGACAAACCTGCGCAGACGGAAGACGGCACCAGGTTCAAGCTGTACGCCAATATCGGAACACCTGAAGAGGCCCGGCTCGCTGTTGAAGAGGGTGCTGACGGCATCGGTCTTTTCCGCACGGAATTCCTTTTTATGGAGTCGGCAAAAAGAATCAACGATGAAGGCGGTTCCCTGTCCGGTTCTGTAAGCGAGGAGATACAATTCGAGGCATATAAACAGGTGCTTGAGACGATGGGTGATAAGCCTGTCACAATCAGGACATTGGATGCGGGCGGCGACAAACTCATTGACTGCAAGGAAATCCCCTCGGTGAGCGAAAAAAATCCTCTGATGGGACTCAGGGCAATCCGTCTTTCGCTGTATGCTCCGAAAATCCTTCGTACTCAGCTCAGGGCATTGTACCGGGCCTCGGTCTACGGAAACCTGAAGATTATGCTTCCTCTGATAACGGATGTGTCTCAGGTGGATACGGTGATTGGAATCGCGAAAGGTGTGCAGATGGATTTGCGCGCCGAGGGAATTGCCTTTAATCCTGATGTTCCGATCGGCATAATGATTGAAACTGCCGCCGCCGCCATCTGTTCGGACTGTCTTGCCACGCACAGTGCGTTTTTCAGCCTGGGCACAAACGACCTGACGCAGTACACTATCGGAATCGACCGTGAAAATCCTGCCGTTGCGCCGAATTACAACGAATTCCATCTGGCGGTTTTGAGGCTCATAAAAAGAACCATTGAAAGTGCAAAGGCTGCCGGAATCCCCGTATCTGCATGCGGAGAAATGGCCGGAAGAAAAGAAAGCGCAATCATCCTCGCGGGAATGGGCCTCCGTGAACTCAGTATGTCGCCGAAGCAGATTCCCGTCATAAAGGAGATTTTGTCCAGCTTTACGGTGCAGGAACTGGAGAATATCTCCAGCCGCTCAATCAGCGATTAAGCCCACAAAAGCCAAAGCACAGCGGCTGCGGAAGCTGTTGTAAGCACTGTGAACGGAACACCCACTTTAAGCCACTTTCCGAAGTTCATCGGATAGCCTTCTTTTTTCACAATGCCCATTGCAACGACGTTTGCACTTGCTCCGAACGGTGTAAGGTTGCCTCCAAGACAGCTTCCAATCAACAGGGCAAACATGTAGAGTTCCGGTTTGAGTCCCATGCTCTGAGCCATGCCTGCGGCGACCGGCAGCATTGCAATGATGTAAGGCACATTGTCCACAAATCCACTGATTATGATTGACACTGCCAGAATCGTCAGGAATCCCGCAATCTTCGAGCCCTTCGTGAATTTTGCGAGAGCTCCGGCGAAATCGTCAAGAAGTCCCACAGCGTCGATGGCTCCAATCACAATGAAAATGCCGATCAGGAAGAAAATGGTCTCCCAGTCAAGCTCTTTCACGATTTTTGCGGTTTCCTTCAGAGTCTTTTTCTGGAAAACCATATACCACAGGAGTCCGAGCACTCCGAGTCCCAGCACGAAAAGTCCGCTTGTGTACGGCGAGCGTGTGTTGATGAACGAAAGAACAGCAAGTCCGATAATCATTGCAAGAAGAAGATACAGCGGAAACCAGGAAATGACTTTTGTCTGCTCCACTTCGATTTTGTTCTTGCCGTTTTTAGCAAAGAAAAGATAGAAGAAAATGCATCCCACAAGAAGACCGGTTTGAACAATGAAGAAGATTGAAAGGCGTCCGTTGTGAACAAAGAAGTCGTTGAAGTTGTAGCCTGCATAGCTTGCGAAAATCATTGAGGGCGGGTCGCCTACAAGTGTGGCGGTTCCTTCCAGATTGCTCATAACTGCAAGACCGATCATGAAAAGCGTCGGGTTTATTTTAAGCTTTTTGCAGAGCGCAAGGGCAATCGGTGCCATGACAAGCACTGTCGCGACATTTTCCACAAAGATTGAAATGATGCCTGTCATCATAAGAATCAGCACCATCGCAAGTCCTGTATTTTTGCTGTGGGAAACGATGGAATCCGCAATCCGTGCAGGCACTTTTGAATAGATGAAAAGAGCGGCAATAATCATGCTTCCCAGATAAATGCATAGTACATTCCAGTTTACCAGCTCCTGAAGGCAGTGCGTCAGCGTGAAGAGCCGTGCCTGTGAATCATCCTGGAGAACCAGCAGATCCTGTGGAAGCGTAAAAATATCATTCGGGAAAATCATTCCCAATGCAATCACCGCAATGGCGGCAAAAGTGGTGAACCAGACTTTTTTGTTCTGCACCGCAATCACAAAGACGTACATAATTACTGCAATGGCCAGAATGACCCATTTAATATTTTCCATTTTTTCCCTACATATTATAGAAGATTTTATCTCTTGCGGAAACCTCGGAAAAACTGCGGAAGCGGGTTCTCAGAGGTACCACTATAAGATAAAAAAAATACGCTCCATGGTCAATAGATGCCCTGTGGACAGTTGACTTTTAGACTGAATATATTGCCGTTTCCATAAGATTTTCCAGCTCTTCCGCCGTGTCTGAAATGAGGCTTGAGGCAAAATAGAGCGCCGTAACGGATTCTGTCGTAAGACTGCCCATTGGAACCGCCCCTTCGCGCCACACATTTGCCGATGTGGAGTATTCTGAAAAATCCACGGAACATTCCTGCTGCGATGTGCAGTAAAACCTGACGTTGGATTTGCGTCCCTGAAGAAGCAGGGGCTTTAGCGAGTAGTCGCTGTTGCGCATGTTGCCTGTGCCGGACGCATAGAGTTCCAGAATCACGGTGCTGATGCCGGAGTCTCTCGCAATGAGTCTTTCCATGTGTTTTCCTGCAAGCCCCGGGTACAGGCGGAGCGAAATCATACTGGAGGCGGCCTCGTTCAAAATCTGTGCCATTACGCTGCGGTCGGGGGATGTTACGCCCTGAAAGTGCCCGGAAATTCCGCCTTCGTATGTGAAAACAGGTCTCTTCATATTCCAGTTGCGGAACTCACCGTCTTTCTTTCCTATGAATTTCAGGTTCAGCGGTGAAAGAAGTTCCCCGTTGTATGCCACGAAGACTCCTTTTTTCTGTTCGCGGGCGGTTTTAAGTGCAAGTGAAAGATTTTGTTTCGCCTGTTCTCCGTCTTCAGGAAGATTCGTGGAAGCCGTAAGGACGATTGGGACGTCCGCGCTGCCGAAAAGCCAGAAAAGAAGAGCCGCTGTGTATGGCAGAGTGTCTGTGCCGTGTGTCACAACGATTCCGTTTGCAGTGCCGCTTTCCATGCGCTCCTTTATTTCCGCAATGAGTGAGGCCCAGTCGCGTGGTTCCGTCTCTTCGCTGAGCATACCGCACACAGGTATGATTTTCACGGGGAAATGTTCTCCGCAGTCTGTGAGTGGCCGTATGGATTCGGGGTTCCCTGCCGCAAGTGTGCCGTCGGGGAGTTTCTGCGCGGTGATTGTTCCTCCCATCGTGAGCACGTAGACTACGGAAATGTGGATCCTGTGTTTGATGAGCGATTTGACCACTGTGGGGTCTGCACGTCCTCCGGTTTCCTTCATGACAAATCCCGTCAGGTGGTCCAGAGGCGCCATGTCTCCGTTTTTAAGGCTCTGCGCGCTCTTCGGATTCTGCTCAAGTGCCCGTTCGATTGAAGGCATGAGTTCCTGCTCGGTGGAAAGCAGAGTCCATTTTTCATTTTTCACAACATCTTCCGGGGTTTCTCCGGTGGAGTAAATGCGCTGAAGAAGATCTTTTGCAATGCCGCTGCTGATTTTGCCCTGTTCCAGCATTGAAATGATTCCCGCAAATCTTGACGGAGTGATTCTGGTCTGCTTTATCGAATGACCGTGTTCTTTCAGGAGCCTTGTGAGTTCGCCTGCAATCCATCTTGCCGTGGGGAGCGGGGAGGAACCTTCGTTTACGGCGGCCTCGAAATAATCGGCCCTGTCTTTTTCCCTGCAGATGAATTGTGCCCTGAGCCGTGAAAGTCCGTAGTTCTTCTGAATGCGGTTTCGTCTTGCGGCGGGGAGCTCCACTTCGAGAGCCGGAGAACCTGCGTTTGTCAAGTCGACCGTCACTGCGGGATTCAACGGTTCGAATCTTACGGTCTGTATGCCGCGTTCCTGCCACGGTTCGGTTGAAGTCCTTTCTTCAATCCACAGACGGCTTTCGCTTTCCACAGTGCCGCCGGTTTCAAGTATGTCTTCCTGTCTTGTGAGTTCCGAGTTGATTGCCTTCCGCACGAAATTGAATGAGTTCAGATTGCGGAGTTTCACAATGGCACCGTTTTTCTCGGGATAATTCGTAAGCGCCACGTATGCATTGCATCTCATTGAGTTTTCCGCAAGATCCCCTGTAATGAGCTTGAGATATGCCATCAGCGTGTAGAGCTCCTCAAGGAAAAGTTCCGCTTCCTCTCCCACTTCAAAGACGGGGCTGGTTCTGAGTCTGAGGATCGGGCATCCTGCGTAAGTCCAGTCCATGTGGGCTTTTCCGCCGCTGCGTGTAAGATGGCCGGTGCTTTCTTCGATTCTGTATTCTTCAATGGTGATTTTCTTCGCCTTCTGATGGAACGAAATGTCCATTGAGCCGTTCGAAGCCACTTTTACCGAAAATCCTTTGAAATTGCGGTCGTCCGGGGGTTCGGGAAGATGTGCGGTGAGTTTTTCTATCTGTGAAGAATCTTCCATGCTGCCGCCCATCGCTCTTACCAGAGCCGCCGCTTTGTGCAGTACCGAAGACTGAATTTCCACCGAATGAACTTCTTTTGAGCTGTTGTTGCGTTTTTGGAACTCTGCCTTTGCGGTCAGGATGTCTTTTGCACCTCCTGAATCCGAATCTGCGATGAAAACACCCGGAAGTGCTGACAATAAAACCCTGACTTCAAGATAAATTAACGGCTTGTACATTTTTTCCGCCTGAATCTGTAAAAAAAATTTTGAAAATTATACCGCTTTTTAGAATTTTATGATATAATGTTTTGTACTAAATGAAGTAAATTTTTTTAAAACCTGTGCGCAGATGCGTGCCGGCTGAAAAAGTTTCTGTAGGAGCAGACGTGAATAAGCGGGATTTTCCAAAGATACATTTCTATGACCAGGATTTTGTGGATATTTATGACAAAACGTGGAACTGGATCTCAGATTTCTGGATAGACCCTGCCACCGGGGATCTTTCTCCGGACGGTCTTTTCGTCTACCCTATGCATGACCGTTACGTCCTTGATCAGTCAGAGGCGATTTTCTCATCTTTTTTTCTTGTGTATTCAAACAGGAATTTCCCTGCGACCAAAAACATAGACTATTTCTATTCGCGTCAGGAAGAGAACGGAGCAATCCGCTGGAAATACGACATGAAGACCGACACCCCGCTTTTGGACAAGACGAATCCCGAGGGAATAGGTTTTCCTCTTTTTGCATGGGCTGAATTCAACATCTATCACAAATCGGCAAATAAACGGCGTGTGAAGGATATTATGCCGATTCTACGCCGCTATATGGATTGGATTGATGCCACTTTCAAGCAGCCGAACGGTCTTTATTCCGTGCCTTTCACTTTCTCCACGATGTTCAACTCTCCCCGCCAGGGCACTTTCTTCCCTGTGGACTTCAACAGCTGCATGGCAATCAACGCGGCCCATATGTCTGCTCTGGGAGACATCCTGAACGACAAAGACGTGAGCTTCCAGTACAAAAAGATGTATTTCAGTCTGAAGACGCGGATTAATTCCCTTATGTGGGACAACGAGACAGGCTTTTATCACGATCTGGACAAAAACGAGCAGCGGCTTCCGCATAAAACCATCGCGGGATTCTGGCCTCTTCTTGCCGAGCTTCCGAATGCAGACCGTGCTGACATGCTTGTGGAACATTTGAGCAATCCAAAGACTTTCGGTACAGACCATCCTTTCCCCACTTTGAGCATGGATCATCCGTCCTTCAAGGAATCCGGACAGGGATTTTTGGGTTCCGTTTTCCCGACATTCAATTTCATGGTCATCAAGGGATTGGAAAAATACCAGCAGTATGCGTTTGCCCGTGAGTGCGCCATAAGACACATGTATTACATACTCGAAGGATTGAGTCCTCTTGATTCAAAGCAGAAGGGAGATTTGTACGAAGCCTACCTCCCCACGAAAGAAGGCCCTGCGCAGATGAACGGAATGCCTGATTTCCCGAGAAAGCATTTTCTTCATTTCATAGGACTTTCCACAATCGCACTGATGATTGAGAATATCATCGG
>DGXM01000220.1:23295-29794 GCA_002396325.1 Treponema sp. UBA4232
AACAAAAGCACGCGTGGCTGGGAAATTCAGATGGAAAGTGAAAAACTTTATTACTTCACCATAAACATTTTGGATCAGAAGAAAAAAACTCTTCCCATCCCCTCTGGAAAATGTTCAATGCTGATTGACAAGCTTTAAGTGGAGGCATCATGCAGAACCCGCAGGCTGTCATTGAAATCGGCTCCACGGGTATCCGTCTGCTGGTGGCCGAAATTACAGAAACAGATTCTTCTCAAAAAACGAGGACAATCCTTGACCGAAGCGATTTGCCCGTCAGCGTGGGACGCGATGTTTTCACTCAAGGTGCAATCAGTCGTGAGACTCAGGCGGCATGCATACGCATACTCACAAGATACGCGGAGCAGATAGCGGCATGGGGCATATCCCGCGAAGAAACCACCGTAATCGGGACGAGCGCAGTCCGTGAAGCCGCAAACAGGGATCCTTTTGTTGACCGCGTGAAAGTGAAGACAGGATTCACGGTCCGCGTGATAGACGGCATTGAGGAAAACCGTCTCATGTACATTGCCGTGACAGACTGCCTGAAAGAAGAAAGCCTCGGAATGCGGCAGAGCGATTCAATCATTCTGGAAATTGCCGGCGGTTCCACTGAAATGATGCTTATGGAAAAAGGCAGCATGGTGGGCGCACATTCAATGAGACTCGGCACGCTCATAATCGAGCAGCAGCTGTACGCACTCACGGCAACCCGCACTGATGAGCAGAGATTTGAAGATGCCCGCCGTTTTTTGCAGGAATTCATAAGAAACACAAAAGGCACTCTGAACACCGAACTGAGTCTTGACCGTGTGCAGCAATTCATCGCGGTTGGTCACGACATGAACATAGCGGCCCTCTTCTGCGGAAAATCAATCACTCCGTTTTTGTGGGAAATCCAAAGACCTGATTTCGACGGATTCGTGGAGGACATCCAGCGCTACACAATGGATGAAATCATAGCGAAGTTCCGCCTTTCGTATTCGGACGCGCAGACTTTCCAACTCTCGCTTTTGTCGTACAAGGAATTCGTGGGGCTCACCAATGTTCATTCAATCATCGTGCCGGAAACATCCATCCGCGACGGAATCATAATCAGCCACATGGTCGATCCAAACGACAACCTGAGGCTTGCATTCGACGCGCAGATTATTGCCAGTGCCACGACGCTTTTGAAAAAATATCAGGGGGATGTTGCCCACGCCGACTATGTGCGTAAAGTGTGCCTCAGAATTTACGATGCACTTCAGTCGGAATTGGGAATGACGGTGCACGAAAGACTTCTTCTTGAAATCAGTGCGATTCTGCACGACATCGGAATGTTCATCAGGGCGCAGGACCACAATCTTCACAGCCATTACATAATTCTTCATTCGGAAATCTTCGGACTCAGCAGGGAGGATACAAGTCTTGTGGCGCAGATTGCAAGTTACCACCGTGGAAGCAGGATGCCTCAGGACGACCCTCAGTTCAAACTGCAGCCCAGAAGCCACCGTCTTGTGATTTTGAAACTGGCGGCCATACTGCGTCTTGCCGATGCCCTGGACCGAAGCCATCAGCAGAAATTCAGCGACTTTACAATCAGTCTTGCAAAGGACAGCATCACTTTCCGCGTGAACGGCTACACCAATCTTAGTCTTGAAAAACTTGCCATTGCCGAAAAAGGCGGAATGTTTGAGAATGTGTTCGGATATAAAATCGTTCTTGTGTGACGTAAGGAAAAAATTATGGAGCAGATGAGATATTTAAACCGCGAGCTCAGCTGGGTGGAATTCAACGACCGTGTTTTGAGCGAGGCCTGCAAGGAATCAGTGCCTCTTTTGGAACGTCTTTCTTTTCTTTCCATTGTGTCTTCGAATTTCGATGAATTTTTCCAGGTGCGGGTTGCCTCGATCAAGCGCAGGATTTCGGAGGCTCCTTCGGACGAGGACTCCTTGCTTATGGAGCAGATTTCCAAACGCTGCCATGAAATTGTGAGTCATCAGTACCGTGTGCTTAACGGCGAGGTTCTTCCGCTTCTTTCTGCAAACGGTTTTTCTTATGTTGAGGCCGACAGATTTTCTCCCGCTGAAAGGGATTATGCGCAGGACTTTTTTAAAAATCAAGTCTATCCGCTTCTTACGCCTCTCCGCACCGACGGACCGGAATTTCCGCACATTGTGAATCAGAGTCCTTACGCTGTTTTTATGCTTGAAAAAATCAGTGGACTCCATTCAAAGGAAACGGTTTTCTCCGCAAGAAAGGACAGTCCCCGGATAGTGGGACTTGTGCAGATTCCCCAGAGCATTCCACGCATAGTATGGCTTCCCGATGAAAGTGGTTCGTTCGCTGCGGATTCGCAGATTCAGTCGTCACAGGGAATGCGTTTCACTTTGCTCGACGACATAATCACCGCATACGGAGACATGCTTTTTCCCGGTTACAGTCTGACCGAAACCCTGCTTTTGAAAGTGGACCGCGATGCGGATTTTTCTGTTGACGAAGAGGCCGGCAGCCGCTTTATTCAGGCCATGGAAGAAGTGCTCGTAAAACGCCAGACTTCTTTTGCCGTCAGGATGGTGTGCAACTCTACCAGTTCCTCGCTGAAGAAAATCGTGCAGGACAAACTGAATCTTTCCGAATCCGACGTATACCGCGTGGAGGGGATTATTGACGTGACTGCTCTTTCGCACATCGCAGGCATGGGCTCATCCAAATCTTCCTTTGCTTCGAATTTGCGCTATCCGCAGTGGGAGAATTTCTATCCCGCTGATTTGCCGGAAGACGAGACTTTCTGGAATACAATCCGTCAGCATGATGTGCTTTTGAATGTGCCCTACCAGAGTTTTGAGCCTGTCGTGAAATTCGTTCAGGATGCCGCGAGAGACAAAAATGTTCTTGCCATAAAGATGACGCTCTACCGTCTTGGAAGCAACAGTCCGATTGTACGCGCTTTGGAAAAGGCCGCGCAGAATGGAAAGCACGTTACTGCCTTTGTTGAAGTGAAAGCCCGCTTCGATGAACAGCAGAATATTTCGTGGGTCAATGAACTTGTTGATGCAGGTGTCACGGTTGTGTACGGAGTTGTCAACATAAAAGTTCATGCGAAACTCTGTCTTGTGATCCGCAGAGAATCTGACGGCCTCAGACGCTACCTTCATATGAGCACAGGAAACTACAATCCGGCGACCGCAAAAGTGTATCAGGATCTCTCCGTGTTCACGTGCAATCCCCAGCTTACCACTGATGCGACTTTTTTTCTGAATGTCATTTCCGGTTACAGCACTGTGCAGAGTATGCCCCATCTTTACATGGCACCAGTCACTTTGAAGGGCAGGCTTCTTTCCTTGATTGACCGCGAGATTATGCAGAGCACTCCTGAAACCCCGGGACTCATAATGGCGAAGATGAACAGTCTGTGTCACAAGGAGATTATCGATGCGCTGTACAGGGCAAGTCAGGCAGGTGTGCGTGTGATGCTCAATGTGAGAGGTATATGCACTTTGGTTCCAGGTGTTCCCGGTCTAAGCGAAAACATTTCGGTTGTGAGCATCATCGACCGTTATCTTGAACACAGCAGAGTCTGTTATTTCCAAAACGGCGGCGAAGAGGAACTTTACATTGGAAGCGCCGACTGGATGGACCGCAATCTTGACCGCCGGGTTGAACTTATGTTCCCGGTGACAGATTCTTCTGTTTTTAAATCAGTGAAGGAAATCCTTTCGGTGTATTTTGAAGACAACTGCCAGAGCTACAGACTGCAGAGCGACGGAACCTGGAAAGCCATTACTGCGGAACCCGGTGAGCCCGTGGTGCGTGCCCAGGAGATTCTTTACCAGCACTACAAAAAAGCCGACGATGCGAAAAAATCCGCACCCAGGAATGACTTCGTCGTGCGCCGTGTCGATTGAAGTCACTCGTTTTCCAAAATGGCATACATCGGCGACTGACCTGGCCTGAGTTCAAGGATGTGTTTTTCGCAGGGGAGCACTTCGCTTGGATCATGCGTCACGTGAAGCAGAGTCGTGGTTCCCGTTTCCGCAACAGTCTGAAGCAGGTCAAGGATTGCACTCCGGTAGTTTTCATCAAGGCCGTGGCATGGTTCGTCAAGAATCAGCACCTGTGGAGATTTTACAGCGGCCCTTAAAATGAGGATTGCCCTTTGTTCTCCGTAACTGAGCGAGCCGAAAGATTCGTTTTCCCTTCCGCCGAATCCTGCAAGCTCTAACCACTGCAATGCAAGGGCTTTTTCAAAATCACCCGGAGTTTCGTACAATCCGATGCTGTCGTAAAATCCGCTGATGATTGTCTCGAGCAGAGTCGTGCCGCCTACCATTCTGTATTCCACGTGGAGTCTGTAGCTCACAATGCCGAGTCTCTTTTTTATCTCCCAGATGGTTTCCCCCGTGCCCCGTCTTTTTCCGAACAGGGAGATGTTTTCCCGGAACACCTGCATATTGTCGCCCGTAATCAGCTCAAGAATTGTCGTTTTGCCAGAGCCGTTGGGTCCCCTGATGAGCCAGTGGCAGTTTGCGTCAACATGCCAGTTCATATTCACAAGCACATGGTGGTCGTCCCATCCCACATTTACATTTTCAAATGAGATGAGGCTTCCGTCTGTGTGCGGAGGAATGTTTCCCGGATGCTCTTTTTGTATGCGCTTCAGATTTTCCAGGAATGTTTTTCTGCGCCTCTCTTTTTCTCCCGAAAGATTTTCTTCTCTCTTTGCCAGAAGATTTTCGTAATCATTCCTTGTGCCGCAAAAGGAAATTTTTCTTTCTGTGAATTCAATCACACGGTTTATGCCGCTTGGAATTTCATGGAAGCGTTCCATGCTCAGAATGATTTTCGGAAACGGACTGTCCGTGTTTTCGGTGGAAAGCTGCCGTGTCACAATGGTGTCGAAGAATTCAAGAAGGATTTTTCTGGATGCGGCGTCAAGTCCTGCAAAGGGGTCGCTCAGCACAAGAAGTCTGCATCCTGAAAGAAGAGCCCTGCACAAAAGGGTGCGTCTTATCTCGCCCGTTGACATGTAACGGAGGCCTCTGTCAAGAATGCCTTCAACACCGCAGAGTTTCACCTGTGGCAGCGTCTCAAGTCTGTGTGCAATCGGCGGGAGCGGGGCATTTTTTTTGCTTGAGCCGCCAAGGACTTCCGCAATGAATTGTCTTCCGGTTCTGCCGTGGTCCTGTCTGTTTAAAATCTCGCTTTCATCTCTTTCACGTTCTTCTTCTATCAGACGTGCCGCCGCTTCAAGGGAAACCAGTGCAACGGAATTTTCGAAACTGTTTTTGTAAGAGGAAGCGGGGGAGCCTTCGTTCGGTTCAAATGTGAGCGAGCCGGAAAGTGCCTTAATGAAATCAGCTTTTCCGCCGCCGTTGGGGCCTGTTACAAGCCATGCCTCGCCGGGAAGCATTTCAAAATCAACGCTCTGGAGAAGTTTTTTCGAAAATCCTTTTACGGCGCAGTCTTTAATAGAAATAATAGTGTCCATACGTGAAGTGAGTATATCACACACAATCTCTTTTGAAAAGAATGTCTGCTTTTTGTTTCAGTCCATCGGGGAATACTGGATGCTCACGTTGATGTCCTGACTGTAGTTTCCGAAACTGCTTCCGAAGATTGTGACTCCTCCCACGTTCTTTGAGCGCTCGTCCACGGCAATGCGCAGCCGGAGTTTGCTTTTGTAGTCCAGTGAAAAATCCTTTATGCTCACATCTGAAATCTTCAGTCCGTCAATGTGGGTGCCCTGTTCGTTTATCACAATCATTTTCAAAAGACCGTACTGGTTCCAGTTCGGATACCACCAGTCGGGAGTGAAAATGCCGGGTACGTCGCCGAAATCACCGGGGCTTGTCCAGGAACCCAGAAAAACATCGTTCAGGTAAAAGTTGATGTCGCTGGGCCACACGTTGTTTATGCCGGGGGCCTCGGAACTCAATTCTGCGGAAATCAAAAGCTGCGTAATCTTCTGGTTCGTGGGGATGAAGTTCGGAAGTTCGTATTCCACAAATCCCTTGGTGAACCAGAGAATTTCCGCGTTGTACCTGTCGGTGTGTGAAAAGTAGCGGGGATCGTCAACTTCTCCGATGAGAGCCTTGCTTGTCGCAATGCCGCAGGTGGGATATACCTCGTAATTGATGAAGTGACCGACTTTGACGCTTGTGTTGTAAACGTTTTCTGGGATTTTTATTTCAGCAATGTCGACAACGAGTTTGTCCAGCGTGACGGCATATCTTTTTTGATTTCCATGGCCGGACGTATCTGTGACTGCCGTGATGATTCCGCAGGACTCGAGTTTTTTTATGTGATTTGTGATTGCCCCGTTTGTTATGTTCAGACGGGTTGCCAGTTCGTTCAGATTTATGGTTGGGTTTTCAATAAGAAGTTTTATGATTTGGATCCGGACTTCCGAGCTGAGAGCCTTGAATATGTCCAGACCTTCTTCGAGTGTTTTTATCTGCTGCATAGCTGTTTCCTCAAAATCTGCTGTTTATGAATGGATTTTTTTTCGAGCCTGTCG
>DGXM01000204.1 GCA_002396325.1 Treponema sp. UBA4232
TTTCGGCTGACGCCTTATTTATTTTAAATGCGGTTTTATGTCACAAAGGGAAAACAATAAAACTTCTTATAAAGAGTTTAGGCTATGTGTTGTATCGGGGCTGACCAAAAAGTTCGTCGCGTAGCGTCATTCCGAACTCGTTTCGGAATCTATGCACTATATCCAGCGCAGATGCTGATATAAATTCAGCATGACAATACTTTTGGGTCAGCCCCTTTTTTTTGCTGCAGAGAGAGGCACGGCGGCACGGTGGAAATGAAAAACGGTTGAAGGATTCCCGCGGTTTTTGTTTTTCCGGGCTAGGGATGGTAAGGGCGGCGGCAGCCGTTCTGACGCCTGCGGCAGAATGGAGTGGCAACGGAACCCTGGACAGCCCGGGCCGACGCTTGCGGCGGCAGCCCCCGTATGTGCGGAAAAATGATTTTGATTTGGAAATCAGAGGGCTACGGATTTCAGGACTTTCGTGAGCTGGGGCTTTTCAATCAAATCCAAGGGACGGCCGTCGATGTATTTGTGGGCTTCCTCGGTGAAGATGCCTGCCGTGATGCAGAATCCCCTGTCGGCTTTGACGTCGTGAAGATGCCCGTGGAAGTCGCGGACAAACAACTCGCCTGTGGAGCCTGATGTGCGGAAGAAGCGGAAGACTTCAGTGTCGCTCCATTTCGGTGTGTCGACTTCGGCAATGATGTCGGTGTATGCGGGCTGCACGTTGATGTCCTGGATTTTTATGACTGAGCCGTGGTAGAGTGTTTCAATGAATTTGCGGCACAGGTTCACAAAGTCGGAGGCACCTGATGAAAGGTAGACCTGCAGGTTTTTGTTCTGACTGAGTTCCTGATAGCGGTTTGCGAGCGCGTTCACGTCTTTGTAGTTCGAGTTGATTGAGCGGATTTTGTTCAAAAGCTGGAGTCCGCGGCCGAAGTCGTTTTTGCTGAAGTAGCACTGGGCCATGCGGTATTCAAGGTCGAGCGTGATGTCGGCGGCGATGTTTTCGTGGCGGAGGCCTATTTCGAAGTCCTGGATTGCGGCATCGAAGTCGTTTGTCTTCATGTGGTAGATTCCGGCTTCCAGACAGGCTTTCGGTCCGTAAACGGGGTCGGGTCTCAGGTGCATGAATACTTTGATTGCCTTGTCTCCGTGACCTTCCATATTCATTGCGTCCGCCATGTCGAAGAGGGCCTCTTTGTTTGCGGGGTCCTCGCCAAGGGCGCGTTTGAAGCAGGGGAGGCTGTCGTGGTAGTGGTGGCTGTAGTAGTAGCTCTGTCCGAGAATCAGGTAGACTCCTTCCGCTTCGGGATTTGTGATTAGGGCTTTTTTGAGGCAGGGGATTGCTTTGTCGTACTGTTTGTTTTTGAACATTGCAAGTCCCATATTGTAGTTCACGTCGAAGTCGTGTGGGTTGATTTTGTATGCGGCGGAAAGGGATGCCATGGCTTCCTGCATTTTGTCAAGGTTCAGGGCGCATATTCCGTGGCGGAGGACTGCCTGAAATCCGTCTACGCGGTGGTCCTGGGTTGCGAGGCGGAAGAGCGTGTCGTAGATGGGGAGGGCTTTTTCCCACACTGCATTTTGAAAATAAAGGTTTCCGAGTTCGCTGAGTCCGTCAGGGTCCTGAGGGTTTTTGTCGAGTTTTCTTTGGGCTTCACGGATTACCTGGGTCTGGGATTTTGTTTTTGCGCTTTTTCCACCTAAGCCTGAGGATGTTCCTGATTTTTGACCGAGAACCACCATAATCACGATTATGATGGCTAAAATGAATATTCCTACGATTAAGAGTGCGATGCCCATATCAAAACTATCCTTTTTTCAAGATGTATAAAAAGTCATTGTGTTTTTTTTGCAACGACATATCTTTGCAAAGCAGGTGTACCACTTCACCTTTTCAATGTCGGCAAACCGCACCTTGTACTTTACTGCCTTGAGCATTTTGTTTTTCAGTGCAGTCTGTTCGCCCCGGTTTGCCGCGCATAAGTGGTTTAATCGTGATTGCTTTTTGCCGATAATGATGGTATTCTATGTTTATGGCAGTCGGTCCCTAAGGTCTGCCGTTTTGGGGAAAGAGGAAACATGAGACGGGAATCTTCTATAAAAATATCGCTGTGGCTGGTGGTTTTGTACATTTTCATTCTGGTGGCGGGAATAGCTCTTTCAGCGTGTGTTTATTCCATTTACTCGCTTTGCACGAATATGGTGGCCGGAGAGGCGGTGAAGCTGTTCAATCTGGGCTGCTTTGTGCGCGGTGTGTATTATTTTACGCCGGCTGTGATTCTGTTCAGCGGTGTGATTATGTGCTTCTATATGATCCGTCATCCTGTGCGGTCGGCTCTTCCGATGATTACGTATGCCGTTCTTTATCTGGCGGCGTGGGCGGTTCTTATGCCTCTCAATTTCAAATTGCTGGGAAATCTTCCCGAGTCTGCGGTTGCGGCGGAGGCTTCTTCGGGGCTTTCCGATGGATACTTCCGCAGCGGTGAAAACGGGTCGGTCTACTATTACTCAAATGTGTCCAAGACGAATGTGGCCGACGGACTCTGCATTGCTCCCGGGCTTGATCACAGCGTTTATACTTTCAGCGATATGCAGCTTCCCGAGAAAACGGGATTTTCCGATCCTCTCATTCAGACCACTGTTGATATGCCGTATGTGATGGGAGTCGTGATAAGATGGTTTGCCACTTTGCTTACGATTGCCCAGAGGGCTTTTTCCGAGGGATTCTTTTCATGGCTGTGTTTTTCTTCCCTTGCACTCGCGCTGATTTCGGTGGCGGGTCTGCATCATGCATCAAAGTGGAGGCTTGTGAATGCGCTTTCGGTGGTGCTGGCTACTCTGGCGATTCTGGTTGTGAATATTCTGGGCTATACAAAATCTTTCCTTGACGGTGCCAGGAACTGGGTGAACGGATTCTTTTCGTCCGTACCGCAGATAAAAAATCCCATGGTGGTTTTGTTCAATGTGGTTCTGGGGCTTTTGTTTCTGGTGTTCGGGCTTGTGCTTCATCTGCGTCATCAAAAGGAGCGTCGTGAGTCTGAGGAATATTACTAAGGACGGAGTTGAACTATGAAAAAAACTATACCCATTATATTGGTTTATACATTGATGATTTTCGCTATCTGCATGGCCGTTACTTTCGGATACAGGCCCTTGCCGGAACTTATTCCCGGGGATGTCGGCAAATTCAGATTTTTCCGCGGACTTTGGTGGTTTTCACAGCTGCTTCCTTCCATATTGGTAAGCGGATTTGCGGTTGCCTGTTCCGTCATCTGGAGGGAGGGAACTTTTGATTCAAAGAAGCGTTTTTCCCCTGCGATGATGAGGCGTTTCGGCGGCGTGATGATTGCCTCGCTGATTATTGTGTTTATTCTTTCCGTGAATCAGGAGCTGGGACTTCCGAGAGTGACCCGCGCTTACAACGACTGTATTTCCGCTCCCTCGGACTTGAGGCAGGCAAAGGACTATGCGAGGGTTCTGCTGGATTCGGATCAACCGGAACTTGCCTATCAGTATGCGTTGAGGGCCGGAAAGCTTTGTCCTAATGATGCCGACACCCAGGAACTTCTGCATCTGGCGCAGAATGCGGTTGATTTGGCCCGCGACAAGACTCTGCACGGACACGATGACCGCAATGTGCGCACTGTGGAAGACATTAAGCCGCTTTATACGAAAGACAGGCAGTTTACGGTTCCTGAACTTTTGGAAAAATCCAGGGCTGCGGCAGAGGATGAAGAATGGTTCCTTTCCCATTATTGGGCAAGTCTTGCAGTTCAGGCTTCTTCCGGCGTGGATGCTTCAAGACAGGAGGCCGTTACTCTTGCGAACGAGGCTTGGAAGGAACTCAATATGCCTGAAGGTTTCGACGTGGAGGAGCTTGCCGATTTCTATGAGAAGAAAATGATGGCTTACGAGGCTCTTCAGGCGGGAACAGTCAGCGACAGTCTTGCGGCTTACTACGGATTCAAGTCTCTTGCTCAAAGCGGACACGCGGATGATCCTGATATCATCCGTTTTATGGCTCTTGCTCAGGAAGCGGTGGAAAATGAATATTTCTTTATTGACGAGACCGACCGCATTGCGGATTTGGAAACCGGCGGCAACATCTACTTTTCACTCAAGAATCCTTCGACCGGAATGACTGATGTTTACTACATCGGCGGAGTCATGGACAAATCGGAAGACGGCAGGTCAGTGCGTTATCTTGACGGACTTACTGTTGTGACATATTCAAAGGCCGGAAGATTTGTGCGCTCGCTTTATGCTCCGATGGCAAAGGTGATTTCCCAGCCTGTTTCTGCATTTGACGAGGCCGCCCGTAAGGAAAAGGGAATCTCCGAAAAATGGGGCAGCGTTCCGTTCATTATGCTTCAGGCCGTGGACAGGGAGACAAAGGGTGTCGTTGTGGGCCCCCGTTATTCGTATCTTGAGTCAGGGCTTCCTGAACCTCTTCTTGCGGCTTCCGGCATGGTCGACCGTTCCCCCGTGCAGGGCGATGAGGAAGTGCTTGAAGACACCGTGGAGCAGCTGCGTAACATTGTGACACGGCAGGTGCCTGAATCGCGGACGGTTGTTCTGCCTATGCCGTATGAGGATTTCATCGCAATCAACAATGCAAACAAGGGCCCCGACGGAATGGATCTTTTGACTCTCCTTTCCTTCTGTAAAAAAAGCGCGGGCTACGGATTCTCGCAGGAAGTGTTTTCAAAAAATCTTCTGGGACGCGCGGCATATCCTCTGTTCCTGCTTTCCGTGTTGATTTTCGCGGCCTGCATAGGTTGGAATTACCGCATCGAGGAAAGTGCAAAAAGCGGATTCAAATTCTGGTGGGTATTCCTTGTGCCTGTATACGGAGTTGTGACTTACCTGCTGCTTGAAGTAGTGAATTATCTGTATGACATTTTGAACTACGTGATTGTGGGCGCATTCGGAGGTGCCGCGCTGCCGGTGATTCTCGGTGTGTATGTGGTGCTTCTCTTCATTATGTCGATTACTTTCCTTGCCCGCCGCGAATAGTTTATGGGAGTCTCCCGTTGTGTCTGAGTGCATGGCGGGAACTCCCGTCTGAATTCCGCGGATTATTGAAAAATACTAAAGTCATTTTCCTTCGTGCCGATAATATAATGAGAGAAAGTTGTCCTCCGAGGATGACGGATTTTTGTACGCAAGGAGGTGAGATTATGTATGCAAATGACATCAGTTTGAACGCGTCTTCATATAGTTCTGTTTTTGCAGGTTCTTCCGGACGTATTTATGTTCCCGTAAAAAACAGCGTTGCCGTCTTTACTCAGTTTGAATATGTACGTGGCACACCTGCGTCTAAAGGTCAGGAAGGAGTTCCTGTAAGCCGCATAAGAATACTCAACACTCTTATCGATCAGCTTGTGAGCATGAAAAAGGATGTGCCCGAGGATGATCTGGCTCCTCTTACCGATGCTCAGCTTGATTCTATGATTAAGTCTTACCAGAAGGAGATTCAGACGGCAGTTGCCACGGCATCCCTTCCCGGAACATACGGTTTTGCGGGGCTTATGCCTGAACCGGGTGCGGTATTCAGCATCAGCGCGTAGACTTTCGGAGTTTTTGACAATTTCCTCGACTCGATTAAGCGAAAAGGCTTCCAATGCGGGAGCCTCTTTTTTTTTCTGTTTTTAGTAGGACAGACGGTTGCTTTCCGCCATCCTTTCCTCCAGGGGCTTCACTGATTCCACTTCGTTTTCCGTGTTTGAGGCATCCAGAAGGTACGGAAGAATGGCTTTTTCCTTTATCATGTTCCATCTATGGGGAAGAATGTTTCCAAATGCAAGATTTTCCTGCGACGGAAGATTTCCCAGAAGAACCCTGTAATGCGAAGGATAGACATCGGCATTCACATCCATCAATGCGGAGAATCCGCCTGCAATTCCGAATGTCACGGTGTCCAGATCCATGCTTTCGGTGCGTTCCATCAGTTTTCGCTGAGTTTCCTTTGAGGAGAGCCACAACAGGAATTCCTCTGCGGCCTTGCGGTTTTTTGTATGCTTGTAAAGTCCGGCCGTTATTATGGCATCGTCAACCATCAGCTTTCTGTTGTCCGTCACCAGCCAGCGGAAAGCCAGATCCATCGACTGCTCGTTCGTCAAAGTGAAAAGCTCCGAACTGGTCATAAATGCAAAAAGGCATTTGTCGGTGGCGATTCTGCGGTATTTCGGCATGTACAGATATTTGAACTGGAAGTTCTGCTCGGTGGTGGTGCTTGTGTTGTTTTCCAAAGTCCACTGCCGCAGGTAATTCACGGTGAGTGTGATGGCTGTGCTGTTCCAATCGAATCCCTGACCCCGCTCCTGAAAATCGGCTCCCATGATTTTTGCCACCTGGTACATGAATTCGCTGTCCCACGAAGGTGCGTATCCTATTGCGGTGTAGGTTCCTTTTTGGTTCCGGGCGTTGAAAGTCGCGGCTATGGTTTTCACATTGTCCACAGTGAGCAGATGGTCGTCTTCAATAAGGTCTTCGTGCTGTTTGCTGAATACAATTGCGGGCAGGTTGAAGCTTACGGGCAGAAGGTACTGCTTTTCGTTCATCACGCCGTATTCAATCAACTGAGGGTAGAAATCTTCCTTGTGGAGTTTGTCGTCGGAAAAAAGATAGTCTACCGAAGTGAAAAGGCGGCGCGTGCTTGTGTTTTTGAGCCACGGGGCAATCACAATGTCGGGAGGGATTTCGTCTTTCGCCGGAGGAAGCGCACTCGCGGGAGTCTCCTTGTAAAGGACCACGACCTTTTCGTTTTCGTGGGTGCTGTTGAAAAGCTCGGCATAGGAGGCAAATTCGGTGTGGTCGGTCCAGATGATTACGGGACGTTCTGTTTTTGAGCATGAAGAACACAGCAGACTTCCAAATGCAAGTGCCGCAAGTGCAAGAGATTTGAAAAATCCGCCGCGTTTTTTATGATTAGATTCCGGCAAGCTTGTCTGCCGTTTCGTAAATCGCTTTGTAAACAATGTCAATCTTGTCCTCGTCAAGGCTTGAGAATGCAACGCGGAGTGTGTGCGAATCAATGGAGATTGTGCCTATTCCGCTTTCGTTCAGCAAAGTCTGCCTGAGCTTCTCCGCGTCAACAGTCTTTGTGTGGAAGGACATAAAGTATCCTGAGTTGAAAGGCAGGGCTTCCACTTCGTTGCTTGTGTGTGTGGTCACGAACTGTTTCACCAGCTTGTATCGTTTTTCAAGAATCTTTCTGTATTCGGCTTTCTGATTTTCCGTCTCAGGATTTCTGTATGCATTGAGCAAAAGTGTCTGAGGCGGTGTTGATGCACAGGAGACTGAAGAGCGGATTACGCCCATCAGCTTTTTCACCAGGGCGTCGTACTGTGCGTCGTTCATTCCCTTGCATGCGAACGTGATGAAACCGCAGCGGAATCCCCATGCGAAATCCTCTTTCGTGGGACCGTCAATCTTTGCGGCGAGCACGTTGGGATGCAGATCCGCAAGATAGGCAAACAGCGACTGCTTTTCAATGTCGTCTTCATAGGCGAGTCCGAAATACGCGTCATCGCACCAGACCATCACCTTCACGCCTTTTTCTGCGAGTCCACGGATGATTTCAACCAGCTTTTTCACCTCATTCACGGTAGGGCTGTATCCTGAAGGATTCTGGGGTGAATTGAGGAGCACACGCACGGAGCCCGAAGAGGCCTGTTCGTTGAGAGTCTTTTCAAGTCCTTCTATATTAAAGGTTCCGTTTTTGAACATTGGGAACTGGATGAAACCTGCATTCCTGCGGGCGGATGCAATCAGCACGTAATTGTCCCAGGAAGGATCGGCGGCCACAAGTGGCTTTGTCTCGTCAAGGAAAAGGTCTGCAAGATATGAAATGCCTGCTGTGAGGCCCGGGACAAGGACCGGCAGTGAAGTGGGAATGTTCTGCAGGCGTGGATTCTTCTTTATAATAGCCTCTTTCCAAAGTGCACGAAGATCTGGGTTTCCCGCAGTGGGGGCATAGGCCACAAGTTCTCGTGAGTTGAGAGACGGAACCTGATCGGAAATGGTGCGGAGTGTCACAGGAGCCCCGTTGATTACAGTCATTCCAATGGTGCCGTTTGCGGTCTTACCAAGCTTTTTGGCTTCTCCGCTCTGTGCAATGATTCCCTTTGGAAAATACATGCGCTTTCCCAAGTCTGAAAGAAGGTCACCGGGGGTGGTGCCTTTGAGAACGTCGTTTAATTCTTGTGCTAAGGCAGTTATCATAATAGCTAAATTATGCAGAATCAGGGCCGGATTGTCAATAATCCAAGGTAAAATTCTGTATATTTATGCATTTTTTGCGTAAATTTCAATTTTCGGACTTTAATCAGGCAAAAACTGCTTTTCTTTTCTTGCCAAGTGTGTTACTATATGAAAATAGAATGTTTGTGAAAAACAGGCGTGCTTTTATCGAAAAAATATTGTTGGAGGATATAATAATGAAAAAATCTTTGTCAGCTGTTATTGCAGTCATGGTGGCCGTCACTATGATGGGATGTGCTTCTTCCTCAAAGAAGTCCCAGTCAGAAGCTGAGGCGGAAGGTGCGAATGCCTCTGAATCAACAGTGTTGGTGGAAATGGTCAGCGTGAAAGGCGGAAGTTTTTCAATGGGAAGCGAAAGCGGCGAGTCCGATGAATATCCGGTGCACGGTGCAAGCGTAGGTTCCTTTAAGATGTCCAAGACGGAAGTGACACAGGCTGCCTACAAGAAGATAATGAAAAAGAATCCCTCTTACTTCGTGGGTGAAAATCTTCCCGTGGAAAAAGTGAGCTGGTATGATGCCGTTGTTTTCTGCAATAAATTGAGTGCCTACGAAGGACTCACTCCCTGCTATACTTCAGGCGGAACGACTGACACTTCAAAGTGGGCTGCACAGGCTGCCGTGACCTGCAACTTCAACGCAAACGGTTATCGTCTGCCCACGGAAGCCGAATGGGAATATGCGGCCCGCGGAGGTACCGCAAAGGAATCGTTCCTGTATGCCGGAAGCGACTCAATCGACGAAGTGGCCTGGTATGAGGCAAACAGTGAAAACAAGACCCACGAGGTCGGAACAAAGAATCCCAACTCACTCGGACTGTTCGATATGAGCGGAAACGTGTGGGAATGGTGCTGGGACTATTATTCAGAAGATTTCTACCGCGGCGGTTCACAGAAAGACACCAAGGGACCTTCGAGCGGAGAAAAAAGAGTCCTGCGCGGCGGTTCAAGATCAAACAGCTACGGTGACGGAAGTTCCGTTTGCCGCGTGACCAACCGCAACTATGCAAATCCTTCAGAGCGCTACTACCTCAATGGATTCCGCGTTGTGACTGCTGACTAATCTGAGACTCTTTCACCAAAACAAAGGGGTATGTCTGGTAAGTTCACGCCTTGTGTCTGCCGGGTCTGTTGGAATGATGTTGCATAAACGTTGTTTTTGCAGACTCAGCCGCAGCGGTTTGAGCTTTTTCACTCAGCCCCTTTGTTCTTCACGATTTTCATAAGGCTTTTCCTTTTCAATTCCGTTTTTTACCCTTCCGTTTTTACAATGGATGCATTATAATGGAAGAATCATGAAAACATTCAATACCAACAGCCCCTTTCTTTACATAACCGCCGGTTGTGTAATCCTCTTTGTGCTTTCCCAGTCGGTTTATTTTCTTGTCCGCTCGGTTCGGCGTGCCAAAAAAATCGGCATGAACATGAGCACTGTCAGGAAAATCGTTGGTTCGACTGCATTGTTTACGCTTGCACCGGCGTTTTCCATCCTTCTTGGCGTTGTGACTCTCTCGCAGTTTCTGGGACTCCCGCTTCCGTGGATCAGGCTGAGCGTCATAGGAGCAATCACTTACGAACTTCCCGCCGCCACATCCACCGCGAATGCCCTGAACGTTTCTCTTTCCGAAATGATAGTGGACCCGAAAATCTATGCCGCAATCGCCTGGGTTATGACTTTGGGAATCCTGCCCAGCATAGTATGCACTCCGCTCCTTATCAAAAAGATTCAGAAGGGGGTTGTGAAGATTCAGACAAAAGACGCAAAGTGGGGCGAAATCTTTATGACATCCCTTTTTATGGGAATGATTTCTGCCTTCAGCGGTATGGTCTTTTCCCATGTGCGGGAAGGTGTGAAAGGTCTTCTTCCGATTGCCGTTCTTGCGGTTTCTGCTCTGGTTATGATAATCTGCGGTCTTCTTGTGAAAAAGGCGAAAATCGCTTGGCTCGAAAATTATGCGCTTCCGTTTTCCATGCTTCTTTCAATGTGTTTTGCCGCGGTGGCAGCCCCCTTTTTTGGAGTTTGAATTATGACGCATGAAGAATATCTTTCCGACACGCATAAAAAAGGAAAAATCTGGATTTGGAGTGCGGTTTGCGCCGTGCTTTTTGTGCCGGTTGCAGTTTGTGTTTATTACAATGCATGGCCCTCAGTCACAGCAGTTTTGAAAGGGCTTTTGGGAGTCGCGCCGATTTACTGGTCCGTCGGTGTAATCGAAATCATCACTTTTACGCCTATGCTGGGAACCGGTGGAACATACTTGAGTTTTGTGACCGGAAATGTGACTGCCCTGAAAGTTCCCGCCGCCTTGAATGCAATGGAAAGTGCCGGAGTGAAGGCCGGCAGCGAGGAAGGGGAACTGATTTCCACAATCGCCATTGCAACGGCCTCGATCGTGACCACTCTGATTATTGCCCTGGGGGTCTTTCTTTTCGTTCCATTGCAGCCGCTTCTTTCGTCCCCGGTATTGAAACCGGCATTCGACAATATCATGCCGTCTTTGTTCGGAGCTCTCGGAGTCGTGTACATCAGCAAAAACTGGAAGGTATCGGTGGTTCCCGTTCTTTTTATGGTGATTCTTTTCATCTGTGTGCCGTCTCTTTCAAGTTCGGTCGGGGTTTTGGTGCCTGTGGGAATAGGAATCGCTCTTCTTGCGGCGAGGGTTATGTATAAAAAAGGAGTCCTCTGATGCGGATAAGCGAAGCAGACAAACAGAAGATAATCGGCGATATGTGCAGAATGATTCAGTGCAGGACGGTCTCAAATCTTGACGACTCTCTTGTGGACTGGGAAGAGTTTGAAAAATTCCGTGCCCTTTTGAGGGAGTGCTTTCCGATTGTTTATAAGAACTGCGAATTCCGCCGCATTGGAAAATCAGGAATCATGCACAAAATATCCGGGACAAGCGGTGACTCGAAACATGCTGCCGTGCTGATGGCGCATTACGATGTTGTCCCCGCGGACGGTGCGGGTTGGTCTTTCGACCCTTTTGCCGGCGATGTTGTTGACGGGATGATCCGCGGTCGCGGCGCAATGGACACAAAAGGCACTTTATGCGCTTGTCTTGAGGCCGTGGAGTTGAGCCTGAAGAACGGATGGAAGCCCGTGAAAGATTTGTACCTCTGTTTTTCGGGCGAGGAGGAAATCAACGGAAGCTCCTGCTCGGAAATTGTCGACTGGTTTAAAAACAATGGAATCACTGTTGACTTTGTTTTGGATGAAGGCGGTGCGATTGTTGAAAACGCTTTTCCCGGTGTGAAGAAAAGATGCGCCATGGTGGGGACGGCGGAAAAAGGCTCCGTTTATATGGATGTGATTGTGCGTGGCAAGCCCGGTCATGCTTCTGCTCCTCCGGTGAACTCTTCCGTTGGACTTGCGAGCAAAGCCGTGTGCCGCATTGAAAAAAAAGCCTGCAAAGCGGAATATACGGAGTCCGTGAAAAAACTTTTCAAAGTGATGGGCCCGAATAATTCAATCGCTGCGCTGAAATTCCTGTTCGGAAATCTGTGGTGCACGAAACCTCTCATAAATCTTGCCTCGAAAATCCTCGGCGGCGATTTGTTTGCACTTTTGCACACGACCACTGCCGTTACGAAGTTTGAAGGAAGCCCTTCGTACAATGTGCTGCCTCTGGAAGCAAGGGTCGGAATCAATTTGAGACTCCTCGGAAGCGATTCAATCGAAAAGGCTGAGTCCAGGATTCTTTCCCATGCAAAAAAAGCCGTCGGAAAAAATGCCGAAGTCCGCGTTGAAGTGACCAACGGCAGCAATCCCTCGCGTGAGTCCGACACCGGCTGCCCCGAATGGAAAATGCTTTGCGATGTGATTCACGAAACCTGGCCCGACATTCTTATCAGTCCCTACATGATGATGGCCTGCAGCGATTCCCGTCACTACTGTAGAATCACGGATAAGGTGTACCGTTTCAGCGGCATGTTCATGTCCAGGAAAGACCGGAATATGATTCACGGCATTGACGAACGGATTTCCTGCGAAACCTTGGTGAAAACCGTGGATTTCTATCTGAATCTGCTTGCAAGAATCTAGGCTTTTTGTGATTAAGGGAATCTACAGACCGGGTGTTTTCGAAAGCCGTTTCTACCCATTTGCACCGCATTTCCTTAAGAAAAACTTATAAAGCGTTTGCCTCGTTCAAAAAAAGACTGCGGGTCTGCATAAAAATCTTCCTTGTTATTTGGGACTTCCTGTGTTATAATATTGCATAGAGGGTTTGTAGGAAAAATTCAGGAGTAGTAATGCCAAGTATATTAGATCAACCAAAAGTGTTTTTTGGTGTGGCTGCGTTTTTCTTTGACATAATGCTCTGTATTTTTACTATGATAAATTATTACGAGGGCAGCCAGAGTCGCAAATTCCGCTACCTCGTCTTTACGATAACTATTGCAACGGTGTGTGAGATAGCCCGTTCCATGAGCGAGTTGTTTCCCTATACACTTTTCAATAATTACATCCGCCGTTTCCTTCAGCACATCTGTTTTGTCTTCGGCGGCGGCATGGCATTCGTTTATACCGTCTATCTGAACTCCTTCCTGAAGTCCACGTCAAAAAGAAGACGGATTATGGCAAAGGTGAATGCCCTTATTTACGTCGTGTTTTGCATCATATTGCTCATAAGCATACACACGGGATGGGTGGGTTCATACGACGAGGCGAACAAAATTTGGATACGCGGACCTTTGTATCTTCCTGTGGGTTACGGAGTCTCCGCATATTTTATGCTGTATGCCATAGCGGTTTTCTCTAGTCACAGGAGCGATTATCCACTGCGTGTGCTTGTGACAATGTACTTCTCCATCGGGACCGTCGTCTTGTCCATGGTGATTCAGCCGTTCCTCAACGGCAGAACCACAATCACCACGTACGGAGCCTCGCTGAGTCTTTTTCTGTGGTACTTTGCTGTGGAGAATTCCGACTACAGAAATCTTGTTGACGTGACAAAAGAACTTGACGAGGCCCGCAAAAAGGCGTTGGAGGCAAATCAGGCAAAGTCTGCCTTCCTTGCAAATATGAGTCACGAAATCCGCACTCCGATGAATGCAGTGCTCGGTCTTGACGAAATGATTCTGAACACTGACGACAAAGCCGAAATAGACGAATATGCCCGCAACATAAAAAACTCCGGAAAATCACTTCTTTCCATAATAAACGACATTCTTGATTTTTCAAAAATCGAATCCGGAAAAATGGAGCTTGTGGAATCCGCTTATCACTTCGCTGAACTGCTGAACGATGTGAATCTGCAGATCAGTATGAAGGCTTCGAAAAACGGACTTTCCTACCAAACGGACATTGATCAGTCAATCCCCGACAATCTTTTTGGCGACGACGTGCGTCTTCGTCAAATCATCACGAACATATTGAACAATGCCGTGAAATATACAAAGGAAGGTTCCGTCTCTCTTATGGTGCGCGGTTTCCGGGAAGGAGACAAAATAAACCTTCAATTTGTGATAAGCGACACAGGCATGGGAATACGCAAAGAAAACATTCCGAACATCTTCGGAAGCTTCGAACGTCTTGAGCAGAAGTCCACAAAAAGCATCGAAGGTACAGGACTTGGACTTGCCATCGTGAGCCGCCTTTTGAAACTTATGGGAGGCACAGTGGATGTTCAAAGTGAATTCGGGCACGGAAGCACATTCACCGTAACTGTTCCTCAAAAAGTCGTGGGCGAATCCACTCTTGCGGAATACAAGGTCGAGGAAGAACCTCTTATCGAAGAAAAATCTCTGGTTAAGAATTTCCAGGCACCCGAAGCGCGTGTTCTGGTCGTTGATGACAACAATGTGAATCTTCTTGTCGCGGAAGGCTTCCTCAAAAAGACCGGAGCCAAAATCACCAGTTGCGACAGCGGCATGAAGGCCCTTGAATATATGCGGAAAAACTGCTACGACATAATCTTCCTGGATCATATGATGCCGGGAATGGATGGAATTGAGACTTTAAGCCGTGCAAGAAGTCAGGTGGATGGCCTTAACCGATTTACTCCTGTGGTGGCTCTTACGGCAAATGCGATTTCCGGTATGAAGGAAATGTACCTGAAGGCAGGATTCACGGATTATGTGAGCAAGCCGATAGACAGCACGCGTTTTTACGAAGTGTTTTTCCACACCATTCCACAGAATCTGATTGTGCAGAAAAAAAATGCAACGACTCCGGCAGGCCCCGAAGCATCAAAGAATCTGCGGAAAAAAATGCATGATGAAAACTCTGTTCCAAGTAAAAATAAAGTCATAGATTTTGAAAGCGGTGTTGCGCTCTGCGGCGGGGACCGCGGATTGTACGGTCAGCTTTTGCAGGTGTTCTGTTCTGAAAAAGATGAAAATCAGGTGAAGCTGATGAAATATCTTATGGAAGGTGACTGGAAGAATTACCGTATTCTGGTTCACGCATTGAAATCAAACGCAAAAATGCTCGGTGCGGATGATTTGTCAGATTTGGCCCGTAAGCTTGAGTTTGCCTGCCGCGATATAATCGAAGGAAATTCTCCTTCCGAAAACGTGGCCTTTGTCGAGGCGAACCATGAGCCTTTTGTAAGACTTTACACTTTGGTTGTCGAGCAGGGGGCACTATGGAATTTCTGATTCAACAGCACAAGATTTATTTCGGGTTGGCGGCTCTGGCTTTCGATGTGATGCTCAGCATTTTTTCCTACATAAAATATTCCGACCGTCCGCAGGCAAGGGCTTTCCGTGTGCTGGTCATTGCAACTACTTTGGCTACGCTTATGGAAATTGTCCGGCATCTCGGGTATTTTGTTCCAGCTTCTGAAAACTCCACGTATTTTTTACAGCGGATGCTCCAGTCTTTGAATTTCATTACATCAACATCCTGCGGTTACGCATACACAATCTATCTCGGAAATTATGTGCAGCGGAAATCCTGGACGTCGATTTTCGATAAAATAAATTCAGCGGTTTATTTTGCCTACGTTGCAATCCTTATTGCAAATATCTGGACAGGCTGGGTTGTGTCCTATAATCCCGAAGTGAATCCGACTGATTTGGTCCGCGGTCCTCTTTACCTCTATCTGGGTTATCTTGTGCCGATGTATTTTATTGCGTATGGTGTGATTCTGTTTCTGTGCGGCATGAGAAAACTTCAGCTCCGTATCAAACTTACGATGCTGTTCGCCGCAGTTTTCATAGTCGTAACCATGATTGTGCAGTCCGGCTACCTTCACGGCGAAGTCACAATCACGACTTTCGGTATGTCGTTCGGACTTTTCCTGTGGTATTTTGCGGTGGAGAATTCGGATTACCAGAATCTGCTGCGGACTACCAATGCTCTGCTTGAAGAAAAGAAACGTGCGCAATCTGCAAACAAGGCAAAGAACGCTTTTCTTTCGAATATGTCTTACGAAATCCGCAGTCCTATGAATATTGTGCTTGGATTGGACGAAATGATTTTGAACAGCCACGACCGCCGCGAGATTTATGATTATGCACGAAGCATCAAGACCGCCGGAAAATCATTGCTGGCGATTGTAAATGACATCCTTGATTTTTCGAAAATCGAATCCGGAAAAATGGAGCTGGTGGAAGATGATTTTCATTTTGCCGCCCTGCTCCGCGATCTTGAATTCCAGATGTCGCTGCGTGCCGCAAAACATGAAATAATCTATCGAAATGATGTGGACGGAAATCTTCCCGAATATCTCCGCGGGGACGAGGTGAGACTGAGGCAGGTGCTTGCGAAACTCATTTCAGGCGGAATCCGTTTTACAAAAGAGGGCTCTGTGACGCTTACCGTCCGCGGCTACACAGAAGGAAGCAGAGTGACCCTCAGAATGACGGTGAAAGATACGGGCGGCGGCATGACTGCTGAAAAATTCAATTCGCTGTTCACATCGTTCGAGGAACCTCATTCGGAAACAGGCACGACCGATGATGTGCTTTTGGATTTGGTCATTGTTGAGCGCCTCACAAAATTGATGGGCGGAACATTTGAGGGAGATACACAGCTGGGAGATGGCACATCGTTTACAGTGACAATTCCATTCGAAATTGCCGGCGATGGAACAATCTCTTCGTATAGAACAAAGGAGGATGATGTTGTGGAACAGTCAATGACAGATATGTATTCTGCGCCTGAAGCAAAGGTTCTCGTGGTTGATGACAACAAATTGAATCTGATTGTTGCCACCGGTTTTTTGAAGAGGACAAAATCCCAGGTGACTACCTGCGAAAGCGGAGCCGCTTGTCTTGAATTGCTGACGAAAGAAAAATATGACATAATCTTTCTGGATCACATGATGCCGGATATGGATGGAATCGAGACTTTGAAATGCTCCCGTGATTTGCCGGGAAATCTGAATGGCGACACTCCGGTTATCGCTCTGACAGCAAATGCCGTTGCCGGAATGAGGGAAAAATACATCGAGCTGGGCTTCTCTGATTATATATCAAAACCGATAGACAGCAAGGCCCTTTTTCAGGTTTTCTACAACAGCATCCCCAAGGAAAAAATTGTTATGGCTTGAAAATAACTTGCAAAAACTGTATCGCTGACATATAATAGAAGAATATGGGGGTGTTTTTAGAAGAGCCCTACAGAGCGTTTATATGCCTCTGATATTGAAAAGCGGCATTTTGTTTTTTTTCGAAATGCCCCGGAGTGGTTAATGGAGTTTTTTTTGAGTCATCCCAAGATTCACCTTGGATGTGCCGCACTGCTGTTTGATATAATCATTTTTGCGTTTACGCATATACATTCTTACGGCGAACCCCGCTCAAGGCGATTCAGAACTCTTGTTACAATGGTCACTCTTGCAACCGTGTTGGAAATCTTCCGTACTGTGGTGCGTAATCTGCTTGCTCCCAACGGTCCTGTTTTATTTCTTAATATAGTCCACTCTCTTTGCTATGTTTCCTCCAGCGGAATCGGTTATGCCTATACTCTCTATCTGAGTTCATTCTACAACGACGAAAGTAAATTCTCCCGGGTGTACAGAGGCGTTTCGACAGTCGCCTATATTTTGTACATGTTTTTTATGATTGTGAATGTGAGCTCCGGCGTGGTGAGCTGGTATACTCCCGATTTTGTGTGGGTGCCGGGTCCTCTTTATCTTTCTGTCGGATACGGTGTGCCGCTTTTGTTCCTTCTTTCCGCCGTCGTTGTTTTCGGCATAGAATTCAGAGGCCAGAACCGGCGCTCAAAAGTTATTATGATTGTCACCCTGCTTCTTGCTTCAAGTGCTGTTGTCATTCAGGCAATGCTTCACGGGGAGTTGATGATTGCGACAATCGGTATGTCAGCCTGCATTTTCCTTTGGTATCTGGGAGTGGAAAGTTCCGACTACATCAGGCTTCTGAATACAACCCGTATGCTTGAGGAATCAAGAATGGACAGCGAACAGGCCAACAATGCAAAATCCGTTTTCCTTGCAAATATGAGCCACGAAATCAGGACTCCTCTTAATGCGGTGCTGGGCCTTGATGAGATGATTTTGAAATCGGATGATATGGAAGAAATCAAGGAGTGTGCGCACAGCATACAGACTTCAGGAAAGGCTCTTCTTTCAATCGTGAACGATATTCTTGATTTTTCAAAAATTGAAGCCGGAAAACTTAAGCTGGAGGAGACTTCATATCATCTGGGGCATCTGCTTGAAGATATACGTGTGCAGTATTCTGAAAGGGCAAAAAAGAACGGTCTGGAATTCATGCTGGACGTGAACCGTGAATTGCCCGATATGATTTGCGGCGATGTTGTTCACTTGCGGAAGATAGTTTCAAATCTTTTGGACAATGCAATTAAGTTCACCCGCGAAGGACTCGTTTCGTTGACTGTTGACGGAAAAGTAATCGGTGATCTTTTGATGCTGCATATTGATGTAAAAGACACAGGGGTGGGAATCCGCGCTGAGGATATGCCTCATCTTTTTTCGAGTTTCGAGCGGTTTGATGAGCGCATGAATCGTTCCATTCCGGGCAGCGGGCTTGGGCTTGCCATTGTGCAAAGACTTGTTACTCTGATGGACGGAACAATAGATGTGGAAAGCACTTACGGGGTCGGTTCGATTTTTGCGGTTGTGGTGCCTCAGAAGATTGTGAACGGAAGCCCTATTTCCGAATGTACCGATGAAGGTTGTAATACTTCCGAAAAAAAAGGAGCTCTTAAATTCTATGCTCCCGAAGCGAAGGTGCTTTTAGTTGATGACAACAAAATGAATCTTATTGTGGCAAGCGGATTTTTGAGCAAGACAAAGGCGAAAATCACCACGTGCGAAAGCGGTTCTGAGTGTCTGGAGCTTTTGAAGAAGCAGAAATTCGACATAATCTTCCTGGATCATATGATGCCCACAATGGATGGAGTGGAAACATTGCGTGCCTCCAGAGAACTTGAGGGCAATCAGAACAGATTCACGCCCATCATTGCGCTGACTGCGAATGCTGTGACGGGAGTTCGCGATTTTTATCTTTCAAAGGGATTCACGGATTACATCAGCAAGCCTATAGATTCGAACAATCTTTATGACGTGTTTTTCGCCTGCATCTCTCCGGAACTTAAGGTGCCTGCTGATTCTCATGGCCACGAGCAGAATCGCGCTGTTGAGGATTCTGTGAACCGCCGGGATAAAGCGGTTCTTATTGACCAGAGTGCCGGAGTTGAGCATAGCGGCGGTGACCGTGATTTGTATCTGCAGCTGCTTCAGGCTTTCTGTGCCGAAAAGGATGACAATCAGAAAAAACTTGTGAAATATCTTATGGAAGAAGACTGGAAGAATTACGGAATTCTTTCACATGCTTTGAAGTCGAACGGTGCGGTGGTTGGATGCGATGAATTCTCCAAATTGGCACGTTCGCTCGAAATGGCCTGCAAAGATATTGAGGCCGGTAAGGATTTTGACACGAACGCCGCTTATGTGCGCCAAACCCACGGGACTTTCATCCAGATGTACAACAATCTCGCCGAAGAAGCCTCCAAAATCCATTGAGGCCTGTCGCAATCGGGGCATTGAATAAAGCACTCTTTTCTTCTATAATCTATATATGGTTCGTATCTATGTAGAAAGAAAGGCCGGCTTTGAAAACGAGGCCCGCCGTATTTATGCTGAAATCAGCGGTTTTTTGGGAATTGAAGGTGTTACCGGTGTCCGTTATCTGAACCGGTACGATGTCGAGAACGTTTCGGATGATGTCGCAAAAGCGGCTGCCACTCGCATTTTCTCGGAGCCTCAGAGCGATGTGGTTCTTCTTGAGGATTTTACAGTTCCTGCCGGAGCTACTCAAATCATTTGGGAATATCTTCCTGGCCAGTACGACCAGAGGGCGGATTCTGCAGAACAGTGCCTTACCCTTTTGCGCGAGGGCATGAGGAATACCGCGAAAGTCGGAACCGAGCCTCCCCGTGTGCGCTGTGCAAAAATCGTTGTGCTTGAAGGAAATGTTTCCGCTTCCGACGTTGAAAAAATCCAGCACTATCTGATTAACCCTGTTGACAGCCGCCTGACCGACAGCAAAAAGCCGGACACCCTCGAAATGAAAACCCATGTTCCGGGCGACATAGAAATCGTAAATGGATTTATAAATCTTAATGCCGACGACCTTGAGGCATACCGCCTGAAACTTGGACTGGCGATGGACTTTGCCGACATCAAGTGGATGCAGGATTATTTTGCAAAAATCAAGCGTGATCCCACAATCACGGAAATCCGTGTGCTGGACACTTACTGGAGCGACCACTGCCGCCACACCACGTTCAACACAATCCTCAAGGACATAAAGATTGACGATGGACCTTATGCTGATTTGTTCCGTTCCTCTCTCAAAAATTACACGGATATGAGGACCGACATGTACGCTGGGCGCACAGACAAAAAAGTGACGCTGATGGACATGGCCTGCATAGGTGCAAAATATCTTCGCAAGCACGGAAAACTTGAAGACCTTGAAGTGAGCGAGGAAAACAATGCCTGTTCAATCTTCATCGACGTGCATTATACGACGGATGCGGCTGGAAATCCTTATCCAGAGGGAAAAGAGGAAACCGAACGTTGGCTTTTGGAATTCAAGAACGAAACACACAATCATCCTACAGAAATCGAACCGTTTGGTGGGGCCGCAACTTGTATCGGCGGGGCAATCCGTGATCCTCTTTCAGCACGCAGCTGGGTGTATCAGGCTCTCCGTGTGACAGGTGCCGCAGATCCTACAGTGCCGTTGAGCGCCACATTGCCCGGAAAACTTCCGCAGATGAAGCTTACCCGCGAAGCCGCGCAGGGATTTAGTTCTTATGGAAACCAGATTGGTCTTACCACGGGACAGGTTGCAGAAGTATACCACCCGGGATTCGTGGCAAAGAGAATGGAACTTGGTGCCGTGATTGCTGCGGCTCCTGTTGATTTGGTTTTGCGTGAAACTCCCGAAGCCGGTGACATAATCATTCTGCTTGGAGGAGGAACGGGTCGTGACGGAATCGGTGGAGCCACTGGTTCTTCAAAAGTGCATACGGAAAAATCCGTTACTACTGCCGCCGCCGAGGTTCAGAAGGGTAATGCTGTTGAAGAGAGAAAAATCCAGAGACTCTTCCGCAACAAGAACGTGTGTCTGATGATCCGCCGGTGCAACGACTTTGGTGCCGGTGGAGTCAGTGTTGCCGTTGGTGAGCTTGCTCCCGGACTCGACATCAATCTTGACGCTGTGCCCAAAAAGTACGAGGGACTTGACGGAACAGAACTTGCAATTTCAGAAAGTCAGGAAAGAATGGCCGTTGTGGTTCGCAAGGAAAACGTTGAAAAATTCATTGCCGCCGCAAATGCGGAGAACCTGAATGCGGTTGTTGTTGCGACCGTGACCGATACAAACCGCATGGTGATGAAGTGGAGAGGAAAAGTCATCGTTGACATTGACAGAAGCTTTATCGATACTGCCGGAGCTCCACACGAGGCTGTTGCAGAAATCGAATCTCCTGCTTCGCCTGAAAAGTCACCTCTTGTGCGCCCGCTTGAAAGTGTTGAAAAAGTCCTCGGTGAAGAGCCTGACGCAAGTGCCGTCCGCAAGGCTTGGATAGAAAACATGAGCGATCTTGCCTGTTGCTCTCAGCGCGGATTGGGAGAAAGGTTTGACGGTTCAATCGGCTCTTCTTCAGTGCTGATGCCCTACGGCGGAAAGTTCCAGTGCACTCCCGAAGCCGGTATGGCCGCACGTATTCCCGTTCTTTCTCCGCGTGAAACTTCCACCGTGAGCCTGATGACTTACGGATATGATCCGCGTGTTGCTGAATGGAGTCCGTGGCATGGAGCTCAGGTTGCCGTTCTTTCTTCGCTTGCAAAAATCACTGCTTTGGGCGGAAAGGCCGAATGCTGCCGTCTGAGTTTTCAGGAATTCTTTGGCCGTGCCGTGAGCGAAAAGACCTGGGGCTATCCTGCCGCTGCATTGCTTGGTGCCCTGGATGCACAGAAAGCGATGGGAACAGGAAGCATCGGTGGTAAGGACAGCATGAGCGGTACTTTCGAAAACTTGAACGTTCCGCACACACTCGTAAGTTTTGCCGTTGAT
>DGXM01000047.1 GCA_002396325.1 Treponema sp. UBA4232
GCGGCCGGGTATCCCACGTCAAGAAGGCAGACAAGCTCAAGATCTTTCACTTCGGGAAAGGCATCGTAAATCTTCTGGGAATCGTAACCGCGTGCCCACAATGTTCCAAGACCGAGTTCGGTGGCCTCCATCATCATTGCCGTGGTGACAATGCATGCATCCGCCTCACCGCCGTCGTAATCAGGATAATGAGCATCCGCTGTATTTTTGTAGCTTGCAGATTTGTCATAGCAGACCATCAGTACGACAGGAGCGTGGTAGGCCATCGGAGTCGCCTCATTTATTTTCCGCAGGGCTTCTTCACTCTTCAAAATGAAAATCCTGTGCGACTGGGAATTCTTTGCAGTAGGAGCCAGACGTCCGGCCTCAAGAACCTTATCCAGTTTTTCATCCTCAACTTTCTTCGAATCGAATTTGCGCACAGAATAGCGTGCCTTCGACAATTCCAGAAAATCCATAATCTTCCTCCTTGCGGATTAAAACGATAAAAATCTTTCCCATTATATCGCATCTTTCCACAATCAACAAGCCCGCATCAAGCCACGGGGCATCCTAAAAAAACGTCCAGCGGCAATGGAAGAGACTGCAATCCCGGAGGATGAGGAATCTCTGAATTCCAATATTGCTTTTGTACCTGCAACGCGTTATACTTTGATACAAAGGATTCGAAAGCGAAAAGATTGCGATCAGGAGAAAAAAGTGGAATTCATACGGAGCATTCAGCTGAATCTGATGATATTTTTAAGCGGGATTTGCTTTGTCCTTGCCATTTTAAGCTACCTGACAAAGACCATGCCCAAAAAGAGACGCCTGTGCCTTATCCACATACAGCTTGGAGCCTCCCTTCTTCTGATGATGGACCGCTTTGCCTACATCTACAGAGGTGATGTTTCTACTACCGGCTGGTGGATGGTGCGGATTTCCAATTTCTCCGTTTTTTTCATCACGCTTTTTCTCATTTATTTTTTCAACATGTATCTTATTGACCTGCTTCGCAACGAGGGCGGACTTTCCAGAACCCCGAAACGATTCATTGCGGTGCAGATTCTTCTTGCGGTAGAGCTTGTTCTTCTGATTGTCTCGCAGTTCACCGGCCTGTACTACACATTCGATGCGACGAACCATTACCAGAGGGCCAGATTTTTTCCAGTGTGCTATATAGTCCCTCTCTCCTGCATGGTGATTCAGCTTTCGGTGGTGTGGCAGTACCACAAGCGCCTGAGGACGATTGTATGGCTTCCGATTTTTCTGTTTGATCTTCTTCCGTTCGTCGCAGCCCTGATTCAGTTTTTCGCCTATGGAATCTCCGTGCAGAACCTGACGATGGTGGGACTCATCATTCTGCTCTACATTTTCGTCATCGTCGATATGAACAAAACTGTGGAGAAAGCGAATAGAATAGAAGTCGAGATTTTAAGGCAGGAGCAGCAGAAGATGCGGACGCTTTTTGAACAGACCGCGGCGGCTCTTGCGAATGCGATTGATGCGAAGGACAAATACACGCACGGACATTCAACCCGGGTGGCCGAGTATTCAAAGCAGATTGCCGTCCTTGCCGGAAAGAGCGAGGAAGAATGTGAGGATGTGTATTTCGCGGGACTTCTTCACGACATCGGAAAAATCGGAGTGCCAGACAGGATAATCAACAAGGAAGGAAAACTCACCGACGAGGAATTCAACGAGATAAAAAAACATCCGGTTATCGGAAACCAGATTCTCTCCACAATCAGCAAGTCTCCGTATCTGAGCATAGGTGCGCATTACCACCACGAGCGTTACGACGGACACGGCTATCCTGACGGACTCAAGGGAACCGACATTCCTGATATTGCACGTATTATCGCCGTTGCGGATGCCTATGACGCGATGACCTCAAAGCGAAGCTACCGCAATCCCATTCCGCAGCAAAAAGTGAGAGAGGAGATTGTAAAAGGGATGTACACTCAGTTTGACCCCCTGTATTCAAAGCTGATGATTCATCTGATTGACCTGGACACGGAATACAAAATGAGGGAACATTCCGAAACAGGGAACCTTTCGGGAAAGATGGAACTTTCGTGCGGTGCCTTCAGGGAAAATATATCCGAGGGAATTCAGATTTTGGATTCCATCACAAAAATCCACATGCACTGCAGGGCGGAGGAGAAATTCCCTTCCGAGAATTCGATTCCCACGTTCATTCTGTTCGACTCTCTGGATGCCCGTGTTCCAGACACCGACTTCAAGCGGAAGGAAATGCTTTACATCGAATATGCGACAATCCGCATGGACGGCAGAATTGAATGTAAAGATGCGCGCAAGATTGAGTCTGATGTTGAGAATTCTGCAGAATGTGACTTGGAAAAAACGCTCGAGGAATACAAAAACGGAATTGATTTTGACATTGAGGCCGTAAGGCAGAACGATCATGCGATGATTTCTATTTCCTCGAAATTCAAGAAGATTAAGATCATCATTGCTCTTCCCTATGCCTCAAGATTTTCGTACATCGCAATCACCGGCGAGCACTGCCTCATTTCGGATATGGAAATCAACAACACAGGAAAAATCATTCCCAAGGATTTCATTCCACGCATTGCGGAGGAAATCAGCTACATAAATGTTCCCGCGGGAGACATTCCGAACGTGCAGATTGACGGCTGGAGAACCGCTTCAAGCGAGGCCATTCCGGTAAGGGACAGCATGAAAATACGCTTCCATTCACAGAGTCTTCCAACATCGCGGCTCATCTGGCACTGCCCGTTCGTGTCTATTTTCTATTCCGATGACAAAAAGATAAACGGTCCGAATTTCCGCGAATTCGTACTGGTGCGTCTTGACGGAGAAAACTGGGAATCGGACGATTATTCGAAAAACACCGTCGTCATAAACAGGACGGACAGATTCGCCGGCTGGGATGCATGGAAGCAGCTGAACAAACAGGGGATAGACTGCGAGGTGAACGTGCTCCGTTCAGGACGGAAAATCACCATCACGACCGAAAACCTGGGTGTCGCCATAAGCTGCACCTCAATTCTGCACGAGGATTTCCCCGAAGTATACCTTGCCCTCACCGGCGACCTGTGTGCAATCACCAACATACGGGTGGAAAAACAGCTGATTCCTGCGAAACCCAAAAAAAACACCCCCGCAGCATCATAGCGCAGGGGCTGACCGTCAAATGGGGAGCCGTCTTATCAGAGAAGGCCTTCCTTTGAAAAGATTCACATTGTGTAGCCGGGCTGGATTATCGTGTCGGAACTGCTTCTCACTTTGTCGTAGACTTTTTCCTTCCACTCGTCCTGGGGCACGTCAACGATGCTCACTGAAAAATGCTCCTTTTCGCGCTTCAGTTCCCTCGCAGCCGTCTCAAGCACCGCTTCGGCGAGTTTTTTCTTGGTCTGATCATCGCGGCCGGGGTACATCTGGATTGTAATATGAGGCATATGCCCTCCTTTTTTCTGCAAGACTTCTTCAAAATCAACGGGACTCTGGAATAACAGCCCCGTTAAAAATCACTCCATGTTGCCGGGAAAGCGGGGGATTGCGTCGAAACCGCGCTTCAGGTCCTCGTCGGAGGGGATGCAGTCTCCCATTGTGCCGTCGTTGTAGGCCTTGTATGCGTACATGTCGAAGTAGCCTGTTCCGGTAAGACCGAAGAGGATTGTCTTTTCCTCGCCGGTTTCCTTGCACTTCATTGCCTCATCGATTGCAACCTTGATTGCGTGGCTTGACTCCGGTGC
>DGXM01000106.1 GCA_002396325.1 Treponema sp. UBA4232
AACCCACATCGACAATTACTACTCCGGTTTCAACAGACTCTTACACACTCACGCTTCCCGACACTCTCGTGAACGGTGCCTACTATCTTCTGGAAGCATCGGGAACGGACAATAACGGTCAGGATTTGTGGCCTTCAAATCACAGTGGGTATGCTCTTCAGGCAGCAAGCTCGGGATCAGCACCTTCTGTTGAATGTAATGATTCCGGTAAATTCAAAAAATTCATTTCAACAGGAACTTACGATCTTCCCGTAATCATCACAGACTCTGAACCCGATTCCAACAATGTGCGTGCAAGCGGAAACGGCGTGGAATGGAAATTCGACCGCTACAACCGTTACATCGAATCAAAGAACAGTCTCAACACCTACACGGCGGATGACACTCAGTCAACCTGGACCAAGATTTCAGGCACCACGGATATAAGCCGCGTGGGAGATACAAAAGAATACAACACTACCTTGAAGGTTCCGCCATTCGCCGCAGCTGCCGGTGTGGACAATTACACTCTCGCCTTGACTGTCAGGGCAACAAACGGAGCCGGCACAAGTACGGACAAAGTATATCTGATTTATGTCGACTCAAAGGCTCCCGCAGTGACATTCTCAAACAGCGAGTTTGTTTCAGGTGCGACTATTTCCGAAACAAGTTCTTTCTTTACAAAAGATTTGGAAGATTCTTCGAAGGGTACATACAATCTCTACGGCACATGGGAAGACAAAAACGGCTCCGGCGTGAAGACTCTTGAGTACATTGCGTCCGACACAAAGATTTCGGATTTCACAGGCAGGACATGGACGGCCATAGCTGAATTCGAGGATACTACCCGCATTGCAGATTCCGTCAACTGGAACAAGGGCCTTTCTGTTGAGGCAGGCACAGGCAAAAACTTCTATTTCCGCGCCACCGACCAGACAGGCAACGTGGGCGAAGTAATCAAAATAGAAGATCTCATCTTCGACTTCGATGCACCGGAACTTTCCATTGCATATAGTGATTCTCCTGAGTCCACCGGCTGGTACAAGAGTGGTGGTGATTTGGTAATCACCGTTACAGGAACAGATGGTTTCAAGATGAAAACAAGCGAAGCCGTCACAGTCACAAAGAGCGGCAGTCCGGAAAGTGCCACATTCACTCTGGGAGATGTCGAACTCAGCAACGAAGGAAAAACCGCAACAAGGAAAATCACTTTGAAGCGTGACGGAAGCACAGACGGCGTGTGGAAATTCAAGGTAAAGGCAACCGACAGTGCAGGCCACAACTCTGCTGAGCAGATGATTCAAGTGAACATTGATGCGACTCTCCCTGTAATCCGCGACGATGCAGGCCACAAGGCAAAAATCGATGGCGCAGTTTACGACGGTTCAAAGTGGTACAAAAAGTCCTCACCGAAAATTGAGGGTGAAATAACGGAAACGGCTTCCGGCATGGCAACTCTCTATTATTACGTGGCAACTCCGGGAAATGCCTCGATTGCCGCAGATGCGAATATTTCTGCAATCGTAGGAAGCGACAGCATTTCGTTCACCAACAAGAGCGGTGAAAGCGTGGCATACAGCATTACTGCGGCAGGTCTTTCCGACAACGTCGGCTCTTCGGCGAACACACTCTACGTACAGCCTGTTGACAATGCGGGCAACGTGGGAGCCTGGAAGTCGTACAGCATAAAAGTGGACCAGACATCTCCTGAACTTTCCGCAAAGTGGTATCAGATTGAAGGTGCTGCTGATTATTCTGCCGCATCAGGAACTGTGATTGTGAATTCAAAAGCAGTAACACTCTACGGAACTGTGAGCGACGATGCAAGCGGCATAAAGCCCCTTTCCTTCTTTATGGGTGATTCCTCCACGGCACTCTCACTTCCTGCGGGAACAAATCTCTTCTATTCTGAAGACGTTATTTCCTCTTCATCTGCAATAGCGGGTGCAACATTCGGCACGTATGATTCTGCAAAGGCCTCTTCCTACAAGTCTTGGAAAGCCGTGATTCCAGCCTCGGCATTCGCTTCGCTTGAAAACGGAGGCACTGCCGAACTGAAAATTTCTGCGGAAGACAATGCGGAAAACAAACGTGATATAAGGCCTCTTACTTTCATGAAGGACTCCGAGGCTCCCACCGTGAACAATGTGCGTTTCATGGAAGTGGTAAGCGCCTCCGAATCAAAAGACGCATATCATGCCGGCTCGAAGTATTACGTGAATCCGGCGGCAAAGACATTCTCCATTTCCGGCGTGGCCCGCGACAACATTGCGGTTCAGAACGTGAGCATTTCGGTTCAGGGCAAAAACGGTAATGCTGATGTGAACGGTGAAAAAATTGAGCGTTCCACGACGGATGCCGGATGGTCTTTCACAGGACTTGATTTCAGCAGCTGGACCGGAACGGAGGCCCTGATAATCATTACGGCTTCCGACACGGCAGGAAACGAGTCCCTTGGAGAAGCGGATGTGACGGAACTTTCCGTGGTGTTTGACAGGACGGCTCCGGAGGGCAAACACGATCTTGACGGCAAAGGAAAAGACGCTGTGTTCAGAATCGGCGACTTCTGGAATGATGCGAAAACACAACAGACAGGAGGAAAATACCAGTCGGGCACATGGGCCAATGCAACCACACTTAAAATCCGCGGAGACTTTGACGACACTCAGAGCGGCGTGGCGATGATTTACTACCAGGTAGTCGAGTCCGGTTCAAGTGCGGATCTGATGACTGCGGAAAATTATGCCTCGGTGAACACAGGCTATTTTGCACCTCTTGGAACTCCTTACAACATGGATGTGGATTATACAGACACCTCAACGCTGAACAAAGTGGTGAAATCAATCCGCACGAGTTTTGAATACACAATCCACGGATTCAAAGAGGGTGGAAACGAGCTCCGTCTTGTGGCTGTGGACAATGCAGGAAACGCGGCTCTTGATACAACCCCGGTCTATTCACTCAATGTTGATCTCACTCCTCCGTCGGCAGAATCAGACTCTGCTTTTGCAAAGACAATTCTTACCAACGGCGAAAAGGCAATCGACATCACGGGAAGCGCACTCGATGCACTCTCGGGAATTTCCGCAATGGAATTCTACATCGGAAGCGAGACATACAAAATCACACCTTCCGAAACAACTTACGGCACAATCACTTTGAATACGAGTGCTCCCAATTCAGAGCAGAATGCAAAATGGACATTGCACATAAACAAAGATGCCGGAGCAACGGAAAACTGGCTGAAGACTGCCGACGGTCTTGGCGAAAATCCTGCCGTCTATGCAAAAGTCACGGATAAAGCCCTGCTTTCGACCACGAACATAAAGGTCGCCACACTGAAGATTGACTCGACTCCGCCCTCCATTGATTTGAAACTCCCCCGCAGCGGAGAGACATTGAATGGAAGCAACAAAGTCTCGGGAACCGTGAACGACGGAAACTCGCCGCAGGAAATAAGTCTTTACACACGGAAGAAAGCGTCTGAAGATTGGGTGTTGTATGAAACGAAAACAACGGCCCAGGAAACAAACGCTGAAAATCACATTACGAAAGTGAACGTGGCAGACATCTACACATTCAGTTTTGACGGCATGAACTTCAACGACTTTGTTGAAAGCGGAGCGACTGGAACTGCATATCTGAAACTTGTGGCAAAAGACGAAGCCGGAAATGAAAGCGAAAAGACTGCGGATTATACCGTTGACTTGAACTCGGACCGCCCTGTGATTACTTTGAACAATCTTGCTTTGGGCGGAACGGACTCCGAAGGTCATGCATGGACTATGAGCGAGACAAAATCCGTGTGGCTCAAAAACACAAAGACTCTTTACGGCTCTATTACGGATGATGACGGCATTGACGAATTCTATTACGGTCCCTCCGCTTCAGGCCCGTGGACTGCAATCACTACGTCGGGAAGCTCATGGACTCTGGTTGTTCCGAATGAAGGACAAAACACAATCTACTTCAAAGTGAAGGACTCCGCCGGCACGGAATTTGTCTCGTCTTTCACTGAGCCTCTCGACTATCACGCCCCTGTCATTACGGATTCTTCGATAACTCTGAGGGATTGCACAGTGCTTAACATTCGTGTTGACGTGACTTCTCCCTCGGTAAGCAGCATTCAGTACAAGTCCTACGATTCCGAGACACACACATGGACGGAAGCCGGCAACGACTACACATTGAAACGCTTCGGTGGAAGATACACAAAGATAAAACTGTTCTTCTCGGCAAGCGATGCCAACGGAATTGATAACGCAAAAGTCAATTTCAATGGAAAAACTTATGATGTGACTGAGGATTCTGATTTGGGTGCAAATCATTACTCCTGTGAAATTGATCTTACAGAGGCTGATGCACAGACTTCCGGCACGAAGCAGTACAGCGGAACCCAGTATAAAGCGGAAATTTCTGTAAAGGATCTGGCAGGTCTCGAAACACTTTCCTCTGTCTCATTTATGGTGGACAACACTCCGCCCGACATTTCAATGACTGTTCCCGCAAATACGGTCACCTCGGCAAGCTCTGTTTACGGAAACGTTACCGAAGGCGGATGCAAGGTCTACTATGCAGTCACAAAACTGGGTGACCCTGCCCCTGCTGCATCTGCAATGGGCACAGACTGGGCAAACAACAAATGGCTGCAGATAAAGGATGCCTCAATGGCCTGGACTGTCCTCTTCGATGGAACGACATCAACCGAAAAGACTTGCACACAGCTCTTGAAGTGGTATCTCACAAATGAAACCGGAGTCGGACTCACGCCGAAGGATGCCATAACAGACGGAGTTACATTTACGGAAATAACCCAGCTCGACATTCACATAAGGGCTGAAGATGAAAACGGAAATTCAAACACAAAGAAAGCCTCTGTGTCTGTGGATCCTCAGGGCGACAAACCCCAGGTGGTGATTTCGTATCCGGCTACAGGCGACACACTCGGCGGCGCAATCATGTTTATGGGAACAGCAACCGACAACGTGAGCGCAACGGACGTAATGCTTCTCTTTGATATGGATGCGGACGGCGACTACGATGGAACAGACATCAGTCTCCTGAAGGCAACGGGCGAGGCTGTGCAGTGGGCAAAATACACCTCCGGCACTTCTCTTAAAAATGTGGATGCAGGTGTGGTTCCCGAAACAGGCCTCAGTGATTACACTGTTTATGGCGTGCGTGTGCCCGTGACAGGTGCAAGTTGGAACAAGACAATCAACGAAAACGGAGACTTCAATCCGAGCGACACTTCCACAAGGGCTCTGAAAGTCTTTGCATACGCGGTTGATAATGAGTTCAACCACAGCCTGATAAATCTTTCCTCCGAAACAATGGCAAAGGTTTCAATCACCATAGACAAAGACAGCCCGCAGTTCGGTACGGCATATCTGCGCCAGTACGACGGTGCAACAGTGATTGCGGAACAGGAATACAAAGACGGCATGGCAATCCGCGGCGAGTGGTACTACGAAGTGACCATGTACGATGAGTCGAATCTTTCTTCTGTGAAACTCGGAAGCACTGAAATGCTTGAGGGAAGCGGAAGCGGCTATAGTGTGAAGACTGAATTTGCCGACCAGCTTTCTTCTTACACGGATACTGTCGCAGGTTCCAGTGTTTACGGTTACAAACTCAAATACAAAGTGGGTAAACCGCTTTCTCAGGAGGTCGTGGAAGAGCAGAATTATGAAATCAGCATCAAGGACTGCACAAGTCCTGCTCCGAAGCCTGGAACCAAAAAAATCAATGTGCGCATAGACAACAAAAAACCTGTGCTTGCACTTCGCACTGATGAGGATTTCAAAATCACCGAGTACACAGAGTCCGAAAAAAATACCGTGAGCAACTACGGAAGATTCTGGACATTCGGCTCATCCGCAAAAGAAGATCCCGTCTCCGATGTGAACCAGACCGGTGTAAAGAGAATTGCGTTCTATGTAACCCGCGATGTTGATTCAATCCACAAAATCTACGATGTGATGCAGACAAAGGCCGATGCACCGATTGAATACATTGCAAACAACACGGCGAATGAATCTCTGCCCATTTTTGACAGCGACGACAAGCTTTACTGGAAAAAGATTTCAGTTGTTTCAGGCGGCGTGAGCACGGTGACGATTTCTTCTGCCGATGCGAACATCCACAAGGGCGGTCTTGTGAAACTGAACGACGTGATTTACAGAATTGAATCTGTGACGGGCACAACCATAACCGTTGACAGCACGGCCAGCTTTGCATCTCTTGCAGGAAAGTCTGCGTATTTTGCACTTGCAAATGTGGTTGACAATGCAACGCAGGAAGGCGAGGGAAGCTCTGTGAATGTCGCAGGATATTACACCGACGGAAACTTTGACGATGGCGACATGATGATGGAAAGCCTTGTTGCTCAGTCCTCAAAATCGATTTGGCAGGCGAACATCAACTCAAAGAACATCGGCGATGGAAAGGCGACCTTGCATTATGTGGTCTTCGATGAAGCCGGAAACTCGTCCTATGATTCCGTTGAGATTTTCGTGGGAAACAATCAGCCCAGAATTGCCGGAATGATTTTTGCAAGCGATGATGATACAGATGGAAATTACAGCGACTCGGAAACCGTGGACGCAAGCAATGTCTACCCGGATGGAATGAATGCTTCGCAGACCGCAAAGATGGTGGACGCAACTTTCCCTGCGACATCAACTGATTCCGCTCCCAAATCTCTCAGAATCGTGCGTAACAAAATGAGAATCAAGCCGGAGATTGTCGGTGGAAACGGAAGCCTCACTTGGGCCTACAACTTGTACGAAAACAGCGGCTCATTGTGGACAAACAAAGTGGATAAATCTTCTATTGACAATCCTCTGATTTCTGCCGCGGATGAAACTTCACCTCTTTCAGGCCGTGATGATGAAGATGTGCAGACTGCCTTGATTGACTACTTTACCGTACAGCAGATGAAGACAGACGGAATTGAAGACGGGGAGAACAGAAAACTTGAGCTTCTTATAAAGGATTCAACCCCCGGAGGAAGCCAGATTGCAAAACTGAATTTGATTCTCGATATTGCCCTTGATGACAAGGAAAAGCCTGTTACAAAGATTCTGCCGTTCTACTGGAAGTCTTCCGCAGACAACAGTCTCTTTGGAGAAAGCGCGGAGAATGGTCACATTGAACTTTCTGCGGATTTGCCGGAGACCTTCTTTGATTCAACAAAAACAGGTGAGTTCGACTTGGATCCGAAGGTGTCGGGAAAAGTGAAGATTGAAGGTGTGACCCGCGATGACTCGCAGCTTAAGGCACTTACTTTGAAAATCGCTTCGAATACGATTACCGCAAATTATGAAAACGGAACATGGACTGCAACAGCTCTCACTGCTGAAGGGGATATTCCTGACGGAGGAATTGCATTCAAGGCTGAAAGAGCCTCTTATGCCGACTACTTGAACGCGGGATTCATAACGGAAATACCTGACGGAGTTGAAGGCACTTCAATGATTCCGTACTTCACGCAGGAATACGGCCATGTGGTTAAGTGGGTTGTCTATGCCGACACGGAGACTCTGGTGGGAGTGGGCCTCGACATAGGAGTTGATGCCTCTGCGACTGACCGCGGAAGCCCTGACAGCTCCGGTACATACAGTGATTCAAAATCTTCCGAAAGCTCTTCCGCTCAAACCGGAGGCAATGACGGAAGCGGTGACAGAACTTCTCATTACAGGATTGATGTTGTACCGTATATCACGGAGGTTACGACGTCTTTGACCTCAAAGCTCAAGTCAAGTATAAAATCCGCATATTCAAGAACCTCTCTTGGACATTATATTGCAAGGTCCGATGAGAACATATCCATAAAGGGATTCAATCTTGGAACTTCAAGCATCAAGCCGAAATATGGATCCGACGCTCTCAATGTGGATGCCAATGGAACTGTGACACTTCCTGCCTCGAAGATGTCCACATCTGGTCCGGTTGTGCTGACTCTGGGAACAATAAAGACGCTCAACAACCTGAACGACAACGATGCATGCGGCTCCTACAGAACACAGACAACTTCAATTAGCGAGGAAAGCTCTTATGCGGACAAGGCGGCCTATGCATATAACCGTATGCCGAACCGCACAAGCAACAACCTCCTTACCGATGATGTCGTGATTGATGTATGGCAGTTCGACAGCGATGCCGCAAAGCCAAGAAGCGGTGAATTGCGTGAGCCTATTATGAGAATTAATCCTGTTACTGGACAGGTGGGACTTGCCTTTGTAAGCGGACCTGCGAATATTTCAATGGCTGATGAAAACAATTCCTATATAAAGTGGCAGGAAAACTATGCAACCTACAGCAATATCAGTTTTGCTTATGATGCTTTGGGAAAGGCTCATGCTACTGCTACAGGTTTAGATACCAATCCAAAAGACAAACATGCAGGTAGATTCTCATATTTTTATAGTAAGTGGGGACAAAGTGGATTAGATTCTACGGGTAATTATACTGGAACTAATGCACTTCGTCTTGAATCTATTTCTGTTCCTTATATAAAAGGAACTACAACAAAAAGAACACTTAGTAATAATGATATATATCAAATGTATCTTAATAATGAAATAGCTTGTGAAGAAGAAACATTCTATACAATTCTTGCTAATAAAAATTTAATTGATTCCACTTCAAATGGTGTTCTTACAGAAACGAGATTTAACTCTCCTTCTTTGGCAGCAACTGTACATGGCACAGGAGATGCTGCAACTACATCTGTATATCTTGCTTATTACGACAGTATACAAAAACAGATAAGGTTTAGATATAACAGTGAAGTAGCAGCAGTATGGAATGCTGATGGTAGTAGTAACGGGAATGATTTTGCAGATAATACTGGTTATTTCTGGAATAAAACAGGAATACAATCTATTTCTGGAACGAATGGTGGCTATCAGAATTATATGGAAGCAAGTACAGATAATTTCAGTTTAATAGCAGGAGTTGATACACAGCAAGGTGAAACTGTAAGGAACGATATTTCATCTCGAAATCAGGTTGTAAAAACATTTGTTGATAAAGAATCTTATCGCAGAGCAAAAAATATTAAAGCAGATGGAACTGTTGAACTTGATGGTAATAATGGATCGAGAATGTATGAAAAAGTGTCCTACACAATAACTTCTCAAATGTTGGCTACTTTAGATGAAAGTCTAAGAAACAGGTTTACCGCTGATTCTACTGTTGAAGCTTATCAATGGAATAATAACGGCTATTATTGGATTATACAGAATGATGGTCTTATATTTATTGATAAAGATAAAAAATCGCCTCATGGTAAAATTACACATAGAGTAAGTTCAATAAAGGCTTCCGATTATAGCTATAGTGGATATACAATTGATCCTGACTTTGATAACAATTCTGAATATAAAGTATATGAAAGAATCGATTCATCTTGGTCTGGCCAATCTCCTTATTTCTTACCAATAGGTTCAGCTAGTAGTACTGTTACAAGAACAATAGAAGTTCCTGTATATAAGCAATATACCTATAATGCATACGACACTGGCTACACTGGCTATAAGTATGTCGCCATCGATGCAATTACAGGAGATTCTGCCAGCAGTGATGTTGTAGTTGCAGTCTGGTATGACGGTGACAGTCTGCGTTATGCATATAATGATAACCCGACAAGCGGACTGGACAATGGTTCTGCCGGTGGCTGGAAGGGCAACAAGGTCATCTTTAGCGATGGCGGAGAGCATTGTGCCATAAAGGTTGACAGTCAGGGGCACATCCATATTGCGGCCTACGTTGACGGTGGTTTGCGCTACGCATATCTTGATAGCTATAATTCTGGCTATACCGAGGCAACGGATTCTGTTCTTGTTGATTCCTTCACAATTACAGGAGAGCGAATCTCTATAGATGCGGGTATA
>DGXM01000165.1:0-1681 GCA_002396325.1 Treponema sp. UBA4232
CGAAGAAACCGTAACTGCAATTACAAGCGGTTCCCTTCCATTAGGACCGCATATCCTCACGTTCACAGTTTCAAAGGACGGCAATACCCCTGTCTCTGTGGAACAGAAAGTGTACGTGCAGGGAATCCTGAGCGACCCGGTAATAACTAGTTCAAACGGAACTTTTGTCAGCGGAGAAGGAGATGAAGAGACTGACCCGCAGATTTGGAAATTCAGCTATCTCAACTACGATTCATTAAAATGCAAAGTCAATCCAGGTAATACAGGCAACACCGTTGAAGTGTCTACCGATGTAACAGGAACTTCCATCAGTCTAAGTAACCATCTGGCTGACGGTTTTGGATTAGGATATGACACAGTTGTACCTCTTAAAATCGTTCAGAAAAGGGAATACTGCAAAACCTTGACCAGGACAAAATATGTTCAGGGAATTATTAAGCCGATAAAACTCTGGTATAGAAATGGATCGGCAGGGGGACTTAAGGGGTACCAGGCAATTTACATAAAAAATTTTGGCGGTGCTAAGAACTATGATTTATATGGTGATGTTTTCACAAAATTGAATAGTGGTGGTGAATCAGTTATATTCTCATACGGAGAGTCAGAATATCCAATAACTGCTAATAAATGGGATCACTTAAACAGCGACAGTAGCGGCCGTGAAGTTGTATATATTTGCGCATCTCCAAATGATGAGATTACTCTAAGAATGAACAATATGAGAAGGCGAAAACATGATGACAAAGGCCATGTAACTGGTAAAGAGACAAGAACGCTTTATGATATAAAAAATGGAACTGGAAATTATTATTCAGGTGCACCGCATAGTGCTTGGACTTTGTTTACAGGAAAAATTGGAGATTATGCAGAAATAGGACTTACTTTCGATGTTTCAGAGGTAAGCGAGTAATAAAACTCTGCGTGTCATCCCAAAAAACGACTGTCGCGCAAAGCAAATGCTGTCACGCCAAACGAAGCCCTGTCATGCTGAACGAAGTGTGTCATGCTGAACTTGATTCAGCATCTCCCGTACAAAGGAGATTCCGTGTCAAGCACGGGATGACAGTGGTGGCAGGTTCTGTATGACGGGGGGATGTCATGCAGAACGAAGCTGTGTCACGCCGAACGAAGCTGTATCATGCCAAACGAAGCCCTGTCATGCTGAACTTGGTTGCATGCAACCGAATTCAGCATCTCTCGGCAAAGGAGATCCCGGATCAAGTCCGGGATGACGGTGGTGGCAAGCTCGGAATGACGGTAGCGGCAGGTTCTTGATGACGGTGGATTGTCACGCCGAACGAAGCCGTGTCATGCTGAACTTGATTCAGCATCTCTCGTGCAAATGAGATCCCGGATCAAGTCCGGGATGACAGTGGTGGCAAGTCCGGGATGACAGTGGTGGCAGGTTTTGGATGACGGTGGATTGTCACGCCAAACGAAGCCCTGTCATGCTGAACTTGATTCAGCATCTCCCGGCAAAAGAGATCCCGGATCAAGTCCGGGATGACAGTGGTGGCAAGCCTGGGATGACGGTGGGAATCATGGCGAAGAAGACGACTTTATTACTGCAAAAGTGATTCAAAAATTTCCATTATATGGCCGTGCGGGTGTTTTTTTTCTAAAGTATGTTATAATGAGTATGTAATCCTGTCCCCGGGGAGATGTAGGTAATGAGAAAAAT
>DGXM01000165.1:1816-6948 GCA_002396325.1 Treponema sp. UBA4232
TCTATTCTATTCTATTCTATTCTCGTCATGTAAATTCTGGAACGAGCCTGTAAGGGAGTATTTTGATTACTGGTCGTCCACATGCCAGGTGGGAAAAGTCGAGTACGTTTCCGAAAATGTGACGATTGACAATGTGCCGAACCTCTCCGCGTTGAACGAGATTGAAATCAGCCTTTACACGGTGAATCCAAATGGTTTTTCACTCCTCAACCATTCACCTTCCTTTTCCTTTACGCTGGATGACGGAACAACGACGGGAAGCGCCTACACCGAGGAGATGGTTGATCCGACCTATGTGAGAATCAGAACTACGCTGGACGATGGTACAGAAGGCAAGCGGATAACCCTTTCCGGATGCCTCTGGCCTGAAAACCGCACGACTTTTAGCGAAGACAAGCTCCGCGAATCTTACCCCGAGCTTTTTTATTCTGTAAGTTTTATCCAGAACACCCCGCCGGACAACATCAAAAATCTTCAGCGCGCGAAGGATTTTTTCCCAGGAACCCAGAAGTGCTATGTCGCATTTAAGGTTCCCAAACAGAGCCTGAACCGCAACAAGGACTCCTCCTACGAAGTGAAATATTTTTTCAGAAACGACGACAACAGCCTTGAGCTCAAAGGAAGCCGTGTGCTGACCCTTGCCGACAACAAAAATCCGACAGCCGACAGCGATGTTTTCATGTATTATTTTGACGGACAGCTGGACGATTTCCTTACCCGCTATGAATACACCGTGCAGGTAATCGGACCTCACGGATTGACAGCCGACATCCGTTCCACCGACCCCGCGCTTGGAGCCTGTGTGCTCGTTGAGTCCGCAATCACTGTGCTCGATACTCCGAACGGTCTTTATGACGAGGATTCCGACGGAGACTATGAGTGCTACGAGATTGAGTCCGAAGCGGATTCCATTACCTTTACTGCGGTTCCAGGACAGGATGGAGACACCCTTACGGTAACTGACAACGGAACTGTGCTGACACCGACTAACGGCAACACATACACTGTAAGCGGATTGGGACGGCATGAGATTGAGGCGACATCGAGCAGGACGGACGCGTTCTCGGTCACGGTCTCAAAGCGACTCAGAATTGTGGTCACGCCGAACCCCGCAACCTTCACATTCGGCACAAATGATACCGACACATATTTCAACGATATGACCGACACAAACGGATTTGAATATCTTGAGGTTCCACAGTCCACTTCAACAGTAGGCTATACAATCTCTCCGACGGAAGAAGGCACAACGCTCTCAGGCACAGTTGACGGAATTGCCTACAACGGACCTGTAAACGGTGTAAACATTGACGTAGGACCACACACTCTGGTTGCCGTAATCCACAAGCAGTACTGCAATGATGTAACGACCACACGGAAGATTATGGTTGCAAAGACTCTTGAGGCACCGGTCTATACATTCACCCCGGATTTGAACGGAAATATTGTCGGTGACTTTGAGTATCTTGAGGTTCCCTCGTCAACGGCAAAAACAGACTACACGATTAAGCCTTCAACTACGGACAGCGGGGCAAAAGTCTCTGGAAGCGTGGGAAGCACTGCATTTACTGCCACAGCACAAAAGACAGGGCAGTTAGGTACAGGCGATTACACATTCACTATTATCGTAAGCAAGGACTACATGATAAGCCGGACATTCACAAAGAAGGTAAAGGTTGACTCAAAGCTCACCCCGCCGGAAATCGCATTCACTAGTCCCGCTCCCAATGGCCAAAGGGATGACCTGTATTATGAATACATCGAGGTTGACAACTCCAGCAGCAAGGCAAGCTACACAGTCACAGACAAGGACTCACGCACAGGCACAAGCGTAACTACGGTTGTCACAGCCATGCCGAACAATACACAAGTATCAACAAATAACATCGGAAATCTTGACGCAGGAATTCCAGGAAGTCCGAAAAAATACAAGATTGTCGCGACGGTAACGAAAGACGGTTATGTGGAACAACGCTCGACAAAGTTTGTTGCGGTTGTGGCAAAACTCAAGACACCCAAAATCACTTTCAATCCCGTGTTCAACGGAAAGGGGCAGGATTCGAGCGGCTTCTATTATATTGAGGTCGCCAACTCAACGGATCAGGTCTCATACACATCATCCACGGATGATAACAGTCCCGTAACCGTCACCACAAAAATCAACGGATGGGCAAAGAACAATTCCGGAACACTTGGCATCGGAGACCATGAGATAGAAGTTACCTCGCACTGTTCCTTCCAAGATGATGTAACTTTCACTCAAAAAGTCCGGGTTGTGGAATCCCTTAAGGACCCGGTCTTTAGCTGCAACAAGCTGACTGGAAACTCAAACGAAGGATATGAGTACATTGAAATTTCCGCAGAATCAGTAGGAGTTTCATATTCAATAACATCCGCAAATCCTACAGGATGCACAATCACGGGAAGCGATGCCTATACTCCGAACAGCGGCTCGGCAAGCACAAGAAACTTCGACAGCAGCACTGCCAGTCAGACGAACTCGGTTGTTCTTACTCTGGGACTTGGAGACCACATAATCACAGGAACCGTCCACAATCCGCTCTACAATGACCACAGCTTCACTAAAAAAGTCAGGGTCGTCCATGAGCTGCAGAAACCGACAATTAAATTCTACAAGGAATCAGCGCACAGCACCCAAATCAATAAAAAATCTGGGAACCCGGAGGACACAAGATTCCTGCTCTATGACACATACAACATCACCCTTGCATCAGATGGTACTGGCTATCTGTATTACACAGCCACAACAAGCGACGGCTCAACAATCACAATAAAGGATGACGGCACTACGACTACCTCTGGAAAGCTTGGCCTTGGACCTCACAATCTTACGATGGAAGTCTCAAAAACAAATTACGTTACGAGAACATTTGACACTCCCGACAAAGTTTACGTGGAAGGCCTCCTTGCCGCCCCGACATTCACACCGGTCGGAACAAAAACCAAGACAGATTCCGACGGCACCGAACACTGGCAGTACAGCTACAAAACCTATGACGAAATGCCCGTAAACGTAACTCCCGGAAACACCGGCAACACAGTTACGCTTTATTTCGACGGACACGAGGTTTCATCCGTCTCAATCGGTTATAATTGTTCCGCAAGCATAACCGCAGTTCAAACCCGCGAGTACTGTAAGAAACGCTCGGACGAATCTGCATGGATGAGTGTGACAATTAAGCCGATTACGCTTACTTATGAAGCCGGTAAGTACACTGATGGTTTGCAAGTTGAAGTCAAAGGCTTCGGTGGAGATTCTGGAAATATGGCTATAAGAGGCGAAATACATGTTAAGGGACCAAATACCAATAAAGAAATATGGCACTATAAGGACTCTTATCAAACCGTAACCCGAAATCAATGGAGTACTATTATTGATACAGATGATGCCTACAAGTATTGGAGTGATACTTTTACATCCCCGTCAGACACGATTCAAGTTACTTTTCATAAGTTCAGGAGGGATAAGGGCGGAGGTGATATACAATTCTCAAGTACCGGCTGGCACGATTTCCCGAATATTACTATTTCAGATATAAAAAAGGGAAAAGGTGAAAATTCAACTGCAGGTACAAGCTGGACTTATGTCTGTGACATAGCAAACCGGTCTGGTGATCAGGCCCGACCAAAAATCAGGTTCACCGCAACGGAGTAAACCTCTTACATTTTTAAGGACTTCTTCGCCACACGCTCTTGAAGAAGTTCTTTTGGACTATGCGGAATAACCAAGGAAAACAATCTTTTCCTTTTTGTGTGTTGGGGGGATTTTTTTACTAGCCTCTTGGAATGCTTGGTAAATTTTTCCTTGCCTCTTGCAATGTATATCATTATATTTAAAGTGTGAAAATCTAAAACTTCAGTTTTTAGATGTTCACAAGTATCAATACAAGAAGGAGGAAAATCATGAGAACCGTAACACCAGAATATCTTGAAAAACTCAAGAACGGAAATTCCGCCTATGCCACGATAATCAACACCCCGCGCCCAGATTTTACCGAGTTGCATAGACAGAGCATGGAATTTGAGAAATGGATTCTTAAGGAACAGGAAAAGGACAGACAAATTATGATGGAGGCCCTAAAGAATGCTCGTGAACGAGAAGAAGTTTGATGCCCCGGCATATTCTGTTGAGCATCTTTTTGATGTTCCTAACTACAAGAGGTTGATTGAAGATTTCACAGCAGGAAACGATGCTGCAGGACTTGAATCATATTTGAAATTTGCGGCTACAGGAGATGAACAAGCAAATCTTGCCCGCACTTATCTTGTGATTGACAAGGCAACTGGTGAGCTTGCCTGTTACTTTTCCTTAAGAACAGGTCTCATAACGATTCAAGTTGCAGGCGATGATTTTGATTCGCTTCCGGCAATAGAATTGTCTAATTTTGCAGTTAATGATGCTTACAGAAAAAAGCATAAAGAAACCAAAAAACTTGGGGTTCATATCTTCGATGTCTTCATCCTCCCGATTGCTCGTTTTATGGCTCAGTACATCGGGGCAAATTCTTTGTATATCTATGCTCTGCCATTCAATAAACTGATTGAACACTACGCTACAATGGGATTCTCTATGCTTCCGGAAGATCAGGAAAAATTCGTCCAATCTCATGTAAAACCCAAATATGATGCGGGTTGCCGTTTTATGTATCAGACACTTTGAATCTGTTTTTCATATTTTTGCAAAAGGCTGCGACCGCCAAAATTATAGAGCAACCTATGGAAGGCGGCAATGTTCAGAGAGTTCTTCCCATTCAATAAAAACTGAAGGAAATTGCGTTAGCAATTTCGAATCCGTGTGACATCCCTCATGCAAAGGGGATCCCGAAACAAGTTCGGGATGATGGTAGCGGTAGGTTCTGTATGACGGGGTGGGATGCCATGCAGAACGAAGCTGTATCATGCCAAACGAAGCCCTGTCATGCTGAACTCGATTCAGCATCTCTCGTGTAAATGAGATCCCGGATCAAGTCCGGGATGACGGTAGCGGCAAGCTCGGAATGACGGTGGATTGTCACGCCGAACGAAGCTGCGTCATGCCAAACGAAGCCCTGTCATGCTGAACTTGATTCAGCATCTCTCGTGTAAATGAGATCCCGGATCAAGTCCGGGAT
>DGXM01000074.1:0-1058 GCA_002396325.1 Treponema sp. UBA4232
CACTTTTTGAGCGGCGGTAAAAGCAGCAATCTTCGTGGCACCGAATTTATTGAGGGCACCTTCAAGCACAATGGTTCCAATCGCCGTGATGCTGAACTGAAATCCCATATTCATTCCAATCTTAAGATGACGGGATGCAAAGCTCCAGCCGGCTTTATAATGCTCACGTTTCACACGGAGAATGGGATAGCGCACAATGCACCAAACAAGAGACGCAACTCCCGAGACAGCCTGAGAAATCACAGTGGCCCATGCAGCTCCGGCAACACCCCACTTGAATTTTGAAATGAACACAATGTCGAGCACAATGTTCAAAAGCGATGAGACAATCAGAAAATAAAGAGGGGTTTTACTGTCGCCCACAGCACGAAGCACGCAGGTGCATCCATTGTAAAGCACGGTAACAAGAATACCGGAGAAAATCACTATGATATAGCGGAAAGAGTCGCCGATGATTGTGTCCGGTGTGTGGATGGCACGCAAAAGAGGCATCGTAAAAGCACAGGCCAAAATGGTTATGGCAAGTCCTGACGCAAGATTGAGCACAATGTTCATCGCCACGGATTTTTTCACACCATCCTCATCGTGGGCACCGAACTTCTGCGCAGTGATTACCGCAAATCCGCTGGTCATTCCGTAAAGAAAACCGAGGACTAAAAAATTCATAGGTCCTGTGTTTCCAACCGCCGCAAGAGCATCGGGACCAAGAAGACGGCCTACAATCACCGTATCAAAAAGATTGTACAACTGCTGGAAAAGACTTCCGAGCAAAATTGGAAACGAGTAAACAATCAATAGTTTAAAGGGCTCGCCCTTTGTCATGTCCAGTCCGGCTTTTTTTTCAACAGACCGAAAGTTATTGCGTGTGCGCATAGTGGGCAATAATATACAATTGCAATTTCTTTGTAAAGTAAGAAATGTTTTTTTACGTAAAAATTCCTATTGAAGACGGTCCAAAAAAACGAGAGTTTTAAAATCATCTCAAAGCACACCCTTTGACTAGATTAAATCTCTTCTATATAATTCCACACAATCACCAACACTCGACGCAGAGCGTC
>DGXM01000074.1:1190-4054 GCA_002396325.1 Treponema sp. UBA4232
TATTGAACCCTCCGCACGAATCAAGAGGAAAAAATGAAAAAGACAAGTTTGACTGAAGGAACGATTTTGGGCCCCCTTTTGAAATTCGGAGCGCCTGTTCTGCTGGCACTTTTTCTGCAATCACTTTACGGTGCCGTCGATTTATTCGTGGTCGGAAGATTTTCGGAATCCGCTGATGTTTCAGGCGTTTCAACCGGCTCGCAGATTATGATGACGCTTACAAATTTGGTGAGCAGTTTTTCAATGGGTGTCACAATCATGCTCGGTCATCAGATTGGTCAGGGACGAACCAAAGACGCAGGAAAAACAATCGGTACGGGAATAGTTCTCTTTCTTATCATCGGGGTCTTTCTTTCCGCACTCACGGCAATTTTCGCATCTCCCATTTCACACACGATGCAGGCCCCCGCAGAAGCATTCAGCGAAACCGTTTCCTACGTCCGTATCTGCGGTCTGGGATTCATCGTCATCATTTTCTACAATCTGATTGGAAGTATTTTCCGCGGCATCGGAGATTCGAACACTCCCCTTGTAACGGTGGCGGTTGCATCTTTAGTGAACATCGGTGCGGATCTGCTGCTTGTGGCGGGTTTCAAAATGGGTGCCGCCGGTGCCGCCATCGCAACTGTTTTTGCGCAGATTGTTTCCGTTGTGTTTTCCATCATTTTTATAAGCCGTCGGAAAGTGCCTTTTGAATTCAAAATGAGCGACATTTCATTCGACGGAGCCATCGTAAAACACATTACAAAACTCGGGCTTCCAATTGCCCTTCAGGATTTGCTCGTTGGAATTTCCTTCCTTGTGATTATGGCAATCGTGAATTCCCTGGGGCTCATTTTCTCTGCCGGAATCGGTGTGGCGGAAAAAGTATGTGCGTTCATAATGCTTGTGCCGCTTTCGTTCATGCAGTCAATGTCTGCCTTCGTGGCGCAAAATGTGGGAGCACAAAAATACGGCAGGGCAACAAAAGCTCTGTGCTACGGAATCATCGTCTCCCTCTCATTCGGTGTGATTATGTTCTTTGCAGCGTTTTTCCACGGCACGATTTTTACAGAAATTTTCTCCAAGGATCCGGAAGTCGTTGTTGCGGCGGCGGAATATCTCAAAGCCTATGCCATAGACACAATGCTCACATCATTTCTTTTCTGCTTCATAGGATTTTACAACGGATTCGGACTCACCCGTTTCGTTATGATTCAAGGAATTGTCGGAGCCTTCTGCATTCGTATTCCGCTTTCATTTTTAGCAAGCCGAATAACGCCGCCTTCACTTTTCAAAATCGGTCTAGCAACCCCCTGTTCCACAGCAGTACAGATTCTGCTATGCTTCGGCTGTATGATTTATGTAAAGAAAAAATTCCTCAGCAAAAACACTGCGGCCTGAAAGATTTGCAAAAAAAAGAATGTTCCTATCATCAGTTCTTTCCAATCAACGCTCCCTTCTGCGCGAACTGATTATAGGCAACCTCGAAAAACTATGACTTGTATTAACCTCACCAATATGTTAAACTTGCCCAGAGGCTTTGGAGATTCCCGAGCCGGATTTTTTTTAGGCAGGTGGATATGTACAACGTGGATCACTCTCTCGATATGTCGGTAGAAAAGATTTTGGAATCCTACAACAAGTACGGTGGAATCAATCTGGATGAAGCCAACAATTTTCCGAACCGCGAAAATGTCGTGAAAATCCTCAATGACATTCAGAGCCTCATTTTTCCGGGTTTCCGCACGGCAGAAGACATTGACAGCGAGACGCTTCGTTTTGTCACCGGACAGCGTGTGAACCGAATCATCTCCATGCTCACAAGGGAAATTAAAAAAGCCCTGTGCTATTCGGTGGTTGACAAGAATTTTGAAAAATGCCACTGCTTTTCTCTGGCGCAAAAAACCGCATGCGCACTTATCGAAGAGATTCCCGAAATCAGGCGGAAAGTGGGACTTGATGTTCAGGCCGCATACGAGGGAGACCCCGCCGCAAAATCAACAGAGGAAGTTATTGTATCTTACCCCGGACTCGAAGCCATTGTTGTTTACAGAATCGCACATTTTCTTTGCGCAAACGGAGTGCCCGTCATCCCCAGGATTATGAGCGAGTGGGCACACGGAAAAACCGGAATCGACATAAACCCGGGTGCTGTAATCGGCGAGAAATTTTTCATTGACCACGGAACAGGCGTTGTAATCGGAGAGTCATGTAAAATCGGCGACAACGTGAAAATTTACCAGGGCGTGACTTTGGGAGCACTCAGCGTGAAAAAAGAATTCATGAACAAAAAGAGGCACCCGACAATTGAAGACAACGTGACCATCTACGCAAACGCTACAATACTCGGTGGAGAAACCGTCATCGGCGAAGGAAGCACAATCGGCGGTAACACCTGGGTCACAAAATCCGTGCCGCCGCATACAGTGTTCACACAAAGCTGTGCGGAAAAATAAAGGACATTTCAAAAACCGAAGTTCTTCAAGGGCACACAAAAGAGGAGTCAAATCCTCTGATTTTTATTGATAAAGTTTGGAAGCGTCTTCCGTGTACTCGATGAAAATCTGCATGGGCACTTCCGCCCCCGAGACCTTCACCGTTATATTGTAAACAAAAAAGCAACGCAAAGTGCAAGTGTCATCGACATTTTTAAAATCCCTTGTGCCGTAGACATTCACATCCATATCCACATCACTATTCAATGCGGCTTGAAGGGTGGTGAAATCAAGACGGTGTTTTTTTATCTGCTTGTTGATTTTTTTTATTGCAACAGGCTTGGCGTTTTTTACTGCAGAATAATGCTCACCTTCAACTCCATTTGCATCAATCACTTGAATCACTACAGTATATGTCAAATCGGTAATATGAAATTTCTTTTTTTC
>DGXM01000224.1 GCA_002396325.1 Treponema sp. UBA4232
GCCCGGAATGACGGCGGCAGCAGGTTCTGAATGAAACCGAGTGGCAAACTTACTGGACAGCCACCGACAAATGTCCACCGCCCTCTTTATTTTAATGGAAATACATGCTATAATTGCCGATATGAGAGTAATAGGTGATTTTTAACAGGGAATCTCTAAAAGCATCTTTTTTCAGAGATGTCCGATACCTGTGATTTACTGGAGGAAAAATGAAAAAACTACTTGTTTTCGCAGCAGCAGCACTTATGGCAGGAGCAGCATTTGCATTTGACACGGAATCTTTCACCCCGGCCGGTGATATTTCGACATACACAAAGACTGACTATACAATCATCACGAAATTCGGTGTCACGAAACGCTCTCCCACAGTAAAATACGTCCATGTCTACAATTCAAAGGGATTCGAAACCGAATGTGCCGGATACAACGCAAAGGACGTACTGATTGACAAAATCGTTTACGAGTACGATGTAAGCCACAGACTCACATCATCTTCTTTCTTCGATGGAAACGGAAAGCTCATCTGGAAGACCGAAATTGAGTACACAAAGGACGGACGCATTTCTGCCGAATCAGAGTACGATGAAGAAAACAAGCTTACAGGAAAGACAATCTACGAATACAACGACAGCGAAGTTGAAAAAGGACAGGCTCCGAAGACAACCGAATCATACTACGATGGAAACGGAAAGCTCTTGGTCCGCTCAATCGCAACGAACAACAAAGACGGAAAACCAGTCGAGTTGTGCCGCTACTACGGCGACGGAAGTCTTGACCAGAAGGAAATCTACACTTACAACGAAGCCGGAAAACTTTCCGAAGTGGAATACGTGGAACCAAGCGGACTCACAAGCACCAAGCACTCATACCGCTACGATGCAAAGGGATTTTTGACCGAAATCCGCACATACAACGCGAACAATGTGCTTTATCAGCGCGAGATTTTCAAGACTGATTCAAAGGGCAACCCCACAACAGTGAGCCTGTATGCCGTTTCTGAAAAATTCGGCGGCACGGTCGCTGAACTCCAGAGCCAGTCGCAGATGGTTTATTCTTACCGCTAATCTTAAAACAAGGCCTGTCCCAAACCGAGGGGCAGGTTTCTTTTTTTGCCAACTATTCAGATTGCCTGAAATCATACCGATAAACAGATGAGGGCTTGTTGAATTCCGCAAATCCGGGTTCACATCCCGTACACAACTCAGAAAGTCGATGAAACGAGGTATATATGAAATCTATCGGAATCAAACTTGCAGACGGCACATTCTATCCTGTTATGGAAGAAGGCGACCTTGAAAAAAAAGTCCTGGAGGTCACAACCGTCACAGACAACCAGACCACCGTTCAGATTGACCTGTACCGTTCGGAAGAAAACACAATGAACGACGCTGAGTATGTGGACAGTCTTGAGATAACAGGCCTTGTCCCCCACCCCAACGGAGAACCGAATCTTCAGCTGGAGCTCAGCATGGACGAAGAAGGGGAACTTCACGCCGCAGTAAAAGACCCTGAAACAGGAGCAAGCAGCACAATCCAGGTGGCACTCGTTTCACGCTCCATTGCAGAGCGCAGTGAGCCTGCCAATTTTGCGCTGGGCCCGAACACTCTCGCCGAAGATGCACTCGCAGGAGTGGCGGCGGTAGACAGTGTGCTTAGAAACGAAACCGACCCCGATGCTCCGGAAATGCCGGACTTCACGGCTCCAGACGACTCTCTTGTAAGCGACACATTCTTCAACGAAGGCCAGGTGATTGCCGATGACAATCTCATTTCAGACACCCCCGCCACAGACGACGATCTTATCATTGATCCGCTCGACTTCAATGCAATTGAGCCGGAAAAAGAGGATAATGAAGAGAAAATCATAGACCGCGACGGAACGGCTTTTTCTTTCCTGGATGAAACTCCCGCGGAATCCTCTGAGAAAAAAAATGAAGGCACAGCGGAGACCGCCGCAGCAGAAAACACAGAAGCAGACATCTCAAATCAGAGCGGATATGCATCTTTCGACACAGACTCAAGCAATCCCGATGACGTTTTGAAGGGAATCAGCGCGGACAGCTTCCTCACGATAGACGGCTCGGAAAATTCCGGTGACGAAGGATTCCAAGTGCCCCCGCAGCTTTTGGACGGAAACCTTTTCGACGATGTGCCTGCCGCAACATATCCTGAAATCACGGATGAAAGTGCGGAGAATTTCTCAGACGAGCCTGATTCCGCCGCAGAAGATTTCATTCCACCGGAAGATTCGGACAATCAGAATGATTCGGACAATCAGAATGATTCGAAAACAACGGCCGTGGAAAAAGACGGGCTTGATGAAGTGATGGAAAATCCTTTCCCCGACACTCAGCTGAACGACATTGACCTTTCCGATTTTGACGACGGAACAAAAGACGCCGCCGCGGATGCAGACAACAATTTCGGGCTCCCTGAATTCGACGACATTCCCACAGACACAGGCACACTCACCGCAGACATTACGGTTCCGCCCGCAGAAGATGAAAAGACCTCAGCCGTGGAAAAGTCTGATGAACCCGAGCCCACCGTGGAAAAAGATTACACTGTTGCGCCCACCGCCATTGACGACACAGACTTCTCCCAGCTCACAGGCGATGATTACACGATGCCTGAACCAAAAGATGATTCAGCAGATTTCCCGGACTTCAACACATTCGACACCCGCGAAACACCGGCATCCGATCCCCTGCCCCCGGCCGCAGACGACATTGACCTTAATCTGCCCGACTTCGATGCGGACACCTTCGATGACGACTTCAACAAAATCACCGGCAAAAAAGATTCCGACACAGTGGAAGGACTCCCCGAATTCGATGATCCTTTTGCCTCGCTCAGCAGTCCCACGGCAAACACCGATTTTGAAGTTCCCGATTTCGATGCCCCCGCACGCTCACAGGACAGTGATTTCTTCGGACTCCCCGATGACACAAACGCTGTTTTTGAAGGAAATGCAGATCCAAGTTCTCCGGAAGAAGACCCGTTTGCCGATGCCTACGACATTGAAAAAGATGATTACCACGACGAGACGAACCGCAGCAAAGCAAAACGATATGCCGTAATTTCCGCAATTTGTGCGTTCATCTGCATACTCGCCGTTGTCTTTGCGGTTTTGATTATCCCGCGCCTGAACAAAAGGAAGACTGAAAATCAGCAGATTGCCCAGACCTCCGTAACGAAGACTGACGAAAACACAGTGGTCGAAATCAAACCTGCGGAAAACACAAACAGCAGCACAACGGTTTCCACCGCAACGGACAATGCCGCAAGCGGGACAAAAGAAAAAGACGCAGCCACGGCAAAATCATCAGAAGAAAAAGAGCCTGCAATCTCTTCTTCAAAAGACGAAAGTACAAGCACTCCGAATACTGCGGAAGCGAAAGACACAAAACCTGCTGCACAGACAGCCGCTCCTGCAAAAACCGACATTTCCAAACCTCAGCCGGCGGCTCCGAAAGAAGCAATCACGGCCCGCGAAGACGCTATCGTTGTGGCACGAACTCCGGCCGCTGTGGTTCCTGCTCCACCCGCAAAACCTGCAAACAGACTTGCAGACATAAAGTATCAGGTGCGCTGGGGAGACACTCTTTGGGACATTTCGAATGCCTACTATAAAAATCCGTGGCGCTATACCCGTATTGCGGACTACAACAACATCAGGAACCCTGACTTCATCCGCGCAGGACAGGTGCTCCTTATTCCTGCAGAGTAGCCTTTGAAAAAAAAATACGTTCATTCGGCATTTTCATTAATCCTCCTCGCACTTCTGATGTGCACGACCCTGACCTGTCACGCAGGGAACCGCACATCGAAATACGGGGATGATGCATTTTATTTCGAGGCATTGAAGGCTCTTGAGAACAAAGACAAAGGGAAAGCCTCATCGCTTTTAAAAAAATCCGTCAAAAACGGAAGCCCCATGGTTGCGCGTCTTTCAGCCGAAGAACTTGTTGAAATCTCCAGCGGACGTGAAAAACTTTACGCAGCCGAATCAATTTACAAAACCTACGGCGACAGAAAATCCCTTGGTGTGTATGCAGAAGCTCTTTTTGAAAACAACTCCTTTGCGCAGCTTCTGGATTTGACAAAAGACATGGAAGATGAAGACGACGATGTGACTCTGTACCGGATGATGGCACTGCTGGAAACAGACAGCGAATCATTTTCCGACTCGTTCCACCGCTGGTGCACAACCACTCCGTACAGCGCAAGGCATCACACCGTCTTCGGATTGATTCAAGAGGCCACCGACAACGACTCCATTTTCTCTTCACCGGCGGCAAGACTCCGTGAATCGGTTTACACACGCGACTGGGGAACGGCCGCAAAAATGGTTTCCACGGTTTGCAGCGACAATCAGAATATACGTCCGCAGATTTTAAGCGATGCAGGAAAAGCATTTTTATATGGCTCAAAGGATTACGAAAAAAACGCATCGTATTTATCCACACTCGAAAAAGACGCATCCCCTGACTCGAAATTTTTCCTTGCCTTTTACCGCGGAAGGCTTTTGGACAAAACGGAAACGAGCAACACTCAAGCTTCACAGGCCTTTCTTACAGCAATGGAAAATGCGCAAAGCCCGGAGCAGTTCGACAACGCACTGTGGTATTATCTGAACACGGCATTGAAGGACTCCATCGCATCCGCACTTTTTGAGCTGAGCATCTACCGCTCGCAATGGAACGACCCCGCATATTTCGACGACTTCCTCGACACGCTTTCGCTCCGATTAATCACCAAGCATCTGTGGCAGGAATATTACAACACGGCAATTCTCATCGACGGATACGCAAGCAACGAGGCCACCGCAAAATTTTCTTACGTGGCAGGCTCACTAATCGAAAACAAATTCCTTACACCGAAGACATTTTCCGCAAAGCAGGCATACACAACTCTTTACTCAAGAGCTCTCAACAGTGAGACAAACATCTATCACAAATTCCTGGCGGCGGAAAAACTCGGACTCACAAAAGACGAAGTGCTTCAAAATCTTGAGACTCTGCACATCGATGAAAATTTCACAAGGGATGAAGAAGCGGAACACGTTTTGGAAGGCTACGTTGATTTCGAAATTCCTTCAAGGGTCTATCCATTTTGGAATGAACACAGCACTTCCATTTCAATGGAAACAACACACAAGGCATCCCGTTATCTGCAGGTCTGCGGTGCCGACGATCCTTCCTATTTCACACTCTCACTCAGAATTGCCTCGCGGAAAGCGCACTCAAGCGAAGGTCCAGTTTCAGAAGACATAATGAGCCTCGCCTTCCCCCGGGATTTCCAACCCGAAGTGAAAAAATGGTGCACCGAATATAAAATCGACGAATACCTTGCATACGCCCTGATACGCTCGGAAAGTTTTTTCGACCCGCAGGTAACAAGCTGGGCAGGAGCAACAGGTCTCACGCAGCTTATGGCACCCACGGCAGGAGACATTGCAGCAAAACTTAAAGTGAAAGATTACGACCTCACCGACATCAACACAAACCTGCAGTTCGGCATCTACTATCTTTCGGAATTGAGCAGGCGTCTTGACGGGAACAAACTGCAGGCCGTTTTTTCATACAACGCAGGAATCGGAAGAATCAGACAACTTTTAAAAACCGCCAAAATTGAATTCGAAAAAAACTCGATTCCGGAGGACATTTTCCTCGAAGCTCTTCCAATCCAAGAGACAAGAGATTACGGCAGAAAAATTGTAGGGGCCTCCGCCATGTACGCAATGCTGTACTACGACAAAGACCCCTCTGAAATAATCAAGGATTTTATGGAAAATTAAAAATCACACTTTGAACTGATCAATCTGACTTCCAATTCTGTCGATAGACTCGTTCATCGTTCCGGTTATCTGAATAAGTGATTCGTCTGCACTCTTGATGCGGTCAACCATGCGTTCAACTTTGCCCATCAAATCTTCCATCGTTCCTGAAACATCCTTCAGTTGTGAAACATCCTCAACGATGCGCTGACTTCCACGTTCCATTTCATCCGAAGCGGACTGAACCTGCAGTGTGGAATCATTCATATAGCCCAATGCGCTGTCAATCAGTTTAGAACCTTCAGCCTGCTCTTCCATTGAACCACGGATTTCACGAACAAGATCGCCTGTGCCGCGAAGTTTTTCCACCATCTTTCCGAGAGCCGTATCCGACTCGTTGGAAGCACGAACAACTTCCTCAATTGATTTCTGAATTCCTTTAAGCTGCTTTCCAATATTTTTTGACTGCGTTGAAGAGTTCTCCGAAAGTTTACGTATTTCATCGGCAACAACGCTGAATCCTTTTCCTGTTTCACCAGCGTGGGCCGCTTCGATTGCCGCATTCATAGCAAGAAGATTTGTCTGCTCTGCAATTGAAGAAATGACGGCATTTGCATCGTTAAGCATTTTGGACTGCTGCTCAATCTCCTGAATCAAAGTACTCACCGCATGCTGACTTTCAGTTCCCTCGCTAAGATTGCTGTAAAGTGACTCATACTCAGTGGAAAGTTTTTCGATTGAATTGTTTACCGCACTGATGTTTCCAACCATTTCATTCACAGCGGATGATGCATTCTGCACGCCGGAACTCTGCTCGCTTATCAACTTCCGCAGACTTGAAATGGTCTGGGCAATCTGGTGAACCGCGGATGCCGTGCTTTCCACATTTGCATTCTGCTTTCCGATGCAGTCTCCAACATCGCTGATTCCCGTTCTGATTTCAGAAATGGATCCGTTGTTTTCTTCCACCGTTGAATTGAGGCTTGCGTCCGCATTTGAAAGCTCGCCCTTCGAAGTCTTTATATCGGAAACAATATCCTGAAGCTTTTCGGTGAAGACATTGAAGCCTGACACCAACTCGTTGATTTCCGAGGTGGCACGAATGTCAAGACGCTTTGTAAGATCCGCATTTCCAGAAGCGATTTTTTTGATTGCATCTCCCACGCGCTTCAGAGGTCTCAGATAAGAAGCAAGAATCACCACACAGAATCCCGAAGCCACAATGATTGTGACCAGACTTATGATGATGAGAGAAAGGAGCATACGGTCAACACCGCTGTAGAAATCAGCATAAGGAGCCATGCACACAACCGACCAATCGCAGCCGGAAACCGGCTGAAAGGCAACTGAATATTTCACGCCCTCATCATCCGCAAAAACAGCAGTATCTGTTTCACCGTTTTGTATGCGTTCGATTATGGGAAGAAAATTTTTGGGAGCCTCGTCGCTGATGAGTTTTCCCTCGTTCACATTGTCTTGAATTTCATGCGCCACATATTTGCCTGTCTTTCTGTTGATGACATAAGGATGAGAGTTTTTTCCGACTGTGATTGCAGACACGGTGCGGCACAACTCGGTGCTGTCCAAAACAGAAACAACAACCGCAAGTTGTTTTCCGTTTTCTTCGTAAACCGGCTGGGCGTAGAAGGTGGAAAGATTTCCGTTCACAGGGCTCCAGTTGGGATCCATCAAAGATCTTTTTCCCGTGATTGCGATGGCAAGATATTCACGTTCATGCAGGTCGCTGTATTTTTCCGTCGTAGTCCAACCCACACCGTGACTGTCGTAAATAGCCATTCCCAGATAATTGGGATTTCCACCCGTAGCGGAATTCACAAGACGCCACTTGTCGTGCAAATCAACAGACGGATCTTTTATTATTGAAAGACTTGCAAGTGCTTCAAGCATTTTGTATTCACGCTCGTTTACATTTGAAATTTGAGATGCTGTAGCAAGCGCCAGATTTTTGTTTTCTTCTTCCACAGCAGTTGTAATTTCCTTCTTTGCGACGGAATAGGAAATGCTCACGAAAATCACATTTGAAAGAATGATAATCCCCAGAATCCACAGAGATAATTTTGCCCTCATGCTTAACATAAATTTACCTCGTTTTGTAATTTTTCTTGTGATTTATTTTCACAGCCACTTTATATTCTATCACCAGATTCGCAATATGTAAAATTTTATCGCCCAATTCATGTAATTTTCGGCATTCTTCACATAAAACTTTTATGATGTGCCAAAAGCTCCGCACAAAAAAGGCTGATACCGCAAAATGCACATTAGTTTTACCCGTCAATAATCCTGCCTCAATTTTCACAGTAGAATTATTTGAGATTTTAAAGAAATTGGAGCAGCTTTTCAAATCAACATTTCCTTAAAAGAAAGCATTTTATTATTTGCTTTATACTTCACAATCCATACTCCGATATTTAAAACATGAAAAGGTGTGTTATTTTTTTACTTACAATTTTAATGATCTCGACAACGGCTTTTGCCGATGAGCTTTACAAGTCCAATGTGGTGGCCTCATATTACGGTGAGGAATTTCAGGGGAATCGGACAGCAAGCGGAGAGCCATTCAACATGAACGACTATACTGCGGCACACAACACCCTTCCCTTCAACACTCTTGTAAAAGTAGTCAACTTGAGCAATTCAAAATCCGTGGTGGTCAGAATCAACGACAGAGGTCCGAGCATTCCCGGACGCGAAATTGATGTTTCGAAAGCCGCCGCCACAGACCTTGGCATGCTCAGATCAGGAACCGCACGTGTGGCCCTTGAGATTGTGCAATGGGGAACAAACAACGGTCCCACGACCCATGTGGACGGAGTTTCGGAAAGACCTTTCGTAAAAGGAATCACCCCGGTCCATGCAGTTGAAAAACATTACGACGTACAGCTCGGTGCTTACAGCGATTTCGACAATGCGGAGATAATGGCAACACGTCTTTCGGATGAAGGATTTTCAAACATCGCATATCAGACGGAAGGAAACATTACACGCGTGGTGCTCAGGGATATTTCTGCCGCGGATTTGGATTTCGTGGTTGACGCATTGAAACAGCATGGATTTTCATCTTATCTCGTTCGCCAAAGAAAACTTGATCCTGTTGTAAAACAGTCCTCAGTGGCAGCGGAAAAATAAAATGAAAAAAATCTTCCTTCTTGCCGCAGTCCTCTTTGCTCTTTCGACTCCTGTGTTTGCAGACTATGTTTACAAATCAGGAGT
>DGXM01000217.1 GCA_002396325.1 Treponema sp. UBA4232
TGCTTTTTTCCTGCGTCCCACTGCCTCATTTTGAACGCTTTGCATTTTGTTTCATGCTGAAGCCCTGCTGATTTGAAACAGGTGTATTGACAAAATCCCGGTCTTTCTGTTATCATCTAGTACCCCTTGGAGCTGCGTATGTAGCTCCCATCTTTAATGTCCATAAGGAGATCATACAAATGAGAAAGTATGAGCTTATGACTATCTATCCGATTGAGGAAGATAAGTACAAGGCCGGAATTGAAGGACTCCGTGCTGACCTCGCAAAATTCGGCGTTGAAATTGAAAAGGAAGAGCCTTTCGGTGACCGCGATCTTACATACGTGGTCAAGAAGCAGAAGAGAGGCCGCTTTGTCCTGTTGAACATCAAGGCTAATCCCGCCAAGATCAGCGAGCTTGACAACGCATTCAAGCTGAACAACAATCTTTTGAAATATCTTTTCGTTGCAAAAGATGAAAAGGATGCATAATTCCGGCTTACGGAGATTATGACTGAACAATCGGGAGCCTTTGAAGTTTCTGTTTTTAAAAGCAGACGCTTTATATTGAAGGTTGTCTCGAAATCGTTTTACTTTTCGAAGGAAGGTTTACAATGTCTACGGATTTGAACAGCGTTATTTTGATCGGCCGTCTCACAAGAGATGCTGAGTTGAGCTATCTGCAGTCTGGATCTGCCGTGGCCAATATATCGATTGCTGTGAACCGCAACAAAAGGGAAGGTGAACAGTGGGTCAGCGAAGTGAACTACTTTGATATCTCTCTTTTTGGAAAGCAGGCCGAAAGCCTCAAGCAGTACCTTCTCAAAGGAAAACAGATAGCCATACAGGGAGCTTTGAAACAAGATCGTTGGGAGAAGGATGGCCAGAAATTCAGCAAAGTACGTATCGTGGCAACAAATGTTGAGTTGCTCGGCGGAAGGTCTGATGGCACTGGATATGGCAGCGGGGGCTCAGGCTCCTACAATGCAAATCCGTCCGGGGGGTATCAGCCCAAGAATAATTACGGATCATCCGGCGCATCCCAATACCAGTCATCCGAAGGCTTCGGTCCTGGGGATGCAGGTGACTCTTTCGGAGGCGATGGAGGAGATTTCCCTGAGGACATCCCGTTCTAAGGTTGTCCAAAAAAAACTGAGGCCGGAAAGGCCGCTGTAAAGGAGCAGAATTATGTCTGACGAAATGAACGTTGAAGTAAAAGATGAAGATACAGCAAACGAGCAGCTGCAGGATCAGGGCCGCGAAGATGAAGGCCGTGGAGCACGCAACGGAAAGGGAAAGACTTTCTTCAAGAAGAAGGTCTGCCGTTTCTGCGCAAACAAGGCAAAGATTGACTACAAGGATGCCGATGGACTTCGCCGCTTCACAACCGAGCGCGGTAAGATTTTGCCCCGCCGCATCACAGGCACATGCTCAAAGCACCAGAAGGAGCTCGCACGCGCAATCAAACGTGCTCGCGCAATCTGCCTTCTTCCCTATGTTGCTGAGTAAAAAACAATTCATCCGCGATCCAACTCCTGGTGACGCGGCATGATAAACGGGGGAGTTTCAGAATTTTCCATGGTTTTGGAATTCCTCCAAATTCAATAGGTTGTTTCTAAAAACCTCAGTTTTTAGAGACAACTTTGGGACTGCCAACGCAGTTTCAAGGCAAAAACGAAATTTTAAGTCCTTCTGTTTTAAGGATTTGAAATTCGTCGGCATTCTAAAAATCCGCTGCAAAACGGGGTTTCAGAAATGCCCAATATTCAAGAGGAGCTTGAAATGAAAGTTATTCTTAATGATGATGTTAAACATCTTGGTGAAATGGGCGACGTGAAGAATGTTGCCAACGGTTATGCACGCAATTTCCTTTTCCCCCGCATGCTTGCGGTTCCTTACACAGACGAGACTGTTGCTTACTTCGAGGGAAAGAAGGCTGAGATTGAGGCACGCAAAGAGCAGAAGAGAGCAGACAGCAGAAGTCTCAAGGAAAAACTCGAGGCACTCACTGTGGAACTCAAGGTTCCTGCCGGAGCAAACGGAAAACTCTTCGGAGCTGTTTCCAACCAGAGTCTTGCTTCTTACTTTGCTGCAAACGGATATGACATTGAGCGCAAGAAGATTGAGGTTCCCGGTCTTACAATCAAGAATGTGGGCAACTATGTCTTCAAAGTGCATCTTTATGAGGGATCCGTTGCCGAGGTAAAGCTTTCCGTCCTTGCACAGGGCACCGAAAAGGTTCCTGAGGAAGCAAAGACAGAGGCACCGAAGGCTGAGGAAGCTCCCAAGGCTGAGTAACAGATAACGGTGAAATGAGGCCTGTAGGAAACTGCAGGCCTTTTTTTTATGCTACGAGAGGTGATATGATGGATTTAAAGGACAAGATTCCTCCGCACAATCTGGATGCGGAACAGGCCACACTGGGGGCCATGCTTTTGGACTGGAACTCTGTGGATGAAGTTGTTGCGTATCTTCATGCAGCGCATTTTTACGACACAAGGAATCAGGTTATTTTCGATTCAATGGTGCGTCTTTCGGAATCCAGCGTAAAGGGCGACATGGTCACTTTGATAGACGACCTCTCAAAGAGCGGAAAACTGGAAGAGGCAGGGGGAATTTCCTACATATCCTCATTGACCGACACGGTGCCCACAAGTGCGAACATCGACTATTACGCCAAGATTGTCATTGACCAGGCAGTGCGCCGAAACCTCATAAAAATCTCTGCGGAAATAAAAGCCTCAAGTTTCGATGAGACACAGCCCAGTCGCCGCATACTCGAAGATGCGGAGCAGAAGATTTTCAAGCTCACCGACGTTAATGCCACTTCAAAGATTTTCGAAATGAAAGACCTCATTCCTCCCGCCATTCAGCTGATTGATGTGAGGTACAAAAACAAAAACTCTTATTCAGGAATCCCCTCAGGATTTACGGAACTCGACAGCATGACAAGCGGATTCCAAAACAGCGAAATGATAATCGTGGGAGCCCGTCCTTCCATGGGAAAAACCGCACTTGCCCTTTCCATGATGCAGTACATAGCGGTGGAAAAGCGTATTCCCTGCGGATTCTTCAGTCTTGAAATGTCCGGCGGCCAGATTATCCAGCGTCTTCTTTCTCAGGTGGCAAGAATCCCCAGCACGAAGCTCAGAAGCGGAATGTTGAAGATGCAGGATTTCACCACCCTGCAGACAGCGGCCGGAATGTGCTACGATGCCCCCCTTTACATTGTTGACACTCCGAACATGAAGCTCCTTGACTTAAGAACTATGGCCAGAAGAATGAAGTCCCTCCTTGACGTGAAAATCATCTTCATAGACTACATCGGTCTCATTACAAGCGAAAACCCTGATGCGGCTCTTTTTGAACAGCAGTCCGCAATATCCAAATCACTTAAGAGCCTTGCACGTGAGCTTGAGATTCCCATCGTTGTTCTTTGCCAAGTGGCTCGTGATGCGGAAGGAAACGAACCCAACCTTGCACAGCTTCGTGGATCAGGCTCCATTGAGCAGGATGCGGATATGGTCATATTCATTCACGGAGAAAGAAGAAAGACTCAGCAGGAGGGGGATGAAAACCCGGGCGTTCTTGACAGAAAGCTGATTGTTGCAAAGCAGAGAAACGGACCTATCGGAGACGTGGAACTTTTGTTCCTCCCGAGTTATACGAAATTCGAAAACAAGTCGCGCCAGCAGGAATAACAGGGCTTCAGCATGAAACAAAATGTAAAGAGTTCAAAATTAGTCAGCGGGCCCCATGATGCTGAAGCCCTGCCACACGCTCAAGGAAATCAGTTTGTTGAAAGATGGGCTGCCTAAAAAGAATTGTCATGATTATGACTGATAAGTATCGTCATGCCGAACGAAGCTATGTCATGCTGAATGTCATGCTGA
>DGXM01000216.1:0-3682 GCA_002396325.1 Treponema sp. UBA4232
CAGCGGATCATCTGTGGTGCACAATGTTTTTACATTCATTTTTTCAAGAAGACCACGGGGAGCAAAATCTTTTTTCGAAAGAAGGGAGTTGCATTTGTTCCAGACTTCCTCCGCATTTTTTTCCGTGACAGGCTCCGATATTCCGAAGTAACGCTTAAGCTCAAGATGGCTCCAATGGTAAAGCGGATTACCCACGCATCCCTGCAATGTGCGCACGAATGCAAGATAACGCTCATAATCGAAACCGTCTGCCTCAACCGACCCCGAAGTAACTTCAGGCTTTACGCTTCCGTCTTTATTGATGTGGCCTGTTATCAAAGATTCAGGAACTCCGGCCGCCCTCATCGCACGCCACTTGTAATGATCATGGTCAAGCCACGCGTTTGAAAGATTTCCCATCGGCTTGTTTTCAAAAATCTCTACCGGCGGAAGGTGATTGTGAAAATCAAAAACCGGCATTTTCTCTGCATACTTGTGAAAAAGCACACAGGCGGTTTCATTTTCCAACAAAAAATCCTCATCCAAAAACTGCTTCATTTTTTTCTCCAGACACGCGCATCAAAGCTGCTGCAAAAGTTTTCTGACCGCACCAGGCCCGGATATGAGTTTTGCGAAGCAGCCTTCAACTTTTTCCGCAAGCCCTGTCTTCACTAAATTCACACCAAAGATATCCTCTCGTTCCAGAAGGGGACCGACCGAGGCTTCGAGAACTTCAGAGTCCACAGTTGAACCGAGTTTTATTTTTTCAACGTATTTTTTTGCCTCGTCCAAAAGGGGGTCGGGACTCAGCTCAAAGACCTCTCCCTTGTCGTTCACGCCCATAAGATAACGAAGCCACAAAGCAAACACCAGCGGAATCACTTCAAGCCTGTTCAAATCAAGACCGCCGCGTATATAGGCTTTGATTGTCTCGCCGAAACGAATGGCAAGTTTCTGACTTGTGTCGCAGGCAATGCGCTGCGGAGTGTCTGGCATAAAGGGATTTGGAATTCTTACGTTCACGACTTCATCGATAAACTTTCTGGGACTGATGATTTTGGGATCAACGACAACAGGAAGTCCCTCGTCATAACCGAGCTTCTTTACAAGACGCAGAAGATCGGGATCCTTCATTTCATCTGCAATCAAAGTATAGCCCAAAAGACAGCCGCTCAGGGCAAGGAATGTGTGCAGCGGATTAAGGCAGGTACACACTTTCATTTTTTCAACTTTGTCGACAGTTTCCCTGTCTGTAAAATAAAGCCCGCCTTTTTCCAAATTCGGACGTCCGTTGGGGAACTTGTCCTCAATAACAAGATACTGTGTTTCCTCGGCATTCACAAAGGGAGCCACATAAGTTTTCTTTGAAGTGATTACAGGCTCAAGTTCTTCAACACCATCGTCACAAAGAATCTTTTCTATTTTTTTGTCGGGACGCGGAGTGATTTTGTCTATCATCGTCCACGGGAAACTCACTTTGGAAGGATTGTTTATATATGAAAGAAATCCTTTTGAGCACACGCCGTTCTTTTCCCAGGTCTCGGCAAATTCTTTCACGGCCTCATAAAGTTTGTCTCCGTTGTGAGAGCAGTTGTCCATGCTCACCATTGCAACAGGAAGTTCTCCGTTTACGTAGCGTTCATGAAGCAGGGCCACGACTTTTCCCATGTAGGATTTGGGCTTTACCGGCCCGGAAGCAAAATCATCCTCGACTCCAGGCATCGCAAGTCCCGCCGCGTTGTGAAGAAGATAGCCTTTTTCGGTGATTGTGAAAGTGACCATCTGAAGCGAAGGGTTTCTGAAGATTTCGCGCAGGCGGTTCGAGTCACCCGGATTTTCGCTGTCTGCGGTGAGGGCCTCCATAATCGATGCGACCACGGTTTTACCAACCTCTCCTCCCGCTTTCAATGTTACAAGGGCACCGATGTTGTCATGCGGTTTGTACTGCTTTTCGATAATCTCGTAGTCATAGCCTTCCGCAACGACAAGTCCCCTGTCTATCACGCCGTCGTTCAAAAGATTCTGAACAACATTGGCCTGGAACGCACGGAAAATATTTCCCGCACCGAAATGAACCCAGAACGGAGAAGCCTTGGTCGCTGCCTGCACTTTTTCAAAATCAAATTTCGGAAGTGAATAACCCTTTGAAAGCCATTCTTCCCTATTTGCAAAAATTTCCTTTGTAAGTTTCATAGTAAACCTCTTTTACAAAAAATATGTGACTTCACGCTGACGCCGTTAATGGCGTAATTGAAACTTGTGCGGTAACTGACTTTTTATTTGTCTTCGTACTGACAGCCCAAAGCCTCTACCCGCTCACCGGCAGTCGTGTTAGCGATGGCAGCGGCGCCGCAGGCGAACCGGAACGCAGTGGAGGTTTGGAGCGAAGCGGAACCGCGGACGCAGCGACCGCCAAAGGCGGTAACACCCCCAAAAACAATTCCTGAATCCTGTTTACCTGTACAGTTTCACATTCGAGCGGTCAAAAGTTTTTTCGCATGCTTCCCACAATCCCTGAAGGTAGGCGGCTCCCAGTGCGCGGTCATACAAACCGTAGCCGGGCATTGCTTTTTCGTCCCAAATCATGCGGCCGTGGTCGGGTCGGATTACACCGTCAAAGCCTGTTTCGTACAAGGTCTTTACAATTTTGAACATGTCGAAGCTTCCTGTTGAAGAAAGATGCGCGCTTTCCTGAAAATCCTGAACGGGGTCGTCGATTGCCGTGTTGAACTTCAGGTTTCTGATGTGGGCAAAGTGTATTCTTCCGGCGGCGGCTTTTATCATTGCACAGAGATCGTTTTTGCGGTTGGTGCCGTAGCTTCCGGTGCAGAATGTGAGTCCGTTGTGGGGATTCGGAACTGCGTTCAACATGCGCATTACGTTTTCCTGACAGGTGATTATGCGCGGAAGACCGAACACCGGCCAAGCGGGATCATCGGGATGAATTGCCATATCGATGTTGTATTTGTCGCAGACCGGCATGACAGCCTTCAGGAAGTAAACAAGATTGTTGAAGAGTTTTTCCGAATCCACTTCCCTGTACATTTCAAAAAGCTCTTTTACGCGTGCCATGCGTTCAGGTTCCCAGCCCGGCAAAATGAATCCGTTCGAGTCCTTGTCGATTGAATTGAACATTTCCTCGGGTTTCACGCCGTCGATTGCAGTCGAGTTGTAGGCAAGCACAGTGGAACCGTCTTCACAAACACGGGCAAGTTCGCTTCTTGTCCAGTCGAACACAGGCATGAAATTGTAGCACACCATGTGAATGTCTTCCTGCCCCAGCCGTTCGAGAGTCTTGATGTAGTTTTCTATGTATTTGTCACGCTCACCGCCGCCGATTTTTATGTCGTCGTGGATGTTCACGCTTTCAATTCCGGCGATTTTAAGTCCTGCATCCTGAACTTCTTTTTTTATTTTCTGAATTGCATTCAGGTCCCATGCGTCTCCGGGAACTGAATCATACAATGTTGTGATGACACCGTGGACTCCGGGCACCTGGCGAATCTGCTTCAAAGTTACGGAATCAAATCCGGTTCCGTACCAGCGCAAAGTCATTTCCATAATCTTTTACCTCTGTAGTACGATGATTATACCATACATTTCGCCTGTAGCAAAGATTGAAATCCAAAAATAAGTAAAATTACCCATGCCCGGCTTCAGGGTCTTTTTGTGCGGAGGGGGAGTTTGGAGTTCGGAGGGCGGA
>DGXM01000216.1:3763-12451 GCA_002396325.1 Treponema sp. UBA4232
ATATCAATTTTTGATGATTCTCTTTTCTTTTTACCTAAAAAAAAATCCGGGCTTTTGAAAACGGATGCATCGTGATATAATCTGCGCAATATATTTTTTCAGGGGGTCTTTTATGGCATTTTCAATCGCGGCGGTATTTTCAGACAACTGCGTTCTCCAGAGAGAAAAACCAATCAGCGTTTTCGGAACAGGTGCCGAATGTGGAAAAGTCACGGTGGCACTTAAAGACGGGTCAGGGGCCGTAGTCAGTCAAAACAGCGCAAAATCCACGGGAGAAAAATGGATTGTCACACTGCCCCCTCTTCCGGCCATGGAAAATCTTACGCTGTGCATAAGCGGTCCTGAATCTGAAACAGTGTTCAAAAACGTCGCAATCGGCGAAGTGTGGCTTGCGGGTGGACAGTCGAACATGGAATTCGAACTTCACAACTGCACCGAAGGACCAGACGCAATGAAAAAAGAGCCGGGTAAATCAGTGCGCTTTTATTACACACAAAAAAATGCCTGGAAAGACGACAAATTTTTCGAAGACGAAAAGAATACCTGCTGGGAAACCGAGGATTCCAAAGGGAAAGCCGCATGGTCAGCCGTGGGATACTTTTTCGCAGAGCAGCTTGCAAAAGACCTTGGAGTCACGGTGGGCATAATCGGATGCAACTGGGGAGGAACCTCGGCCTCGTCGTGGATGAGCACAGACCGTCTTGCCCGCGACAAAGAACTTCACGAGTATCTTGACACTTACGAAAGGGAAAGCGCCGGAAAAAGCGTGGAAGAACAATGCAGAGAATATTTGGAGTACGAAGCCTATCACAACGAATGGCAGAAAAAATACGACGATCTTGTAAAAGTTCAGCCCGGAATCAACTGGAACGATGCTCAGAAGATTATCGGAGTGTGCCGTTATCCGGGGCCTAAAAACTGCAGGAATCCATACCGTCCGGGAGCACTCTGGGACTGCATGATTCAAAGGGTCGCCCCGTACACAATCAAAGGATTCATCTATTATCAGGGTGAAAGCGACGACCATCTGCCGCATCTTTATTACAGACTCTTCAGGGAAATGATTGACCAGTGGAGATGCGACTGGAAAGACGACACTCTGCCGTTCCTTTTTGTGCAGCTTCCCGAACATAGAAACAGAATGGACAAGGATACGAAAAACTGGTGTCTGATCCGTGAAGCACAGGAAAAAATCGCCTCGACGATTGCAAATACCGCTCTGGCACCCGCACTGGGACTTGGAGCTTATGACGACATCCATCCGAAATCAAAAAAAGAGATTGCCCTGCGTCTTGAAAAACTCGCTCTTTCGGAAGCCTACGGACTTTCCACAAAAAAAGCCTCTTTTGCACCGCGTCTCTCGAATGCGCTGAGCTGTGACGGAAAAATGATTCTCACTTTCCGCTACGCAGACGAAGGATTTGTTTTCCGGGAAGACAATGAAAGACTGGAGCACTACAAATATATGGAAGATATTCAGCATAATACGGTTTCCAAGGATTTTTCGGTTTTCGAACTTGCAGGAAGCGACAAAGTTTTCCATCCGGCAAAATGCACCCCCGGCTCCGCACTCGGGAAAATGAACACACTCACGCTTGAAAGCCCTGAAGTACCGGAGCCTGTGTACGCCCGCTATGCCTGGTTTAACTATTGCCCGGTTACAGTATTCGGCCGAAACGGACTTCCCCTGCTGCCATTCCGAACCGACGGAGACCTGTAATCAGCAGAAACAAAATCCTTATTCTTTTTCATCAAAAAGCCGATAATACGGATGTGAAAAGGAATGTTTCGTCTATTATCTACAGATTTCTCGCCGTAATCCTTGTGGGTCTGTTTGCATCCCAGAATGCACAGGCCTATATGGTAAAGTACAAGGAAGATTACTACAAGCTCTACCACGTGCACTACCAGCAGTATCCCGACGACTGTATGGAAAACATCTACTGGCTGGAACAGGCTGTAAAAGCTGATTTTGCGAATCCCTATTACGCGATGGCAAAAATTGAAAACGAGTTGCAGTGGGAAAAATACCGCGACCTCTTTATGATGCACCTGAATTTGAAACTCATTGAGCAGCATCTGCGTCTGGGACGTATCTACGACAAGAAAGTCGCCTATTTCTACGATGCCCCTTGGAAAGACGAATACCAGCGCAATCTGGAAAAGGCCAAGGCCTGCTACGAAGCCTGCTACTACTACTGGGAAGAAGCAAAATTGTGGGCGGAAAAGGCCAATGTGTCCAAATTCAATTTTCTGTGGCTCACCGATGTGCAGTATTGGGAAGACGAAAAGGAACGCGTGACCACCGGAGAACTCGACTACCGGAAAATCCTCGACCGGGAGCTTTCACGTCTCCAGAAAGTCCTTGATGACCTTATTGCAATGAATGAAAAAAATTATTAAAATGAGGGCATGAACAGCCAGTTTACATTTCATTATCCCAAAGACTCGGGCTTTGATAAAACCGATATTTTTTTTTACAAAGGGGAACCGAAACCGGAGTCTCTTTTCTTTTCTGCTGAAGGTTCAGCCCTTGTCTCCACAAGCAAAAGTCCACGTCTTTTCGTAACGGACACAATCATAATCAATCTCCCCTCAATGCAGGAATTCAAATCGCTATTCAAAAAAGAGCTTGAGCTTGAGGATTCCGCATATACGGCGACATTCGGAAGCGATGTGCTTCTTGTGCTGGGGCCGGGAGAACCATACAAAACGCTCGGCTCTGTGACGGAAATTTTGAATGCCGCACTGAGTCACAACTTCAACCGCAACGCAGCTTTCGTGGCAATCGGCGGAGGTGTCATCTGCGACATGACGGCCTTTGCAGCCTCAATGTTCAAACGCGGAGTGGAAGTGAAATTCGTGCCGACAACGCTGCTTGCAATGGTGGACGCTGCCATAGGCGGAAAATCAGGATGCGACTACAGGGGATTCAAAAACATGATCGGTGCATTCTGGCCTGCAACGGAACTCCACGTATGGTCTCAATTCGTGCAGACTCTTTCCGATGAGGAATACCTCTCAGGACTGGGGGAAGCAGTAAAGACAGCCCTGCTCTTTTCACCTGAACTCACGAAGATTTTCACGGAAAAAAAAGACCTTGTGCTTGCCCGTGACGAAGAGACTCTTTCAGTCATCATCAGCGAATGTGTACAGGCAAAAGCCAGGATTGTCGAAGAGGATTTCCGCGAACACGGAGTCAGGTCTTTCCTGAATCTTGGACACACTTTCGGACACGCACTGGAGACTGTGGCAGGGCTCGGTAAAATCTCACACGGAAGCGCAATCATGTGGGGCACCGGAAGGGCTCTTGACTTAAGCGTGAGACTCGGTCTGTGCACAAAGGATTACGCAGAAAGCAGCAAAAAGATGATGGCATCCTACGGCTACGACATGAACCCGGTTCCAAAAGTCCTTTCCGTGCAGAAAAAGCAATACACACAGGCTCTTCTCGACGCAATGAGAAAAGACAAGAAAAACGAGAGTTCTGAAATCCGCGTGATTCTGCAGAGAGGAAACTGCGACACACTGATTCAAGCCGTAAACGACAAAGAAATTGAGGCTGTCCTGCAATGATTTCCAAAGAACATTATTTCGACTGGGCCGCCACAGCTCCTTCAGACGAAGAGATTTTAAGAAAGGCTCTTGACACATCAATTGAACACTGGGGAAATCCATCGAGCATACACGAAGCAGGCACCGATGCAAGGAAAGCACTTGAAGAAGCTCGCAAAAGAACGGCAGACGCGCTCGAAGTTCCGGCAGACACAATCTACTTCACTTCGGGAGGCACAGAAAGCGACCATATTCCCCTTCTCTCTCTCCTTTCAAGGCAAAGCAAGGGAAGCATAATCGTAAGTGCCATAGAACATCCGGCCGTCAGGGAAATGGCGAAGATGATGAAAAATACCGGCTGGGAATGTATTTTCGCAGCCCCGGACAAAAACGGATTCGTTCAGCCCGAAAGCATAATTGAAAATCTGAAAAGCGACACGGCATTCGTCGCAGTCATGGCAGTGAACAATGAAACGGGAGCAGTTCAGCCTGTCGCAAAAATCGCGGAGGCACTCGAATCTGCCTGCAAGGGAAAACGCAAACCCTTGTTCCACGTGGACTGTGTTCAAGCAGCCGGAAAAATCCCGCTTTCATTCCTGGGACATAAGGGCATAGACTCGGCGGCATTCAGCGCACACAAAATCGGAGGCCCTCGTGGAATCGGGGCACTTTATCTTTCACGGCAGATTACCCCGTTCCTGCGGGGCGGCGGTCAGGAAAAGACGGTCAGAAGCGGCACGGAAAATCTCTTCGGAGCAACGGCACTTTCACTCTGCATGGAAAAATACTCGGTCAGCAGAAAAAATCCTGCGGCAGAAAAAAGACTGCAAACTCAGGTTGAATACACCAAATCCTTCATAAATCTTCTTATGGAAATAAAAGGCTGCGTAATGATTCCACACTCACGCACAGCATCAAATGAAAGCCCGGAGCTTTATTCACCGTGGGTTGTGCAGGCCTCATTCCCGGGAATCCCCGGACAAGTGATGGAAAGAGCCCTCAGTGCCGAAGGATTTTACATCTCAACCGGAAGCGCGTGTTCTTCCGGCCACCACGACAGACCTGTTCTCGACACGATGGGCATAAGCGGAGCGGAAAAAGAATCAGCGGTTCGTTTCAGTTTCGGCTGGGACACCACTTATGAGGCAATGCAAAGTCTGGCGGAGCATGTGAAAAAAATCGCACTTCAATTCGCACACTGAAAACGGAGGAAAAAATGAAGAGCTACACACACAGAGTCGCATACTATGAAACGGACAAAATGGGAATCACCCACCACTCGAACTACATCAGATGGATGGAAGAAGCCCGTGTTGATTTTCTCGATCAGATAGGATGGAATTACCGCAGACTTGAGGAAAACGGAATCGTCTCGCCGGTACTCAACGTGAACTGCCGCTACAGACACAGCACCACTTTCGATGATATTGTTTCAATCACGGCAAAAGTAAAAGACCTGACCATGGTGCGTATGACAATCAGTTACGAAATGAAAAAAAGCGGCACGGACGAAATTGTCTGCACCGCCGAAAGTCAGCATTGTTTTTTGGACACCGCAGGAAAGCCCATTCCGCTGGAATCCTCGTACCCTGAATTCTACAAGGCACTGAAGGAAAACATGGAACAGGCCTAACCCTTATTGAGCCGCCGGGGCAGCAGGCACTTCAGATACGGTTTCTGCGGCCTTGACGGAAAACTTTGCAAAGAAAGCCTTTATATCAGTCCACACACCCTGCATACCGTTCGGATTTTTCACAATCAGCACAACCGCGGTCACAATCAATGCCAGAAGAATCACAAGGAAAATCACCCTCTTCCACGGGAAGCCTTTTTGAGCAAACGGATCAAAGGGATCCAAAGTCGAATCCTTCGGCCGCACGGCAGTATGAGTCATCGCAGAGCCGAGCTTTATGTTGATTTTCACGTTACCGTTGATTGCCCATCCTGAAGCATCCAGAATCGGGGCAATGTTTCTCTGACGGAGTTTCATCCAGGCAATGAACATAGAAGGCAATGAAATAAGAAGGATTATGCCCACAACTCCAAGCGGAATCCATGCACCGAGTCCGAAGAAAGCCTGAAGAAGACCTCCCACCACGGTAGCGATTCCCGTAAACGCCACGGAAATTGCGGCAATAGTTCCAACGTCTATTTTCTTTGAATTGGCGGCGGCATTCGTTGCGGCCTCTGTCGGTTTTTCAACTGCGGAACTCATCTTTGCGGAAACCTTTCCTTCCGCTTCGCTTGCGGCCTTGGAAACTTTTTCCTGAATGAGTTTTGCAACCTTTTTGTACGGACTCCAGAAAGCTTCTTTTATGCTGATCGGATTTTCCACAATCTTTGTAATCGTTGCGTCCCAGTCATTTCCGTCTGTGTCGTAGAAAAGACCGTTTCTTCCCACAATCAGATTATCCCTTCCGCCGGCAGACACCATTGCGGCAATCTGCATTTTTTCACCGCTGTTCTTTTTCACGCAGTCGCAGTAAAGAAGATAGCACTGTGAAAGCGGAGACATCGCTCCGTGTTTTGCGGCATCGGTCACTTTGAAACACAGGTCGCAGGAGTGTCCGTCAAGATAAAGTGTTCCGCACTGGAAAACGGCGGCTTTATCGGGATCGTAAAATTCTTCGAACGAAACATAATTTTTCAAGAGACGCACAAAATCACGGCGTAAAAGAATCATCTTCTTCAAATCGCAGGTGGCCAAGGCAATCGGGGGATGTTTTTCCTCTTCTGAAAGCGCATGGTCAATAATCTGCTCGGCATCTGAAGAAAGGATTTCATCGACTCTTTCGAACGTGAGGGATGAAGCGGAATTTGAAGGTTTTGCTCCGAACCAGCTCATATACGGATTGAACTTCTTTTCAATACCGCGCCACTCATCTTCCGTCAGGCTGTTTTTTCCTTCACCGAAGATTGATGAGACCACATCGGAAGCAAACACATTCATCTTTTCCGTCCACTCCGGATTCACACCGTCCTTCAGCGGAAGGATTTTCTTTTCGTTCACTTCGGCAAGCGGAAGCAAAGCGAGTTTTTCCGTATCAAGTCCGCCGGAAAGGGACTCAAGGTCTTTTGCATGAAGATTTGACGAAAGATCTGAAGAATATGCATCAACAGAGCAGCGCAGGAAGAACTCGTTGATTTTGTCTTTCACTGCTATAAATGCCTGTGCCGCCGAATCCGTTCTGAAATCGAGGAAGAAAATCTCGGGAGCATTTTTCTGAGCAGCCTCACGCCAGTCGTGCATACCGCGCAAATCATCAAAGAAAGCCTTGAACTGATCCCTTGTGATTCCCTTGGCACCTGAAATGTCATCGGCACCGCCCGTCGCATTGATTATGTCGGAAACCACTTTTGAGGCAGTCTCATCTTTTACCGCTTCGGCAGGGAGCACTTTGTCGCCATTGTAAACTGCGGGTGAAAAAAGTTTGTCGTTCACCTGCACATCTTGCAATGTGATTTCATTTGCGTCATTCTTTCCCAGAATATTCAAAATGGAACGGGCTGATTCTGCGGGAGAGTGGCCGCACTCAAAAGGCTCGTCACCCAGTGAATCGAGCGGAATCGAATCGCCTTCCGTCATAATCACTTCAGGATGCTTGAAATATTTTTTTATGTAAGCAGAGGCCGCAAGAATCTCGGGCACACGCACACGACCGTTATTGTCCAAGTCGAGGGTCTTTAGAGTTTCTTCACTGAACTCAAGCCCAGTCACAGGGCAGGAAAGAGCCACCCAGAGTTTCGGATCAAGGGAATCAAGATTAAGCACATCATCAATGGACCGAATCTGAAGCTGCATAAGACCGCCGGTCTGAACAAAATGCCACACATGGCCGTTTGATTTGATTTTTTTAAGTTTCATTTCTACTCCTGTAAATGCATCGCACGAATAGTCAATACCTAAAACGATTTTAAGCCAATGAAAAAAACATGTCAAGAATACAAAAGAAGTTCCGGGTGGTATTCATAGTGGATTGTATCCCAGATGAGCCATTTTCCTCCCCAGATGAATCCTTCGCTTTCAAAAATCAGGGTCACTTTTTCCGGAGGCATCCACCTTCGTTCGAGCGGGAGAAGCATCCAGTTTTCGGGATCCTTGTCACGACGCCATGCCCAGTACACATTTTTATTCTTCACGCCGCGGGGGATTAAATCAACCGCTGTTCCAAGCGCATGGAAAGAGCTGTTTTCGTTGTCGCGGATTGACCTCCACGCATATCCCTCCGCATGGTCAAGTTCAGTCACAAAAGACTTCACTTCGGGATCCGTTTCCGCAAGTTCAAGAATCTTTTTTTCCACACGCAAAAGAGCCTGAGAAATTCTTTCGTGCACATTAACTCTTTTTCCAAGGAATTCCGTCTTCACAATATGAGTTTCAAGAGGCCCCCGTTTGTCACTTTCGTAAATGAGATTGTACAAAAACATCGGAGTGCGCACACCGTTTTTCCTGTTTTCTTCAGATGCATATTCCTTGATTGAAATAACATCCTGCTCTGAAAAAAACTCAGGATCAGGCGTATGCACGGGATAGGCGTAAAGAAGAGGAGCAAAATCCTTCGCATTTGGAAGTTCCTGCCCGGGTAAAAATCTGCTTTTCGACCAGTAAAAATCAGCCTCGCGACCTTCAACTTTCACGTGCACAAGAAAATCTTCTTTTTCAGAAACAAAAGAGGACTCAAAAACAACATCAGGATACGCTTTCCGAAATATTTCAAGTTCGGAAGGTTCAAAGGCAAGGGTGGCCTCCTCATGCACATCCACAGAACTAAAGGCAACTGCCCTGTCTTTATTCTTTTCGCCGCAGGAAAGAAAAACCCCTGAAACCAAAACGGCAGCCAGTAAAAATCTTTTCATCTAAAAACCACTAAAACAAAAAACGGCTTTCACCGCACAAGGGCAAAATCCGGCCAACAAAAGACCTACAGCAAAAAATGCCCTGTTCTCAAAAAAAACACACGGAAACCTCTGATTTTTCAGCAGGATGCTGTCACTGCATATCAGAAGCCGACACATATTATAAATCGAAAACGCATTAAAATCAATACCGCGCATCTTGAATACAGGGCTTCAGCATCAGTTCTGCTATCAGCGTTCAAAATGAGGCAGTGGGACGCAGGAAAAAAGCAAGGA
>DGXM01000216.1:12580-16711 GCA_002396325.1 Treponema sp. UBA4232
TTGTTTCATGCTGAAGCCCTGAATAAGTTCTGTCTTATTATTGAATAAATATTCAAAAAACGTTATAATTCCGTATATGCAGGATTACTACAAGATTCTCGGCGTGTCACACACAGCTTCGGCGGCTGAAATAAAACGCGCCTACCGAAAAAAGGCAAAATTGCTCCACCCGGACATTACACACTCAGATTCAGAAGCATTCAGGGAGCTTGTAAAGGCCTATGAAACACTTTCGGATCTCAGGGCCAAGACACTTTTTGACGAATCCTTTGCATACAGAACCGAATCAACTGACAGATACGGACATGCCACATTCGATTACCGCAAATGGCTTTTGGAGCGTGAAGACGAAGAGAGCCGCGCAAAGTTGATTATGTTCGACCTGACTCACGGAAACGAAGATGAAGCCGTCAGTGAATTCAAAAGGATGAATATGACTCACGCAAACTTCCGTCTTTCATACTGGTTCGGTCATGAAGATTTCATGGACTACGGATTCATTCTTGCCGAAGAGCTTGTGATCCGCCATGAATATTACGATGCCGTCCTGCTGCTTTCTCAAATCATACAAATGGAATACAAATTCAATTACTTCAAATTCTTTTTTGTCGAAGTACTGGATTTGACCCGTCATATTCTGCGCAATAATATAGAAGGATTTGTAAACGACGAGCTTGCCATCGATGCATGGGAAAGAGCTTTGGATTTGCGTCTTGGAAACAAAGACGACACGTTTTTCCTTCTGAAGATGGCAGGAGCCTACGAAAGAATTGGAGATTCCGAAACAGCCGCACTCTGCAGGGATGCCGCCGGAAGAATCGGATTGAAAACTGGTGCATAAAGGTCGCTGTTGCAAAATTCGCCTGACTTTTGCAATGGTTTCGAAGAGGTAAGATATATGATTCGACTTAAGAATGACGAGCAGATCGCAAAAATCCGCAGGAGCTGTCACGAGCTGGCAGATTTGTTCAACGAGATTATTCCCCGCGTAAAGCCCGGAGTGAGCACAAAGGAAATCGATAACTGGTGCGTGGAATTTGTCAGGAAGCACGGAGGAAAACCCGCGTGGTATTCCGAAGGATTCCCAGGATGTGCATGCATCAGCGTAAACAATCAAGTGATTCACGGCATTCCCTCAAAGAAGCGCATCGTGGAAGACGGAGATTTGGTTTCTCTTGACATCGGAATAGATCTTGACGGCTACATTTCCGACAGCTGCCACACAGTTATGGTGGGTAACGTCAAATCCGAGCACAGAAAACTTGTACGTGTGACCCGAGAGGCACTTGTTGCAGGAATAGACGCATGTGTGAAAGGAAACCGTCTTTCCGACATTGCGAAGGCCGTGACCGACATCTGCGAAAAACAGAACGGCTACGGCGTGGTTTACGACTACTGTGGACACGGAGTCGGACTTGATGTGCACGAAGACCCGAGCGTTCCGAACAACCATCCCTTCCGCGGTCCAAACCCAAGAATTCAGCCCGGAATGGTTCTTGCCATTGAGCCCATGATAAACGAAGGAACCGCGGACGTAATCACCGGTGACGAAGAAAGCGAATGGAATGTGTTTACTGCCGACGGAAGCTGGAGCTGCCACGAAGAGCACACGGTCGCCGTATTCCCGGATCACACCGAGATTCTCACAGACCTTGACTACAACGGAAATTCCTGCCTGAAGGGAAGCAATTTCTAGCAGAGATGAAGAATAAAGAGCATCTCTAGAACAAACGGAGGAATCTGATGGAAAACAACGACGAGGCTACCGCAAAAAAACTCTGGCCTGTGCTGTGCATCCTCATCTGTGCGGCCGGTGCAACCGTTATGGGGACAACACTCTGGGGTCGTCAGTTCAATGCCAAAGCAATATTGATTGTTGCAATTTCAGCTGCAGTCGGGGCAGGCATCGGATTCCTTTCTGCAAAAAAAGAAAAAAAAGGACGCAGAGCCGCTTTGATTGTCTGTGTGCTCATTTTTGCAGGACTCTTGGGAAGCGCAAAATATCTTAAATCAGACTCATACATCGTGAAAACCGAATGGCCTGTTCATACAGTGGGTTCCATGTCGTTTGCCTATCCCGGCGAATTCAGAGAAAGAAAACTGAAAGAGGGACTTATCAGCAACGCGGCTGTCCACGTTTACACAAACGAAAACATGAGACGCTACGTGAATTACATGACTTACGATTTCTATGAAGACTCCCCCGCGCTGAGTTCTTCCGTTGAAGGCGCAGTCTCGGGAATACTCTCGGGCTACGGAGTTAAATCAGTAAAATGGAGCGAAGATGCCCATATCACATCTTCAGACGTACTCACAAGATTTACATACAAAGTGCGTGGAAAAGAAGTGACCGGAATTGCGGCAGGACACAGAGACGGCTCTCATTATGAGATTATCGCATTCTACCCGCTCAGAGATGCATTTCCCAAATCCTTCATGGAAAAAATAGAGGCAAACATTTTGGTCGGAGAAAAAGCCATGTTCGCCCCCCGCTAAACGAAATTGAACAAAACAGAAGGAACAAACCAACTATATATTAGGAGAAAAAAATGGCAAAGATTCAGATGAAGAATGCAATCGCCGAGCTGGACGGGGACGAGATGACCCGTGTATTGTGGAAGCTTATCAAGGACAAGCTCCTGCTTCCGTTCGTGGACTTGAAGACCGAGTATTACGACCTTTCAATCACCGAGCGCGACAAGACTGATGACAAAATCACCTACGATGCCGCAAATGCAATCAAGAGACTCGGAGTCGGTGTCAAGTGCGCCACAATCACATCGAACCAGGCCCGCGTGGAAGAATACCACCTTACACATCTGACCCCAAGCCCCAACGGAATTCTCCGCGGTGAATTGGACGGAACTGTTTTCCGCACACCGATTTTCGTAAAGAACATCAAGGGCACCGTAAGCTGCTGGAAAAAACCAATCACCCTTGGCCGCCACGCCTATGGTGACGTTTACAAAAACTGCGAGATAAAGACACCCTCCGCCGGAAAAGCAGAACTTGTCTTCACCGGAGCAGACGGAAAAGAAATCCGCAAGACCATCATGGAAATGAAAGGACCCGGAATCATTCAGGGAATCCACAACCTCGACAGCTCAATCGAAAGCTTTGCACGCTGCTGCTTCAACTATGCCCTCGACCAGAAGATAGACGTTTGGTTCGGCGCAAAAGACACAATCAGCAAAACCTACGACGGAAACTTCAAGGCAATCATGCAGAGAATCTTCGATGCGGAATACAAGGAAAAATTTGAAAAAGCCGGACTCACCTACTTCTACACACTGATTGACGATGCAGTTGCGCGCGTTGTGAAAAGCGAAGGCGGATTCCTCTGGGCTTGCAAAAACTACGACGGTGACGTGATGAGTGACATGATTGCCTCCGCATGCGGAAGTCTTGCAATGATGACCAGCGTCCTCGTATGTCCCAACGGAGAGTTTGAATACGAAGCAAGCCACGGAACAGTCCAGAAGCACTACTACCGCTACATGAAAGGCGAAAAAACATCAACAAACCCGGTGGCAACAATCTTCGCATGGACCGGTGCACTCGCAAAACGTGCAGAACTCGACGGAACCCCCGACCTTGCCGACTTTGCGCACAAACTTGAAAAAGCAACCCTCGGCACAATCGAAGACGGAATCATGACAGGTGACCTTGCAAAACTCTCGGACCCCGCACCGTTGAAAATCGTCAACAGCTGGGAATACATCGACGAAATCGCAAGCCGCCTTGCAAAATAATTTTTCTTCATCGTTAAAACAGCAGACGGGCCAGACTCATTCCGGTTCCGTTTGTTGTTAAGCGGCATAACCTTGAAACTCAGCCGGGCGTTGCCCTCCCTTCGGTCGGGCCGGGTCTTCCGGGGTTCCGGCATCCGCCTGCATTGCTGCGCAACGGCTGCGCCGCCCCTCCACCCCCTAACGCAAAAAATAGAAAATGTTTTTACACCGGTGAAGGAGCCGCCTCCTTTTTTTCGCTCCATTTGTACAGCCCCGCATCCGCACTTGCCCAATAACCCCGGTTTATAATATAATCTGGGTATCTCTAAAAACTGAAGTTTTTATAGGTTTCCATCTGAACCTGTAAATCAGGAGCTTGAAAAATGAAAAAAATCATCAT
>DGXM01000002.1 GCA_002396325.1 Treponema sp. UBA4232
CTGCGTCGAGTGTTGGTGATTTCATCATCTGCGCTGGATATAGTGCATGGATTCCGAAACGAGTTCGGAATGACGCTGCGCAACGAACTTTTTGACCAGTCCCAAATAAAAAAGGCTCCAAAAAATGGAGCCTTTATAGTGGCGAGTGGGATCGAACCACTGACATACGGAATATGAGTCCGTTGTTCTACCGACTGGACTACGCCACCGTGAATGGTTAAATCATATATCATTTCAGAATTTGTGTCAATACATTAGGTGCAAAAAAAAACGAAGTTTTTAATTTTTTGTTTTTTGACTTTGAAAGGCTTTCTCCAAAAAAAAAGATGCTTAATCTGCGGATTATTTTCCGTCGTCCGCATCACCGGTATCCTGTTCACCTAGTTTTTTTACTTCGGTAATGAATTCATCCAAATCATTGAAGTGCCTGTAAACGCTTGCAAACCGTATGTATGCCACTTTGTCCACTGTGTAAAGGCGGTTCAGGACTATCTCTCCCAAATCCGCGGTGGAAATTTCGCGGCTCACTTTTCCCACGGCGTAGGCCTCATCCTCGATTTCGGTTACAATCTGTTCGACCATTGAAGTCGAGACCGGCCTTTTTTCAAGCGCACGTTCTATGCCCCTCCACAATTTGTCCTGGTCGAACGGCTCCCGTCTTCCGTCACGTTTTACAACCATAAAGGGTTTCTCCTCTATGCGTTCATAGCTGGTGAAACGGTAGTGGCAATTATTGCACTCACGTCGTCGGCGTATGCTTTCTCCGTTTACCATTGTTCTGGATTCTATTACTTTGTCATCGAGACTGCCGCAGGAAGGACATCGCATTTTACACCTCGCTGTTTATGAACAAATGGGCATCGCTGAAAAAATCGTTTTGCAGCGACTTTTTAGACTGCTCCCTAATATTACACTCTAGTTTTGTGCGTTTCAAGTGCCGTATTGCATTTTTAAACTGTTTTTAACGGAATTTCTCAATGTCACGCCAAATCTCTTTCTGTATGATTTCCTCGATGATGCTCTGCACTTTTTCTTTTGAAGATGAGGCGTCAATGGTCACGATGTCCATACCTTCGCCTTTTGCCCTGTATTCATCGAGCACTTTTTTGTACTGCGTCACTGTTTTTGAGAGAAAATCCTCTTTTTCGTATATTTCGGTCACATCGCGGCCGCCGATTCTTTTAAGGGACACGCGGGGATCTATGTCGAAATAAATGAGAAGACGGGGAAGCGGAAACTTTGAGTTCACGAGACGCGGAATTTCGGGAGGACAGGAAATGCTCTGGTATGCGAGGCTTGAAAAAAGATAGCGGTCGCTCACGACTTTGTATCCCTGGGAGCATGCCTCGCGCACGCCTGTGACAAGATGCCTGTCTCCGTCAATCACGAGGGGGCCGTTTATGTGTTCGTTTCTGTCGGCCGCAAAAAGGTATGCCGCCGTTTCATTGCTCACCGGAACATCTCCTTTAAGCATTGAGCGCAGGAATCTGCCTGTTGCCGATGATGTCGGCTCCTCTGTGAACAGAAACTTTTTTCCCTTTGTGTTGTTTTTTATGCAGTCCAGCTGGGTTGATGTGCCTGAACCGTCGATGCCTTCAAGGACTATAAAATTTTGTAATACCATAAAAAATCCTTCTATAAATTGCAAAAATTTGTTACAATGTAGGGGGTGTCTGGAGATTCGCCGGATTTTGCTTTTTTGCCATGCGGCCTATCCCCTTACGGTCCTAAGTATTGCATATTCGGAGGGCTTTTTCAATCGGTCGGATTGAAGTTTTCTTGGGATGAAACGGTGGATAAAGAACTTCATAGGAATTGTTCTCTTCATCTTGCTGATGTGGGCAGTGTTTTCTGCATTGCGGCCCGTCTATAAATTTATCAACGGTGTGGTCGCGGAATACGAAGCGGAAGTCAGTGACATGCTCAGGAAAAAAACAGGTCTCGGAATCTCATACAGGAAACTATCTCCGTCTCTTCTTACCGGAATCCACATAAACGGCATCACTGTGTTCGATGAGGAAACAGGAGAGGAGATGCTCACCATAAGGAATGCCGTAATCAGTTACAGCCTCAAGTCTGTCCTGAAGGGTGATTTTGACAACGCTTTTTCCAAACTGCTCATAAACGATGTGACAATCGAATTCGACAGGGACAAATATTCACGGATCCTGGAAAAAATACAGCTTCTTATGGGAACCAATGAAAAAAAAGATGAAGGAAAGAACAATGTGAAAATAAGTCCAGAAGGGGCTTCCGAACTCAGGCTTTTGGGAACGGAGACTCTTGAGAAAATCCATAAAGTGCTTACGGCCCTTCCATTTGCAATCCAGTTCAAGAACATAAACGTGCATTACAGACAAAGCGGCATAGATCTTCTGGCCGGGATAAAATCTCTTGCGCTCAGCAGGGAAAACTCTGTGTCAATTTCTGCGAATCTGAACGGATATGCCTTTGCGACGCTTGATGCACTTAAAAAGCAGACTGTCGGAACCCGTTTTTCAGTGAAGGGAAATTTCATGCCGGAGATTTCGGGGAGTTCGGCGATTGTTGCTTTGGATCAGTATTCCAAGGCCGATTATTCTCTTAAGAGCACGGAATTCCTTTTGCGTTACAACGAAGGCTCTGCCATGCTCAAGACAACCCAGCGCTCGTCTCCATACGCAATCTCCGCTGAATGCAATCTTTCCTCCGGGGATGTCGCCCTGGATCTTTCAACGAAAAACCTTGATCCCTTCAGCCTTGTGAAGATGCCTCCGCTTAAAGGAGCTCTTTCCTATGCGAAGGGTGTGCGCATTTCCACCGATGCCTCTGCGAATCTGAACATCCTCAACGGTGCATACGACTGGAAGGCAAAAGGCTCTCTCTCCCTGCCCAGAAAAATCACTCCCGAGGGAGAGACTGTTTCGTTCAATCTGAGCGGCGACAAAAATCTTCTGCGTATCGGATATATCAATGCCTATGGTCCCATGGTGGGGGCGAAAGTCACAGGCACATTCAATATACCGAAGAAAATCCCCAGCGGCGAAGTGGTTCTCGAGCATTTCAAGCTTCCCAACGGCGGGCTTGTAAGCGGTGAGATGTACGTGGATCCCATCGACGACGGATTCACCTGTTTCATGCCGCAGCTTTATCTCGGGGAACAGGCCCTTACCGCACTTCAGGTCGATGTTTTTCCGACACCGGGTTCTCTGGATTTTTCCCTCAAGGTAAACGATTACTCGCATCAGGAAGAGGAGGCTCCGGGAGAAATCCGCGTGGACGGCAGTGTTGTGCTTAAGACAAAGGATATACAGGCCCATGTCGCGGTGGACCGTTTTTACATAGACACGATTGCAAAGGCCGGCTCGTTCTTTCTTCCCGAAGAGACACAGGGAAAAGTCACGGCGCTTCTTCCGAAACTTGAGCCCTTCATCACTTCATGCGAGCTTTTCGTCTCCACTGATCTGAAGAATATAACCTACAACTCGCCCTATGTGGTCGTTGCAAACACACAGAAGGACCGTCAGATGCTTCTTCTTTCGTTTGACGGAAACCAGGAGTCGGTGCAGGTTACGCAGCTGGATCTTGTGTATGGAAACCAGTCGGTGCAGGCCACCGTCAATGCGGACATTTCAGCCGAAGACCGCCAGGTGCTCTTTTCCACAATCTGCAATGTGAACCATATCCCCTATGAATTCACGGGGGTTTACACTATGGGGGAATGGCTTAACATTTCAGGAGACTACAATCTTGAGGTTTTCGTGAATCTCAACGATCCTCTCAACGGTGCTCTACAGTTTTCCGATTTCCCGGTCGCGGTCGGCTCCATGCTTTTGGCGTTTTCCACACAGACTTCTTTTTCCTACTCCGCGCTTGAAGGAATCCACGTGAACATTGAGAATTTCCAGATAGAGGAAATAGGTGGAAAAATCGGACTTGCCCCGAAGATTTCAGTGGCCGGAACCATAGACAACGACTCCCTTGAGCTTACGGACATCATTTACATTGACACTGCCTCAGAACTTGAAGGCGAAGGGGGAGCCGAATGGATCTTCACCGAAGAAGGCGTGTTCGATTCCTTGAATTTCGGTTTCCAGGTTGCAAGTCAGATGTCGCAGGAACACATAGACGTTACGGGAAATGTCTCGAATCCGCTGCAGTCGCCGCTTTCTGTGCAGAATGCGAAGAGCGATTTTTTCTTCAGCGTTGAGGCACTGATTGAAGATTTTCCCATGGGTTCCCTTTTCAAGAATCAGCATGACGATGACACTCTCACGGCCACAATTTCCGCAAACGGAACGGTTGACAATCCTTACGTGAACCTCGTGCTTGATTCCCTCTCGATGCAGGTGAAGGGAGCACCCGTGCACGCAAAGGGAGAGGCATCAATTATAGAAGAAAACATAAATATCTCACACATCGAGGCCGACTGGAGGTATTTCCACCTTGACAACATAATGGGCACATTCGATCTTTCATCTTTCGACGGTCTTGTTCAGTCCGATTTTTCCGCCAAAATAGGAAGTGCCGAACCTTTCACGGCTCCGATGGTGTTTACCGTGACAAGCAACAAAACTCCCCCTGAAGAAAAGGCCGGATTCACATCGCTTCTTGGACTGCCGAGCGAAATAACGCTTTACATAGATGCAGACCCTCTTTCCGGCGGCATTCTCAAAAAAGACATACCCCTGCATTTCGTTGCCCAGCACAGCCCCGGAGTCACAGTCATCACTTCCGACGAGTACCTTGGCATAAGCGGCATGGTGAAGGATTCGGGTGAGATGGCATTTACCGTGGACAAATCCAAACCCTTCCATTTTGATATGAACGGAAGCATCGTGAAAAGCATGATGGACCTGCATTTCCAGAATCTGCAGATTGATTTGCCCAGTTTCGACTACATCATAAACTCCGACCTTCTTTCTATTTATAAAGGCCAGGTAAAGGGATTTATGGACATCTCCGGTCTTTTGAGGGATCCTGTATTCGAGGGTTTCCTTGCTTTCGAGAACCTTGATTTTAATTCCCCCGATTTCATTTCCGAGCATCTCACTGCCAGACGAGTCGAACTTTCCATGGTTCAGGATGAATTCGACATTCCGGTAACCGATTTTTCAATTGGAAACAATGTTCTGAGCGTGGGAGCCCATGCCCGCATGGGAAGATGGGAGCCTGAAGAGATTACAGCCACTTTAAGCACGAATTCCGGCGATATTCCCATAGATGTGGATGTGCCGCTTATGGATCTGAAGGGACAGCTTGGACTTGAGGCGGAACTCAAATATACTGAGGATTCGGTGGTGCTTTCGGGAGAGGCCACATTGAACAATGCAACCGTGTCTATCCTTGACAGCATAACGGAGTTGGATTTCTCGTCACTTACCGGAAAAACAAAGACCGATACCTCAAGGCTTGGCATAAACGTGGATATGGACTTCCTTATCGGACAGAAGGTGATGATTGTCGTGAATCCCATTATGCGGACGCTTCTTGCTCCCGCCACACCGGTTCATCTTTCAATGGATACGGCAAACTCACTGTGGGCAATCACCGGCGACATAGTCCTCAAGGGTGGGGAAGTGTTCTATCTGAGCCGCAACTTCTACCTGAAAGAGGGACGGCTTGTGCTGAATGAGACCCAGAACAGTTTCGATCC
>DGXM01000133.1:0-5143 GCA_002396325.1 Treponema sp. UBA4232
GGTGACCAGATGGCTATCCACGTGCCTCTTACACAGGCCGCTCAGATGGAATGTTGGACACTCATGCTTTCTGCACGCAACCTTCTTGACCCTGCAAACGGAAAGACAATCGTATATCCTTCCCAGGACATGGTTTTGGGAATCTACTATATGACTTCCGTAAAGCCGCACGCAAAGGGAGGCCCGGTTGTCGTTACGGAAAAAGACGGAAAGATTGACACAACTCCTACAGTGGCGGTTATGGCTTCCTATGTGGAGGACAAGGGCGACGGCGTCCGCATTGAGCACAAGAGATTCAATTCCGCCGATGAGGTTCGCCTTGCCGCAATGAACGGTGTCATCGAATGGCAGACTGAAATCCGCGTCCACAAGTCTATTTTGAACAAACACCTGCATCACGATACAAATCCTGACTGCAATTATGTGCTTACATCAGCAGGCCGTCTCTCATTCAACGAGGCTATGCCGGCGGAAGTTGATTACTACAACGAGCGTCTGGGAGACAAAGAACTCCGTGGAATGATTGAGAGGGTGTATCACTGCGAGCAGGACAGCGACAAGGAATTGAAATCCCTTTCTGTGGCAAAGTTCGGTACCGAAAAGCCTTCTGATGAGCAGATTCAGGCCATCCTTGCCGACGGTGAAATGAGAGCGAAAATCGACAGGCTTTACAACCGTGAAAAGCCGATGGAAGACGCCGAGGTTGAAAAGCTTCTCCGCGATGTGCTTCTTTCCGACCGCTCGTGGCTCACAATCCTGATGCTTGATGCAATCAAGGCGACAGGATACAAGAATGCCACATTCTATGGAGCCACACTTTCCATGGATGACATCATCGTTCCTGAGGAAAAGAAGGACATTGTCGGAAAGACGAACAGTGAGGTCGAGGATTTCATAAAGGCCACCAAACAGGGAGACATGAGAGTTTCCGAGCGCCGTCAGAATTCAATCAACGCATGGCAGAAGGCCAACGATAAATTGACCGACATCATGTACAAGCAGCTTGAGAAAGACAAGGACGGATTCAACACCATCTATATGATGGCAAACTCCGGTGCCCGTGGATCCAAGAAGCAGATTTCTCAGCTGGCCGCAATGCGTGGTTTGATGCAGAAGCCTAACGGTGAAATCATCGAACTTCCGGTCCGCTCGAACTTCAAGGAAGGTCTTTCGGTTATCGAATACTTCATTTCATCCAACGGTGCCCGCAAGGGTCTTTCCGATACAGCTCTTAAGACTGCTGATGCCGGTTACATGACACGCCGTCTTGTTGATGTCGCTCAGAATGTCGTGGTTAATGAAGAGGACTGCGGTACAATCAACGGTATCGACTACACTGCAATCAAAGACGGAGACGAAGTGAAGGTTCCGTTGGCAGAGCGCATTGAGGGACACTACACAATCGAGCGTGTTGTTGACCCTGTAAGCGGTGAGCTTCTTGCCGACGTAAACACTTACATCGATGAGCATCTTGCTGAAAAGATTGACAAGGCCGGTGTTGAAAAAGTGAAAATCCGCACGGTTCTTACCTGCGAAAGCAAATATGGAATCTGCGTGAAGTGCTACGGAAAGGATTTGGCACGCAACAAGATAGTGGAAGTCGGTGAGGCTGTGGGAACAATCGCCGCTCAGTCCATCGGTCAGCCGGGTACACAGTTGACTCTTCGTACATTCCATACCGGTGGTGCTGCGGATGCAAATACATCTGATAGTACATTGAAGATGAAGTACGACGTCTATGTTTCCGAAATGTCCAATGCTGCCCACGTTGTTCTTGAAAACGGAAACTGGCTGTTCTCCCGCCGCGGTACAATGAAGGTCTGCCGTCTTTTCCAGACTTATGCAGTTGAAAAAGGCGATGAGGTGCTCGTAAAGGATGAAAGCCGTGTCCGCTCCGACAGTCCGATTATGATTAAGGGCGGAGAGAAAATCTTCCCCTCAACCAACGGAAGAATCAAAATCAGGGAAAACACCCTGTATTTGGTAAGTTCCGATCAGGATGTCGAGGTTGCAAACGGTTCTACCATTTATGCCGCCTATACATCCGTGGGTTCCGTGATTGCGAAGAACAAGCCTTACGGTGAAATCGATCCTTTCGCAGAGCCTATTATCGCGGAAGTTTCCGGATACGTGCATTATGAGGACATTATCCCCGGTACCACTGTCGAGGAACATGACGTTGTAAAGGACGGAAAGAAGGTTCGCGAGCTTACAATCACGGATCTGCACCTTGATGTCAAGCAGCCGCGCCTTGTGATTCGTGATGATAATGGTAATGAAGTCGGTTCATATCATCTTCCGGCCGGAACTCAGATTCTGGTTGAAGACAAGCAGCATGTGGAGAAAGAGAAGGGTGTCATCCTTGCAAAGATGGTTAAGGAAGCCGCAAAGGCAAACGACATCACTTTGGGTCTTCCCCGTGTTTCTGAATTGTTCGAAGGTAGAAAATCAAAGAATCCTGCCGTCATTGCTCAGATTTCAGGTCTCGTGAAATTCAAGAGAGTTGTGAAGGGCAAGCGTGAGATAGTCATTACCGACGAGTATGGAAAGGAGTTTACTCATTCCGTGCCGATGAACAAGCGTCTTCTTGTGCGTGATGGTGACCATGTGAAAGCCGGTGAAAAGTTGTGCGACGGTTCAAAGGATCCGCATGACGTGCTTGCAATCCTCGGTGAGGACGAACTGCAGAACTTCCTTATGGATGAGATTCAGTCCGTGTACCTTTCACAGGGAGTTGCAATCAACGACAAGCACATTGGAACAATCATCCGTCAGATGCTTAAAAAGGTCGAGGTTGTTAAGGTCGGTGACACAAAGTTCATCTTCGGTCAGCAGGTGGATAAGTACGAATTCCATGAGGAAAATCAGCGCATAAAGAACGCCGGTCTTGAACCTGCGATTGCGCGCCCGATGTTCCAGGGAATTACGAAGGCTGCTCTTGCGACAGACTCCTTTATTTCGGCATCATCTTTCCAGGAGACCACAAAGGTTCTTACCAATGCCGCCATTGCAGGAAAAGTGGACCACTTGCGCGGTCTTAAGGAAAACGTGATTATCGGAAACATAATTCCTGCCGGTACCGGAATGAAGCAGTACAAGAATATCAAGTTGACCGACTCTTCAAATGCGGATCTTGATCAGCAGATGGAGGAAATCCTCGAACTCAGACGTCAGGAGCGTGAGCTTTTGCGCCAGGAAGAGGAAGATATGATGGGTGGAATGGAGATGAACGAGGAGGACTAATCTTCCTTGTAAAAAAAAACGTGCCGAATTCATTTGAATTCACTTGACGTACTTGCTTTGAATTCGGTACAATATTCCAACCTGTTGAATTCATTTGAGGGAATCTCCAAAACATCAGTTTGTGAGGTATCCTTGAATTGGCAAAATTGTCCGAGGTGCTGCTCGGCGAAAATATAGGAGAATAGGCCGATGCCTACAATAAACCAGTTAATTCGTAAAGGTCGTCAGTCAGCGGCAAACAGAACAAAAGCTCCCGCGCTTCAGTCCTGCCCGCAGAAACGTGGTGTTTGCACCCGTGTTATGACAATGACACCGAAGAAACCGAACTCAGCTTTGCGTAAGATTGCTCGTGTTCGTTTGAGCAATGGAATCGAGGTTACTGCATACATTCCGGGAATTGGACACAACCTGCAGGAACACTCTGTCGTTTTGGTGCGCGGTGGACGTGTAAAGGATCTTCCTGGTGTGCGTTATCACATTATCCGCGGTACAAAAGATACTCTTGGCGTTGACGGACGCAAGCGTGCCCGCTCAAAGTACGGTGCCAAGAAGCCGAAGGCTTAATAGAGGAGGTTAGACGATGGGAAGACATAAGAAATCAATTAACCGCCCGGTTATGCCTGATGAAAAGTACAACAGCCCGGTTGTTTCAAAGTTCGTCACCCGCATGATGCTTGACGGAAAGAAGCAGACTTGCTTGAATATTGTTTATGAAGCTTTTGAAAAACTCAAGGGCAAGACAGACAAGGATCCTCTCGAGGTGTTCCTTAAGGCTCTGGACAATGTGAAGCCGATGGTGGAAGTGAAGAGCCGCCGCGTTGGTGGAGCTACCTACCAGGTGCCTGTTGAGATTCGTGAGGCCCGCCGTGAGGCATTGGCAATGCGCTGGATGATTACCGCCGCCCGCAACCGCTCAGGACACGGAATGGCAGAGACTCTGGCTGCTGAATTGCTCGATGCATTCAACAATACCGGTACCGCATATAAGAAGAAGGAAGATACACATAAGATGGCGGAGGCCAACAAGGCGTTCGCTCATTACAGATGGTAGAATACTTTTTCTGACCGAAAGTCCCCTGTTTTGCGCAGGGGATTTTTTTTTAGCTTTTATTGCAAAAAAATCTTCCTACCCCTTGCACAAAGTTTGCAAATAGTGTATAAATTAGGAACATTCTGCACCCGCATTGGGTGAGCCCTGCAAAGGGTTGGTTATTTGAGAAGTCAGCGGACGGTGTGTGGCTGTCCGGCGAAAATCGTAAAGTCAATCGGTTCACACCCGGTTTTCAGGTTTCCGCAGCCCTAGAATGTAGGTTCCGTCGTTGGCGGGGTCCAGAAAAGAAGCAATCCAGGGTTTTCTGACGCTCCGGCAGGCTCCTGTCTGTCGGAAGGTGGTTGTTGAACCCAAACCGGCTGTTTTTACAGTGTTCGGTGGTAGATGACCGGCTGCTTCGAAAGGATGAAGTAGATTGAGCGCAAGTTCCTTCTATTATAATCATCATTGTTTTGGTAAAAGTGTGTATGCGAAAGTGTCGCTAACCTTTTAGGGGTGGCATTTTCTGGCTTAAAGTGCAGCACATGAAATTATATATGCCGCAGAAAAAATCTGTAAGGCAAGGAGAAAATCATGGCAAAGGAAGAGTTCAAAAGAACTAAACCTCACATGAACGTTGGTACCATCGGTCACGTAGACCATGGTAAGACCACTCTTTCCGCAGCTATCACCGCTTATTGTGCAAAGAAGTACGGTGACAAGCTTCTGAAGTATGATGAAATCGACAATGCTCCAGAGGAAAAAGAGCGTGGTATCACAATCAATAGCCGCCATCTTGAGTATCAGTCAGACAAGCGCCACTATGCACACATTGACTGCCCCGGACATGCTGACTATGTTAAGAACATG
>DGXM01000133.1:5196-23718 GCA_002396325.1 Treponema sp. UBA4232
TTAAGAACATGATCACTGGTGCCGCTCAGATGGATGGAGCCATTCTGGTTGTTGCCGCTACAGACGGTGTTATGCCTCAGACAAAGGAGCACTTGCTTCTTGCTCGCCAGGTTGGAGTTCCGAAGATTATCGTTTTCCTGAACAAGGTTGATATTGCTGATCCGGACCTGGTTGAATTGGTTGTTGAGGATGTTAAGGATGCTCTTACAAAGTATGAGTTCTCTCCTGACACACCTATCATTCAGGGTTCTGCATTCAAGGCTTTGAACGAGTCTGACAATGCTGAAAACACAAAGTGCATCGAAGAGCTTCTTGCAGCTATGGACACATGGTTCGATGATCCCGTTCGCGATGATCAGAAGCCCTTCCTTATGCCTATCGAGGACATCTTCACAATCTCTGGACGCGGTACTGTTGTTACAGGTCGTATCGAGCGTGGTGTTGTTCACATGGGTGACCCCGTTGAAATCGTTGGTATCCGCCCGACAGCTTCTTCAACTGTTACCGGTATCGAAATGTTCAACAAGACTCTGCAGGAGGGTATGGCTGGAGACAACGCCGGTATCCTGTTGCGCGGTGTTGAAAAGAAGGATGTTATCCGTGGACAGGTTCTTGCTGCTCCTGGAACAATCCACCCCCACACAAAGTTCGAGGCTCAGATTTACGTTTTGACCGAGAAAGAAGGTGGACGCAAGAAGTCATTCCGCGATGGATACCGCCCACAGTTCTACTTCCGCACCACAGATATTACTGGTGAAGTGAAGTTGGATGACCCCAGCGCAATGGTTATGCCCGGTGACAATGTTAAGATTACCGGTGTCCTGATTCACCCGATTGCTATGGACGAGGGTCTCCGCCTTGCTATCCGCGAGGGTGGACGCACAATCGCCTCTGGTCAGGTTACAAAGATTATCGAGTAGTTAAATTGATTTGGAGAGGTGCTCATTGAGTGCCTCTTCAATTCAAGTAGGAGTAAATGATGGCAAACGGCAAGATTCGTGTAAGACTTCGCGCATTTGACGTGGCTCTTATCGATCAGAGTGCAAAAGACATCGTGCAGCAGGTTCAGAAGGCGGGTGCAAAGGTTTCAGGCCCAATCCCCCTGCCAACAAGAATTAACAAGGTGACTGTTCTTCGTTCAACATTCGTTAACAAGAAATCACGTGAGCAGTTTGAGATGCGCACACACAAGCGCCTTATTGATATTTTTGAGCCGAGCCAGGCAGTTATGGATTCTTTGATGAAGCTGGAGCTGCCCGCTGGTGTTGATGTAGATATCAAACAGTAAGATTTTAATCACCGTTGGTGATGGTCTGCTGTAATTAAACGGTAACGGTCCCCTGGATCGGGGATGGCGGCCGAGGGAAGCAGGACCGAAAGGTTTGTTCTTCCAAATAGGAGTATTCAGATGAAAGGTCTGATAGCAAAAAAAGTGGGAATGACCCAAGTTTTTGACGAAAACGGAAACCTGACACCGGTAACCGTGATCCGCGTCGAGCCCAATACGGTCATTGCTACAAAGACAGAGGAAAAGTTCGGCTACAATGCTGTTTTGCTTGGTCTTGAGGATTTGAAGGCAAGCAAAGTTACAAAGCCTTACGCAGGACAGTTCCCCGAGAATGTTACGCCTAAGCGCCACTTGAAGGAATTCCGTGATTTTGACGGTGAAGTAAAAGTGGGTGATCAGATTGGCGTGGAACTTTTTGACAAGGTTCGCTTTATTGATGTGACCGCTACCTCAAAGGGTAAGGGATTCCAGGGTGTTATGAAGCGCTGGGGATTCCACGGTGGACGTGCGACACACGGTTCTAAATTCCATCGCGAAGCAGGCGGTACTGGATGTTGTACAACTCCAGGACACACACTTAAAGGTATCAAGATGCCAGGTCATATGGGATTTGAGCGTGTTACTGTGCAGAATCTCAAGGTTGTGAAAGTGGACCCTGAGCTGAAGGTTTTGATGGTAAAGGGTGCAGTGCCTGGTGTTAAGAATTGCACGCTTATCGTTAAGGCTGCAGTCAAGAAATAAGGTCGAGGAATAGAGGAATATTATGGAAAAGAAAGTCTATTCAACCGATGGAAAAGAACTCAGGACAATCAATCTTGATGATAAGATTTTCGGTCTCCCTGTGAACGAGGATGTTATCTACTATGCCATCACTAACGAATTAGCAAATAAACGTGTTGGAACAGCATGTACAAAGGGCCGCGCTGAGGTTCATGGTTCAAACGCCAAGCCTTACAAGCAGAAGGGTACTGGTAACGCACGCCGTGGTGACAAGAAGTCTCCGATTATGGTTGGCGGCGGTACAATTTTTGGACCCAAGCCCCGTGATTACAGCTATGCTCTTCCAAAGAAAGAAAAGCGTCTTGCGATGAAGTCCATTTTGAGTCTTCAGGCTCAGAGCGACAGACTTACTGTTGTCGAGGATTTCACCATTGAAAGCGGAAAGACAAAGGATTTGGTTAAGATTCTTACCAATCTGACTCAGGCAGACAAAGCTGCTCAGGTTGCAAAAGAGACCCGCACAGTTATCCTCCTGAAGGATGATGACAAGCTGATTAAGCGTGCCGGAAAGAACCTTCCTAATGTTTACTTCCTGTCTTTCAACCGTCTGCGTGCACATGACCTCTTCTACGCCAGAAAGGTTATTATGCTGGAAGGCGCTGCAAAGAATCTGTCTGAATTCTACGGCAAACTGGAGGCAGAATAATGAATTATGAAGATATTCTTATAAGGCCAATCCTGTCTGAGAAAGCAACAGCTTTGCGTGAGGAGAATAAGTACACTTTTGTTGTGCATCCTGATGCATCAAAGATTCAGATTAAGGAAGCTGTACGCCGCCTGTTCAATGTTAAGGTGCTTGACTGCACTACAATCAATGTTCAGGGCAAGATGAAGCGTCTTCGTGGAAGACCTGGAAGAACTGCCAGCTACAAGAAAGCTATCGTTAAGCTTGCTCCTGGCGAGTCAATTAAGGTGTTTGAAGGCGTTTGAGCCTTTGAGCAGTAAGTAAGGGGAACCATATGGCTCTTAAAGTATACAAGCCTTATTCAAAAGGCACACGCGGACGCGTTGATTTGGTACGCGACGCAATTACAGCCGATAAACCCGAGAAGAGCTTGACTTCAGGCCGACTTAGAAAGGCTGGTCGCGGAGCCGGCGGACGTATATCTGTACGTCACCAGGGTGGCGGTCATAAAAGAAAGTATCGTGAAATCGACTTTAGACGTGATAAGCACGGTATTCCCGGAACAGTGAAAACAATCGAGTACGATCCCTACCGCTCAGCGGACATCGCCCTGATTGCTTATGCTGACGGAGAGAAGCGCTATATCATCGCTCCTAAGAATCTGACTGTGGGCCAGAAGATTATGTCTGGTGAGAATGCAGCTCCTACTGTTGGAAACGCATTGCCATTGTCTGCAATTCCTGTTGGTTTTACAGTACATAACATCGAGTTGACCTTGGGCCGCGGCGGACAGCTTGTTCGCTCTGCAGGTGCAGGTGCTTTGGTTGCTGCTAAAGAAGGTGAGTATGTTACAATCAAACTTCCTTCTGGAGAGCTTCGCCGTGTGAACGGAAAATGCTACGCAACAATCGGTATCGTCGGAAACGAGGATCGTATGAATACATCACTGGGTAAAGCCGGTCGCGCGCGCTGGAGAGGTATCCGCCCGACAGTTCGTGGTATGGCTATGAACCCTGTTGATCATCCGCTTGGTGGTGGTGAAGGAGCCGGTAAGGGACATCAGCCTGTTACTCCTTGGGGACAGCCTTGTCGTGGTTATAAGACCCGCAACAAGAGAAAGACTTCAAGTCGTTTCATTGTTAGCCGCCGCAAGAAGTAGGTAGGAGTTAAAAGTGTCTAGATCTGTTAAGAAAGGACCTTTCGTAGATAAATCACTCTACAAGAAGGTCTCAGAAATGAATAAGGCTTCAGCAGCAGATAAGAAAATGATTAAAACATATTCACGCTGCTCCACAATCATCCCGGAAATGGTTGGAAACACCATCTCCGTTTACAACGGTAAGTCATGGATTCCGGTGTACGTAACAGAAAACTTGGTTGGTCACAAGCTGGGCGAGTTTGCTGCGACACGTACCTTCAAAGGACATGGCGGTTCAGACAAAGGCGCAGGTGCTAAATAAGGAGGCTGGAAATGGCAGAAAATAAAGGTTATGTCGCAACGACTAAATTTCTGATTGCTTCCCCTACTAAGGTACGCCCTGTAGCTAATGTAATCAAAACAAAGACCTGTTCAGAGGCTATGGCAATTCTTGAGACTATGCCGCAGAAGGGTGCAAGACTTATCAACGGCACATTGAAATCTGCTGTTGCTAACGCACTTTATGCAAACAAGAATTTGGCTGAGGATATGCTCTACATTAAAGAGATTCGCATTGACGAAGGTCCCAGGCTGAAGAGAGTATGGTTCCGCGGACGCGGTCGCGCTGATCAGTTGATTAAGCGCATGTGCCATATCACTGTCGTAGTTGACGAAAAGGCGGGTAAGTAATATGGGTCAGAAAGTTAGTCCTATCGGATTACGTCTTGGAGTGAACAAGACATGGCAGTCTCGCTGGTATGCAGATCCTCGTGAATATGCAGACCTGTTCTTGGAAGATATCAAGATCCGCAAGATGGTTAATGATCTTCCTGAATGTAAGAATGCGGATATCGCGGAGATTGAGATTATCAGACATCCCCAGCGCGTCACAATCGTTATTCACACAGCTCGTCCTGGCGTGATTATCGGTGTGAAGGGTGCCACAATTGAAAAGATTAGTGCGGATATTCAGGCTCAGTTGAACAAGAATGTCCAGACACCGAAGAAAGTTCAGATCAAGATTAAGGAAGTTAAGCGTGCTGAAATCAATGCATCCTTGATCGCTCAGAACATTGCCCGTCAGCTTGCTGGCCGCGGATCTTACCGCAAGGCTCTCAAGCAGGCATCTGCAAACGCAATGAAGGGTGGAGCTCTGGGAGTTAAGATTCGTCTTTCCGGCCGTCTCGGCGGTGCTGAGATGAAGCGCTCTGAAGAGCACAAGGAAGGACGTGTTCCTCTGCACACTCTTCGCGCCGACATTGACTATGGATTCTATGAAGCTCTGACCACCTATGGAAAAATCGGTGTTAAGGTCTGGGTTTACAATGGAATGAAATATGGCCGTGAGCAGCCTGAGGAAACCGGTGATCTTGGAAAGAGAAATCGTCGCGAGCGTCCCAATGGTTCACACCGTTCTGAATCTTCTCGCGCTCCGAAATCTGAGGGAGGAAAAGTAGAAAATGCTTAGTCCTAAAAGAGTAGCTCACCGCAAAGTACAGCGCGGTCGTCCTACAGGAAATGCTACACGTACCAATTATGTTGACTTCGGTGATGTGGCACTGGTTGCCATGGAGCCGGTTTGGTTGAGTGCAAAGCACATTGAGGCTGCCCGTGTGGCCATCAACCGCTGTATCAACCGCCAGGGCCAGTTGTGGACCCGTGTGTTCCCTGATAAGCCTGTTTCCAAGAAGCCTGCCGATACTCGTATGGGTAAAGGAAAGGGTGCTCCGGAATTCTGGGCGGCAGTGATTAAACCCGGTATGATTTTGTTTGAAGTTGGTGGAGTTGACAAGAATCTGGCTGCAAAAGCCATGCATCTTGCCGCTAGTAAACTGCCAATCAAGACAAAAGTGGCTTTCCGCCCGACCGTAGACTAAGGAGTAGGATATGGCAAAGAGCAAGAAAGACGACAAGAACTTGTCTTATTCCGAGTTGGTGACCAAGCGGAATGAACTTAAGAAGCAGTACATGGACCTTCGCTTCCAGATGGTTGTTGGCCATGTAGATAACCCGTTGCAGAAGCGTACCATGCGCCGTGAGATCGCGCGTTTGAATACACTTATTCATCAGCAGGATTTGGAGAACTTCCGTAAGGCTGCTGCTGAAGCGATTGCAAAATAAGGAGCTGACCCGTGGAAGAACAGAATGTTCAGAAAAAGGGTGGTAAGAAATCTTTCGTTGGTATTGTTACCAGCGATAAGATGGATAAGACCATTGTTGTGTCAATCGACACTAAGAAGATGGACCGCCTTTACAAGAAATATGTTACACGCACCAAGAAATGCAAGGCTCATGATGAGAAGAACGAGGCCCATGAGGGAGATACAGTTCGCATCGTGGAGTGCAGCCCTATCAGTAAAGATAAGTGCTGGCGTCTTGATACAATCATCGAGAGAGCCAAATAAGGTTAAGGAGTTAATAGTATGATTCAGATGCAGTCAAATCTGGTTGTCGCCGATAACTCCGGAGCCAAAATGGTTCAGTGCATTAAGGTGTTGGGTGGATCACACCGCCGCTATGCCGGAATTGGTGACGTTGTTGTGGTAGCAGTGAAGGAAGCAATCCCCACTTCTACAATCAAAGCTGGTTCAGTACAGAAGGCAGTAATCGTTCGCGTTGCAAAAGAGTACCGCCGTCCTGATGGAACTTACATCCGCTTCGATGATAACGCTTGCGTTATTGTTGATGCCGACAAGAACCCGAAGGGAAAGCGTATATTTGGACCCGTAGCCCGTGAGCTTCGTGATATGGACTATATGAAGATCATTTCACTTGCTCCGGAAGTTCTGTAAGGAGTTGTGAATCAATATGAATCAGAAGGTAAAGATCCATAAGGATGACAACGTAGAAATCCTTGCCGGAAAAGACAAGGGAAAGCGCGGATCTGTGGTTCGTGTTTTCGAAAAGAGTGGTCATGTCCGCGTTCTCGTGGCTGGCTGCAATCTTGTTAAGAAGGCAATTAAAAGAAGATCAGAGCAGGATGCCGGTGGAATCGCTGAGGTTGAGGCACCCCTCGATATTTCTAATGTAGGAATCGTTTGCAAAAAGTGCGGACGCCCTGTGAAAGTTGGATATAAGCTTGACGGCGACAAGAAAGTTCGCGTATGCCGCAAGTGTGGAGAAAAACTGTAATGGAAAATTACGTACCACGGCTTAAGAAAGTCTATAATGAAAAATTCGCTCCCGAGCTCTTTAAGGAATTTGGTTACACATCAAAGATGCAGATTCCCGCAATCAAAAAGGTTGTGGTGAGCATGGGTGTTGGCGAGGCTCTCACGAATAAGAAACTCCTTGATGCTGCAGTTACAGATCTCACTCAGATTACCGGTCAGAAGGCTGTTAAAACAAGAGCAAAGAAAAGTATTGCAAACTTCAAGCTTCGTGAAGGCAATGAAGTGGGTGCAATGGTGACACTTCGTGGAAACATCATGTATGAATTCCTCGATCGTCTCATCAACGTTGCACTTCCTCGTGTTAAGGATTTCCGCGGAATCAAGGCCACAGGTTTTGACGGACACGGAAACTTCTCTCTTGGTATTACAGAACAGATTATCTTCCCGGAAATCGACTTTGATAAAATCGTCAAGATTTCTGGTATGAACATCAGTATTGTAACAAGCGCCCGCACAGACAATGAAGCCCGCGTCTTGCTTAACAAGTTTGGAATGCCGTTTAGGAAATAAGGAAGAAGTTCATGGCTAAGAAATCAATGATTATCAAGGCGGCTCGTAAACCCAAGTACAGCACTCGTGAATATAACAGGTGCCAGCTTTGCGGTCGTCCACATGGATATTTGCGCAAGTACAAGATTTGTCGTATTTGTTTCCGCAAATTAGCTAGTGAAGGCCTTTTGCCGGGCGTCACTAAGTCATCTTGGTAGTGTAGGAGAATAAAATGGCAGCTTCAGACCCAATAGCAGATATGCTGGCAAAAGTCCAGAATGCGGCAAAAGTCAACCACGAGAAGGTTGATGTTCCGACCTCTAAGATGAAACTGGAAATCGTTAAGATCCTCAAGACTGAAGGATACATCAAGAACTTTAAGAAAGTTCAGGATGATAACGGCCACAGCATTATCCGTATCTTTTTGAAATATGACGATGTGAACAAGTCAGTGATTCACGGAGCTAAGAAGATTTCTACTCCTGGTCGCCGTGTTTACTCTGGTTACAAGGATTTGCCCCGTGTCTATAACGGCTATGGTACATTAATCGTTTCAACTTCAACAGGCGTTACAACCGGTAAGAAGGCTTCTGAGAAGCAGGTTGGCGGCGAGTTGATTTGCTCTGTGTGGTGATAGGAGGAAGTTATGGCATCAAAAATTGGTAAGCTTCCTGTGGCTATTCCCGCAGGTGTAACAGTTACTGTTTCCGAGAACTTGGTTACCGTGAAAGGTCCCAAGGGTGAACTCAAGCAGGCAGTCAACAATCTGGTAAAGGTTGAGGTTAAAGGTGCGGAGGTTATTGTAACTCCCGTCGATGGCTCAAAACCCGCCAGTGCAGCTCACGGTTTGTATCGCAACCTGATTCACAATATGGTGACAGGTGTTTCTGCCGGATTCACAAAGGCTCTGATTATCAACGGTGTTGGTTATCGTGCAGAAGTGAAGGGCAAGGAACTTGTTTTGAACCTTGGATATTCAAACGACTTCATCGCAGTCATTCCCAGCGATTTGACTGTTACTGCTGATCAGAACGGAAAAATCACAGTCTCAGGAATCGACAAGCAGAGAGTCGGTGAATTCAGTGCTCAGCTTCGTAAGCTCCGTCTGCCTGAACCTTACAAGGGAAAGGGTGTCCGCTACGATACTGAGGTTATCAGACGCAAGGTCGGAAAGACTGGTGTGAAATAAGGTGGTTTGATATGTTGAGAAAAATGACTGATAAACAGAGAAAGCGCCTGCACAGAAAGGTTCACATCCGCAAATCCGTGTACGGTACTGCAGAACGTCCGCGCCTGACTGTGTTCAAGAGCGGCAAAAACCTTTACGCACAGGTAATCAATGATGATGAGGGCAATACCCTTGCCTCAATCTCTACACTGGAAAAGGATTTTATCGCACTGAAGGCAAATATCGACAGCGCGACAAAGCTTGGTGAGGCACTGGGTGCTCGCCTTAAGGATAAGAACATCACGAAAGTCGTGTTCGACCGCAATGGGTATCTTTATCATGGCGTTGTTAAGGCCCTTGCTGATGCTACCCGCAAAGCCGGGATTGAATTCTAGGAGTGGTTATGGATCAGGATCGCAAGAACCGCAATGATAGAGGTGAAAGAAAGCCTCAGGATGAATTCGTAGAAAAGCTCGTGAAGCTGAACCGCACTTCTGTGACAAAGAAGGGTGGACGCAAGATGTCTTTCTCTGCTCTGACTGTTGTTGGAGACCAGAAGGGACGCATCGGATACGGATTCGGAAAGGCCAATGATGTAAGTGAAGCAATCAGAAAGAGCATTGACCGTGCAAAGGCCAATATGGTTACTCTTCCTATTAAGAATGGAACTATTCCGCATGAAATCATTGGTAAATACAATAGCTCAGCCGTTTTGCTGAAGCCTGCATGCCCTGGTACCGGAGTTAAAGCCGGTGGTCCTGTGCGTGCAGTAATGGATGCGGCCGGAATTACAGATGTTATTTCCAAGTCTCAGGGCTCAAGAACTTCCATCAACGTAATCCGTGCAACATTCAATGCTATTGAGCAGATGATGGATGCACGTGCCGTAGCTCAGGCTCGTGGCAAGAATCTTAAGGATATGTGGGGCTGATTATGGCAAAGAAATTACGCATTGAATTGGTAAAGAGCACCATCGGACAGAAGCCTTCGAAAGTTGCCACTGTCCGCAGCCTGGGTCTTAAAAAGATTAACTCGGTTGTTGAGCAGAATGACACTCCTGCCATCCGTGGCATGGTAGCGACCGTAGCTCACTTGGTTAAATGTGAGGAGATCGACTAATGGCAGATTTTACACTGAATGCCCCTAAGGGTGCTAACAAGGCTCCGAAGAGAGTTGGACGCGGTTCATCTTCCGGACTGGGAACAACAGCCGGTAAGGGTAACAAAGGCCAGCAGTCACGCTCTGGTGGAAAGACATACGTAGGTTTCGAAGGTGGACAGATGCCTTTGTATCGTCGTATCGCACGCCGCGGTTTCAGCAATGAGCCGTTCAAGAAGGAGTTCTCAATCTTCAACCTGAAGCAGCTTGAGGAAAAGTATGCCGATGGTGAGACAGTTAACCGCGAGACTCTGGAAGCTAAGGGCTTGTTGACCAAGTCCGGTACCGGAATCAAAGTGCTTGGCGATGGAGATATCACCAAGAAGTTGACTGTGGATGTGGACAAAGTTTCTGCATCTGCAAAAGAAAAGATTGAGAAGGCCGGTGGTTCCGTAAAGGTAGCCGCTGCTGAAGAGCCTGCGAAATAAAAACGTGGAGTGATGAAATGGCAAACAATGCTGTGGTAAATATGTTCAGAGTCAAGGAATTGCGTTCAAAACTTTTCTTTACTCTGTTCATTCTAGCTGTCTTCCGTTTAGGAAGTGTCTTAACAATCCCGGGCATAAATGCTACCCTTTTGGCACAGTATTTTGAAAGCCTGGGAAATGGCGCCGAGAGTGCGTTTGCCAGTTACATGGATTTTTTTGCCGGTGGTGCGTTTGAAAGGTTTTCTGTGTTCATGCTGGGTGTAATGCCCTACATCTCTACACAGATTATCCTTCAGCTCGCCTTGGTCATTTTCCCATCGCTCAAGAGAATTGCCCAGGAGGAAGGCGGTCAGCAGAAGGTGCAGTCTTGGACAAGAATTGGAACAATCTTTGTCTGTCTGATTCAGTCCTATGTTGTTACTGTGTATGCTGACTCCATCAGCCAGGCAGTTCCCGGCGTTTTGGTGTTTAGTGGCTGGAAGTTCAATCTGATTGCAATGCTTACGGTGACCACAGGTTCGATGATTACCGTATGGATTGGTGACCAGATTACTGCTCACGGTGTGGGAAATGGTATCTCAATGATAATTCTTGCAGGTATCGTGGCCCGCATGCCTAGTGCAATCTACGAATTGGGAAAAGCAGTTTCAGCAGGCACTGTGAATCTCGTGTTCGCAATTATCGCCCTGTTGTTCTATATCGTGATTATCGGTTTGATCGTTTACGAGCAGTCCGGAGAACGCAAAATCCGCGTTAATTTCGCGAAGCGCGTTGTGGGCCGCAAACAGTACGGCGGTATGGACACATACATTCCGTTGAAGATTAATCCGTCAGGAGTAATTCCAATTATCTTTGCTTCTGCATTCTTGACTTTCCCATTGCAGCTTGCCAATGGTCTTTCCGGCGACACTGGTATCAGACGCTGGTTGGGCAGTGTTTCACAGGCATTGAATCCACTTGGTTGGCTTTATAATGTAATCGAAGTTCTGTTAATCGTATTCTTTGCATACTTCTACACTCAGGTAACCCTGAACCCCACAGAAATCGCAAGGAATATCCGTGAAAACGGTGGTTCTATTCCCGGAATCAGAACAGACAAAACTGAGGAATATTTACAGAAGGTAGTAAACCGTCTGATTCTTCCTGGCTCGCTGTATCTGGCGGTAATCGCCATCCTGCCTACAATCATTCAGTTGGTGTTCAACTTCCCGCAGTCAATTTCTATGTTGATGGGAGGAACATCTCTCTTGATTATCGTCGGCGTGGTTTTGGATACTATGGCTCAGGTAGAGGCCCTGCTTAAGATGCATCATCACGATGGATTTACAAAGAAGGGCTTAAAACCGCGAAATTTGTAAAAAAAAATCAATAAATTTCGCGATAAGGACTAGATTAAGTAAGGGAATATATGCTATATTAACTCACTACTTGAATTTAAAGTAGCGGGGTACTTGGCTGTAGTCCATGGCGGCGGTGTTCGCTTCGGATTGCCATGGTCAAGTGATGATATACGCATGATTCCCAGGGGGACTTTTATGAAAGTACGAACCAGTGTAAAACCTATCTGCGACAAGTGCAAGGTTATCAAAAGGAACGGAATTATCCGCATTATTTGTGAGAATCCGAAGCACAAGCAGAGACAGGGTTGAGGAGTAACTGATGGCACGTATTGCGGGAGTTGACCTCCCAAACAAGCATGTCAACATTGCGTTGACATATATTTATGGTATTGGCCGTCCGGCTGCAAACCGCATCTGCGAACTGACAAACACAGATCCCAACAGAATGATTAATGATCTTTCTGAGGATGAACTTGCAAAAATCCGCAAGGCTATCGATGACAACTACAAGACCGAAGGCCACCTCCGCACAGAGATTGGTCTTAACATCAAGCGTCTTATCGACATCGGCAGCTACCGTGGATTGCGCCATCGCAAAGGACTTCCTGTTCGCGGACAGCGCACCCGCACTAATTCTCGCACACGCAAGGGTAAGAAGAAGACCGTTGCCAACAAGAAGAAGGCTTAAGCGGAGGTAAACAATGGCAGTTGAAAGAAAGAGAAAAGAAAAAAAGAGTGTTTACGAAGGAAATGTCTACATTCAGGCAACTTTCAACAACACGATTGTAACAATCACAGACCTCAGGGGAAATGCGATTTCTTGGGCTTCTTCTGGTGGATTGGGATTCCGTGGAGCTAAAAAATCTACTCCTTTCGCCGCACAGTCAGTCGCTGAGACCGCTGTTCAGCGTGCTGCGAGTTATGGTTTGCGTGAGGTTCACGTATTCGTAAAAGGACCTGGAATCGGTCGCGAGAATGCGATCCGCGTTTTGGGTACACTGGGATTGAAGGTAAAGTCAATTTCCGATATTACCCCCATTCCTCACAACGGATGCCGCCCCCGCAAGACACGCCGTATGTAATTTTCTGTGCAGGACGTTTTGTCTTGTGCAGTTTGATTTGACATTTTGTCATTGCATGCGGAAGACCATAGTTTACATTTGGTCGGTACGATCGACTGCCGGATGTAAAAGGATTTTTTGAAACGCTGAGCCTGAAGTCAGGCTCGGTTTGGAACCAAGGAGTTCAAATGGAAGGAGTTCACATGGCTCGTAAGAATCTGCTTAAAGGAATAAAGAAACCGAAGGGCATTACATTTGAGCATGAAGAAGAGAAGGCGGACTACGGTAAGTTTACGGCTGAACCTTTTGAAAGAGGTTTCGGAACGACTGTGGGAAACACTCTTCGCAGAGTGCTGCTTTCTACGATTCAGGGTTACGCTATCTCTGCGGTAACGATTACCTGGTATGATGCGGCTGATAATACCCATACGATTTCCAGCGAATTTGAGAACATTCCGAATGTTTCCGAGGATACGTTGGAAATTTTGGATACTTTAAAGAAGATTCGCTTGCGCTTGCCTAGGGATGTGGAACAGGATACGATTCTTTTTGAATTCAAAGGCCCTCGCAAAGTTACGAGTGATGACTTCAATAAGGAAGGTCAGCTTGAAGTGATGACCAAGGGGCTGGATGTCTTCGAAATGATGGAAGGCGGCCACCTTGAGATGGAAATTCAGGTTGAGCTTGGAAGAGGGTATAAGTCTGCTGAGGAAAATGCTGAAGGAAAGACTGATATCAGTGTGATTCCGATTGACTGTATCTATACACCTGTAACGAAGGTCAAGTATTCTATCGATTCAATTCGCCTCGGTGAACGGAGCGATTATGAACGGCTCATACTGGAAGTTTGGACAGATGGAACTATAAAGCCTGATGATGCTTTGGCTGAGGCGGCGAAGATTGTAAAAGATTATTTTGCTATTTTCGTGAACTTCAACGAAAGTGAGTATTCAGCCGAAGATGACCATGATGAGGTTGACGGCTGGATTCATGAGTTGCTTAACAAGAGTGTTGAGGAACTTGAACTTTCAGTGCGCAGTTCTAACTGTCTGAAGAATGCAAATATTCGCACCATCGGCGAATTAACTAAAAAGACGGAAGAAGACATTACAAAGACAAGAAACTTCGGCAAAAAGAGTCTTGAGGAAATCAAGGCAAAACTTGAGGCCCAGGGACTGAGTCTTGGAATGACTGACTATAGTCACGTAAAAAATGTTGACTTACGCAATAATAAGGACGAGAACGAATGAACCACAAGACTGGATTTAATCCGCTTTCACGTACCACAGCCCACCGCCGCGCAATGTCTCGCAACATGGTTACATCCCTGTTCAGATATGAGCGCGTTACAACTACAAAGGCAAAGGCTCTGGAAGTACGCAAGGCAGCTGAGAAACTGATTACACGTGCTAAGGTTGATACTGTGCACAACAGACGTATCGCTGCAAAATTCATTGCTGATGAAAAGATTCTTAACAAGCTCTTCACAGAGATTGGACCACGTATGAAGGACCGCAATGGTGGATACACACGTGTCTTAAAGATGGGGTTCCGTCAGGGCGATGCTGCTGATGTAGTCATTCTGGAACTGGTTGACTACAAGCTTCCTGAATCAGAAGATGCAGACGCACAGGACACAAAGAAATCAAAGAAAGCCAAGGCTGAGAAAGCTGAGGCCTAAGAAGGAGTAAGCCATGTCTAAGTCACATCGTGGAACTGGAATCCGCAAAGAACCTAATCACGGCCGTGGAGTTTGTGCCATCTGTGGTACTGCTCAGATTAAGACCCTGTATGAACAGGAAGTGGACGGCAACAAGGTTAAGATTTGTAAATTCTGCAAAGCTAACCTGAAAAACAAGGCCCGCGTGGCGGCAAAAGCGGCAAAGAAGGCCGCTCCTGCTCCCGAAGCAGCCCCCGCAGAAGCACAGGCATAATCAACCGAATGTGTTTCGTAGCCGCTCTTATATACAAGGGCGGCGTTTTTTTTTGTCTGCGAAATAATTGTTAAAAATCGTCAATTTTCTTTTCTACGTATTCAATGCAAAATCTTCAATATTTTTCAAATTTCTTCAAAAAAATCATTTACTTAAATTGAAAAAATTACTATTATATTAAAAGAATATTGCCTTACACAAAATGGTTGGGTGGCAAAATCCGTAACAGCCCGATTATTTGGTAAGTGTTTAAATTCGGAGGTTTTCTATGAACAAAATGTTGAAAGGCGCATTTGCCGGTGTCGCTTTGCTCGCTGCTTTTGCTTTGTCTGCATGCTCAGGCTCAAAAGGAAATACCATTAAAGTCGGTGGAGTTGCTCCTCTTTCCGGTCAGTACACTGAGTACGGTCTTGAGTGCAAAAAGGGTATAGATTTGGCTGTGCAGGAAATCAATGCCGCCGGTGGAATCAACGGAAAGCAGGTTGAATTCATCTGTGAGGATGACGAGGGAGATCCCGCAAAGTCAGTCAACGCATACAAAAAACTCACGACCAAGAACGGTGTCCGCATGGTAATCGGTTCGCTTACATCAGGTGCGACAATTTCCATCACGAAGCAGGCTCAGGCAAACGGTGTGGTTCAGATTGCTCCAGCCGCTACAGCCCTTGCCGTTACGGATGCAGGAAACTACATCTTCCGCACATGCTTTACCGATCCTTTCCAGGGCCGCATCGGTGGAAAATTCTCAGCCGTGAATCTGGGTGCAAAAACAGCCGCTGTTCTGTATGACATCGGAAATGATTATTCTGTGGGGCTTATGGAGAATTTCGTGAATGAGTTTACTGCTCAGGGCGGAACAATTGTTGCAACTGAGTCTTACAACACGAACGACAAAGACTTCAACGCTCAGCTCACAAAAATCAAATCAACAAATCCCGAGGTTGTATATCTTCCTGATTATTACACCACCGTTTCTCTGATTGTAAAGCAGCTCCGTGCACAGGGCATCGATGTTCCGGTTGTCGGCGCAGACGGATGGGACGGACTTGTCGGTCTTTTTGAAGGTCAAGGCGGAGATGAGGTGCTGAACGGATACTATTCAAACCACTACGCATCAGACAGCACGCAGCCGGCCGTTAAGAATTTCGTTGATTCTTTCAAGGCAAAGTACGGTTCCGCCCCCAACTCTTTCGCGGCTCTGGGATACGACAGTATGTATATGCTCAAGGATGCTATCGTTGCAGCTGGAACCGAAGAGCCTTCTGCAGTGCGCGATGCCCTTGAAAAGACAAGCGGTGACTATGTGACAGGCCACATCACATTCGATGAAAAGCACAATCCTGTCAAGTCTGCTGTTATGATTAAGCTTGTGAAGAATGACGGAAAACTTACAGCCGCTTACGAAGCAACTGTTGACATCAAATAAATCGGCTGGCTCCGGGAACTCATAAGTTTTCGGATCTGCCTGATTGACCTGACGGCGGAAATATTTCGTCTGAAAAATCTGCGTGAAAGCAGATGCATTGTACAAGGGGGTATATGCCGGAATGTGTATGCCCCCTTTTTATTTTTTTACATCTATAGTATAATAGGAAAACTTTATATTTATCATAAATAAGGGAGCCTCGAAAAACTTCATCTTTTCGATGTTGCCGCAATTTTCTCAAATTCTGTTTTGAGATTCAATCGTTTTATGATAAGGGCATCTCGGAAAAATATGTCTCTGGAAATTTTCGGGCTTCCCCATAAAACAAACGGAGGAAAAAGTGGGATTTCAAATCGATACTTTTTTAAAACAGCTGGTGAACGGTTTGTCTCTAGGCGGAATCTATGCATTGATAGCCCTGGGATACACCATGGTTTATGGTATCGTCAAACTGATTAACTTTGCTCACGGTGATGTGATGATGGTCGGAGCTTACACCGGCTATTTTGTGCTCAGGGCAATGGGAGCCACTCCATTCGGATTTGCTTGTGCCCTCGCTGCGGCCATGGTGGTCTGCGCTCTTTTAAGCCTGTTGATTGAAAGATGTGCCTACCGTCCTTTACGGAATGCTCCCCGTCTCAATTCCCTCATTACTGCGATTGCGGTGGAATTGATTCTACAGAATCTTATGCGCGTGCTTCCGTTCGTCGGTCCCAACTCAAGACCGTTCCCCACAATGGACACAGTGACTTACACTATGCGCACTCAGGCTTTCCCCGGCGGACTCATCTCAATTTCCAACGTCCAGATAATTGTTATCGTCGGCTCCGTTGTTTTGATGCTGCTTCTCAATCTTTTGATTAACTACACAAAAACAGGAAAGGCGATGCAGGCCGTGAGTTACGATATGGGAGCCGCAAGTCTCATGGGCATAAATGTGAACCGGATAATCGCACTTACTTTTGTCATCGGTGCGGTTCTTGCCGGTGCAGGCGGAGTCCTTTATGCAACAGCGTATCCGCAGATTGAGCCGACTATGGGCTATATTCCCGGATTGAAGGCATTCGTCGCGGCGGTTTTGGGCGGCATAGGTTCGGTGCCGGGCGCAATGGTCGGCGGTGTGCTTCTCGGTGTTGTCGAAACTCTCGTAAAGGCATACGTTTCTTCGCAATATGCCAATGCCATTTCCTATTCCATTTTGATTCTGATGCTGCTCGTAAAACCGACAGGTCTTTTGGGCAAAAAACAGGTCGTTAAGGTGTGATGGAGGAATCTGAATGAAAAACAAAATACTAAGAAATATGTTGATTCCGGGAGTCGTTGCAGTTCTTGCTGTTGTGATTCCGGCACTCCTCATCCAGATTGGTGTCATAGACGGCTACAATGCTCAGGTAATCACTTTGGGCGGTGTGAATGCAATTATGGCAATCAGCGTGAATATGGTCTGCGGAATAACAGGACAACTTTCGCTTGGTCAGGCGGGCTTTCAGGCAATCGGTGCATACTCTGTCATTTTGCTTTGCACTAAACTGAATGTTCCCATGCCTCTTGCAATCGTTGCGGGTGGACTCATCGCCGCGTTCTTCGGATTTTTAATCGGCTTCCCCACTCTAAAACTTGAAGGCGACTATCTTGCCATCGTGACTCTTGCGTTCGGAGAAATCATCCTTGTGGTGTTGACGAATTTGAAAAATCTTACCGGCGGCCCGAACGGACTTCAGTTTTCAACATTGTTCACCACGTCGCTTGATTACGGTGCTCTCATTTCGTACTTGTCTGTAATCGGAACTCTTGTAATCATCATAATCCTCCTGCAGAATTTCCTCCGCTCCACTTACGGACGTGCCATACTTTCCGTGCGGGAAGATGAGGTTGCGGCAAACAGCACCGGAATAAGTGTGTTCCGCTACAAGATGATTGGATTTGTGATTGCGTCTTTCATCGGTGGAATAGGAGGCGCGCTTTACGCTCCGTTCATCGGCTTTGTGAAACCGGATCTTGCGTCTTTCAATAATTCAATCAACGAATTGATTTACGTCGTGCTTGGTGGAATGGGCAGTATTACAGGTGGTGTCGTGGCGGCATTTGTCCTCACGATTCTGCAGGAAGTCCTTCGTTTCCTGAAGGATTACCGCCTGTTGATTTATCCGGTCATTTTGATTCTCGTGATGCTCTTCCGGCCGCAGGGACTTTTGGGAAACCGCGAATTGAGTTTTGTCGGTGCATTTGATTATTTCGCCGCTTTGATTAAAGGAAAAAAATCCTCGAAAAAAGCTGTGGCAAAAGCTGAAGAAAAGGGGGTGGAGTGATGGCGGAAAAACCGGAATTGCTGCTCCGTGCAAAAGATATTTCAATTCAGTTTGGAGGCCTCCGCGCAGTAAGCGATTTCAGTCTTGATTTGTATCAGGGCGAATTGATTGGTCTCATCGGTCCGAACGGAGCTGGAAAAACCACGGTGTTCAATATGCTCTCGGGAATTTACAAACCCACCGAAGGAACGGTCACTTTTGTGGG
>DGXM01000034.1 GCA_002396325.1 Treponema sp. UBA4232
GGGACTCAATCTATTTCCCGGATGAAACCGCAGCCGGAACCACGGGACAGATTTCAAATTCGACGGCGTTCATAAAAACCGGTATCACAGGATTTGAAACAGGAACCGTCACTGAAGAAAAGATTATAGCCGCCGACGGAACCACCGAGGTTGAAATCAGATACGAGCGCAAATCATATACACTGACTTACAACAAAAACACCGGCAGTCTCTATTCCCGGGATCAGAGTCTGGTCACACCGTCCGTGCCGTCTACAGTCTCAGTGAGATACGGTGCATCGGTCACGCTTCCCTCTGCGTCAGCCGCAACGTGCCAAGGCTACACACTTTACGGATGGGCAGAGTCTTCGACCGGAAGCAGGATAACTTCATTTATAATGCCTGCCGCAAATAAGACACTCTACGCAAAATGGAACCCCGCTACAAACACAGCATACACTGTAAGGCATCTGTTCCAAAATGCATCTGGAACATCTTATGCTGAAAACCTGACTCTCAAAGCACGCGAAGAAAAGACCGGCACAACAGGAGCCGATACAAGCGCGTCTGGAGGAAGTTTCACGGGATTCACGGCTCAGGCAATAAGTCAGCAGCCTATCAAAGCAAACGGCAGCACCATAGTCGATGTAAAGTACAACAGAAACTCATACAACATACATTGGGAGAGTTCAACCTATTACACACACTCCACTCTGAGCTCTGCAAAATACGGCGCAGAAGTGGAATTTACAGTCACCGCAAATTCCGGCTATGCACTACATTCAGTAAAGGTAACGCAGGATACCGGTGGTTTGGAAGTGCCTGTCACAAAGAGCGGTTCAAACTACACTTTCACCATGCCAGCCGGAGATGTGACAATCACTCCGAAGATTGCAAAACCTGTCAGCATAAGAATCGGACATTCCAGCAGTAATAATATGAATGCTCTGAGCCTTCCCGGCGGTTCCCTGACTATATGGGCAAAGTCGGATACAGGCAAAAACCTCGCCTATACGGTGACTCTCGACGGCAGCGGTGAATTCAACGGAAGCGTGCCTATTATTCCCGCGTCGTCATCGGGAGCAACCACTGTTTTTGCGATAGGTAAAATTGGAAGTAGATCAATCTGGTCATATGCAGACTACAGTGGCAGCGGTACAGTCGAAATGACCGGAGCAAACGCATTGGAAGTCTTGATGCCGAGAGTTGAATACAATTCCTCATCAGGCGTGCTCACCCCTATACAAGGAGCACCAACATGGGCAACTTTCAATAACTTCCTGCGCGCAGGTCAGCCGTATCCTGACGGATTTGTAACAAAAGTTGATGTTGGAATATATGATGAGCCGGACGGCAATGAAATTCGAAAACTTGAATCTCTTGCTCCTGAACCTGTGATAAAAAAAGGCACATATTCTTTTTTAAGTTCTTACACACAGGTACGGGTAAATGCCACTATATATGTCTATGACGGTTCATACAAGGCGACTACAGACGGTCGTACGCTGATAACACTTGCCGAATGAAATCGGGAGGTGGCCGCCATTTGTCAATTTCCTGCATTTTCAAAAAAAAATTAATTTTTTTCCAAAAGGGGGTTGACATTTTTTTTCGTTCGGAGTAGTATCTAATCATTCCAAATGCGGTAGTCGTATAACGGCTCATTACCCCAGCCTTCCAAGCTGGAGACGAGGGTTCGACTCCCTTCTACCGCTTAGTTTTCCCTTTCGGTTCCGAAAGGGATTTTTTTTGTGCGCAGAGTTGGTTTAAGTTTTTTTTACTGATTTTTTTTGTGGATTTTTGCAACTTTTCAGCTTTTTACAGTGTCGGACTATTGGGGGCTTGTTTTCCCGTTATGTGTTTTCACTCCGGTTAGGAAGGTACAAGATATGAAACGTTTCAAAAGTGTTTTCACGGCTTACGCATTGTGTGCGGGACTTTTATGCGGATTGTTCGCATCCTGCGAAAACTCTTTGGTTCCGGCCCCCACTGCACTGTCCCTATCAGGAATGACAAGGTCGGCAGCTCCCCAGGGACTTTCCGCAAGCAATGGACTTGCAGGTATAATCCAGCTTACATGGCAGCCTGTGAACGGGGCCTCCCGCTACTACATCTACGGAACAGATGCCGCAACCCCGAAGGAAAGCGACTTCAAGCAGGTGGATCAGACAACGAACACCACGATAGACATCCGTGTGAACCCTGGATCGACAGCGTGGTACAGAGTGTCGGCCGTTGACTCCGCATACACGGAAACAAAACAGAGTCTTGCAGTCCGGGGTTCCTCTCTTGCCCGCCCGTATATCACTTCAATAGAATCCACTTCGAACGAAAAAACTGGCGAAATCTGCGTCAAAATAGACTGGTACATGGCAAACTGCAATGCCGGTACATATCTTTCTTCAATAGAATACGAGGTTAAATACACAAATCCTCAGAACGAAACTTCCTCACAGGTATTACGAGCCTCCGAACTCTCTGCAACCACACTTTCCATCACGGATTTGAATCCAAGCACCTCATACAAATTTCAGGTTGTGGCCAGAAACATTGATTTCGGAAGCGAAGAGGAAAGCGCAGTCCTCGACAAAGAAACCCTCCACCGTCTGCGTCCCGCTGCTCCTGTCGAACTCAAGGCAACAGAGGGATCCGACCCGTCAAAAGTGACTCTTTCATTCAAACTTCCGCAAAAAGCCGATGTATGCAAAACCGCAGACAATTCATACATCACCTACCCGCTCTACTTCAAGGTATACCGCAAGGAACATTCTGCGGCAGACTGGCCGTCCGCTGTTTATGCGACAATCAGTCCCGACCCGGAAAACAACAATGCCTATAATCCCGGAGAGGAAATAACTTGGGATGACAATATAGACAAACCTTACAGGGGTGTTCTTTACGACTACAAAGTCCAGTCATGCGTCCAGCTTGATGATTTGGTAAAGAACGGAGAATATTCATACATAGAAACATCCGAAAACTCTGCCGGCACGACCACGGGATGGGCAATGAAACAGGCGGTCCTTTCCGTTGGAACATATACGCCAGTGAAAGAGGGAGACTCCTATGTGAGTGCGGAAGCAGGATTCAACTTTGTGTGGAACAACTTCCCGTCGGAAATCACCAGTGCAAACACGGCCTCAAACTACACATTCTGGCTTTATGAACAGAAAAAAGGCTTTGGAGACACAGATGTTTACGGCACACAGACATTCAAAGAGGCGTTCTCTTCAATCGCCTCGGTTTCAACTTGCAGGCGTTCATTCAAAATGCCGGACGACAACGGATACTACAAGTACACGATGTACATAGTTCCAAAAGGAAGCACGGCACCGGCAGAAGGAAGCACAGGGGCTCCGTCAGAAGCCTTGGACAGCGCGGCGACATTGAACGAGCTGATTGTTACCGACAACGCGCAGGGCATAGAAAACTTCAAGGTGAAATCGAAATACACAGACCACTTCGACATTTCATGGGATGTGAACAGCGGCTGGACCTACACACTCACCTACATACAGACTGTTGACGGAATTTCCGACGGTCAGACATACGTGGTGGACATCTCGACTCCGGGAAATGTAAGAGACACAGGAAACATTTCAAGCGAAGGCGTGTGCCGCACCTACACCCTTTCCGCAAAACCGGCATCAGGGGCACCGATTTCTTCCACGGCGGAACCTGCCTATTCACTCGGAACTCCGGCCCCCATATTCGATGAAGCGAACCCGAGTTATGACTCCATCTCAATTAAATGGAAGAAAGTCGATGCGGCCTCGTCGTATAAAGTGCAGTTTCCCGGAAACGACGCTGTAAATGTTGTTCTTCCGGCAGAAGGAATCGTTGGAAACGTGACGGTCTCAGAAGACAGCATCGGGCACGAGTACTACACCTACACATTCTCAAAGGATGAGCTTGGAAGCTATTACAAGGACGCGACCACTTCAGGCGACGACAAAATCGTGAAAGTCACAGCGGCATCCGAAGCCGAATCAAGCAATCAAGCGGAAGGAAGTGTCACGGCACGCACGATTGGACCTGGAAACACAGATCTCAAGACCTCGGTTTCAGAATACGAAAAGAAGATTGTTTCCACATGGAACGCGGTGCCGGGTGCCGCAGGATACATAGTAAAGCGTATGCGGTACACCATGCGCGATAAAACCGCTGTAAAACCTGATAAACCTGCCTTCGAATTCTTCTACGTGGATGCCTCAACCCTTGAAGTGTCGGTCAACGACGGAGAGAAGATTTCATGCATGACTGCTGAGCAGAGCGGAAACAAAATCACCCTCACCGATGAATATGCCGCCGCTCCGGTTGACAATGCCGCTGTATGGCAGGTGACACAGAGCCGCATTCCGTGGGGTATTCCGGTTGAATACGCCGTGATTCCGGTTGCGGATTCCTCTGACAAAATGGACAAGGAAGGAATTCTGAATTATGCGGGGGCATCGTCTTCTGAAAAGCTTGCTTACACAAATCTTGATTTAATTGCGGAAAAAGGATGCACGTTCGGCTATGGTCTCAATGTGAGGGCTTCAAAGTCAGAATATTCCGGCAAAGTCATAGTCACGTGGGACATGCCCTATGGAAATGCCGCGGATGTCTCCAATTTGAGACCGTTCATATACCGCCGCAAAAAAGGAAGAACAACGGGTTACAAAGATGCGGATCTGGTGGGAAGCAATATAACCGACCCGAAGGCTCAGGAAGCCAACGTGGATTCCTTCCGCACAATCGACGAGCTTACAGGTCCTTATGAATATGTCGTCAAATACATTTCAACAGCACCCGATGTGGACAAAAACGATCCGTTCGTAAGCTCATACATTGACACCCTCAAGGAAACCCGCGATGCCATTTTCGATACCGACGAATGGAAAGCAAAATCAGGGGAATGGGAGCCTGCAAACGTGGGATATCTCTTCTATCTTCCTGAATTGAGTGTCACAGGACTTGATTCACTTGGAAACGAGTCATTCATTGAAAGCGTGTACTGGAAAACATGGGACTACGAACCGAGGCTCCTTGGTCCTGCCGACGACGGAGACACTCCCGCCTATACTATATGGACAAAGAATCTGAACAACGCTTCAGGATGGTTCCAGGTGGGAAGCATGGACACGAACGGATTTGTGAAATCCGTCTCAAGAAGCTGGGATGAAACTTCAATCATACCGGGCACAAACAGCCTTGCCCTCACTCCGACAGGATTAACGGACAGTACCGGCAGCAGCAACGGGCTTCTCAAAGTGCAACGCGACCAGAAACACTACTACATGATCCGCGCCCAGAGAAAAAATGAAGCCGGGGAAACCATCTACACCTACCTCGGTCTTGACGGAAGCATCTGGACATACCGCAAGATTTCTGCGGAGGAGTTTGCAAAGAGTGCACTTCTTGTAATAGCAGATGCTGTGCATATTGCTGGAGGCAGCGATAAAACTATTAACGGTTCGAAAGGAAATTTCTCTGTGAGTTATTCGTATAATGTCATTTATTATAAGTTTATTTATCAATGTGACTCTTACAGGCACAAATATACTGCAATGCCGGGCAGTTCAGCAGAGGTGGTTTCGCCTCTGATTTTGAATTCCACATCAACTGGTACAGGAAGGGCTTATGATAGTAAAAATTTTTATTTTGGTGAGTCAAATATCAATGTTGATTTAGCTGATGATTTTGGCAGGATTTACAAATCACACTGTGGATCGATTAACTTTTCAGCTGGATATCCAGATGCACGATCAACCAATCAAGATAAAAAATTTAATCTATCAGGGACATATAGTGTAAACGAAAACACATATAACCTTCCGACAATAAACAATAATCAATCATTGTTTGAATCATGGTTCCCCTTCCACCTTGGAGAAAAACTTTCGGATAGAGGGCGTTCAAGTTATGATGCGTCGTATCCTTGTTGCAAAGGCAGCTGGTGGCTGGTCCGCGAAGATTCCAAGCCCGATTCAGAGTTCACGGAGCAAGGAGACTGATTATGAAAAGGGTTGTTTTTTTCACGCTGATTTTCACGGCATTTTCATTCATTCTTTTCTCCTGTGCCGACATGTTCCAGGGGAAGATTCCTATGGACACTGCTTCAGAACTTGGAAGCCTTCAGGATCTGATGGAACAGAAAACCGAAATAACCGACCTTGAGACGCCCACTCAGATTTTCGTGTCGCAGGGAGACAGTCCCACCACAATCACCGTTTCATGGAATCACGTTGAGGGTGCCCAGTCATACCGTCTTGAAAGAGCCGTCAGCACCACAAAGAATGCAAACGGAGCCTTCGAGGAGCCTTCGGAAGGAGACTACACGGTAATCACTTCTTCAGTGGGAAGCACGGCTTATATTTATGATGATGGGAACCACAACGGCACGTACTATGAAGACGTTATTCTTTCCGACCCCAAGTACACAAGCGCTGAATACGGTTACAAATATTTCTACCGTGTCTCTGCTGAAAACATTGCAAAGGGCTACGGATCAAGCGATTTCATAACTTCAGCAGGCGGAACGCTTTTTGCACCGCCCTCTTCCGTCTCAGCATCTGCCGGTACCTATAAAGACAGAATCGTGGTGAAATGGGATAAATCACCATCCGACTCCACCCAATCCTATTCAATCTACCGTAGTGTGAACTCCGACGGCTCCAATGCCACGAAACTCGCCACGGTAAAGGCGAATATGTCATCATACACAACGGCCGTCACCGAAGCAGACCGCGGCACGGAATTCTACTTCTCGGTTCGCGCACAAAACAAAGACGGCGTTGAATCGGTAAGTTCAGCCCTTGGTCTTGGGTATGCGCGTGCAGACGGAGCACCGGTTCTTGTGGAAGATGTGGAGGTCTACGAAGGACGCGGCGCAAGCTCAACTGAAATAAAAATCAAATGGACCGGAGACCCTGAAACAAATTACGCCGTGTACCGCAACAGTTCTGTCGACTCTGCCCTTACACTGCTGAGTGCGGGAGTAAGCGGACAAACAAATTACACATTTACGGATTCCCAGGATCTTGAGGAAAACGTTTACTATTATTATATGGTTCAGCCCTGGAAACTCGACTCCGACGGTGCTACGAAAGTCAAGGGAGCCATGTCTGATTCGGGAAGCAAGTCAAGCAGACCTGCGGAAGGATTCATTCTTGGAGCCCCTGAGACAGTCACCGTTACGAAAGACAGTTCGGGACACAACATTTCATGGACACCCGCACTCGGAAACGACACTGAACGTTCTTACTACAGCTACGAGATTTCAGGCTCCGATTCAAAGGACGGACCATTTGATGCTATTGCTACGGTTCCCGTTTCAAGCCTTGTTGAAATCTCGGGAAAATATTCCTATCAGAATACCGTCACGCGCCCATATTACAAAATCCGCACGAAGAATTCCTCAGGTGCATTAAGTGAATACAGCGCGGTTCAGGCTCCTGCCCCGTATGCACCAAAGAGCATCGAAGTAAGCTGTTACAAAAATCTCTCGGGGGAAATGGGAAGCAGTTGGAGTGCAAACAGCAACGGGGTCTACCCTGTCAAAATCACTTGGGAAGCTCCTCTGGATTCCTCCGACGTTGCAGGATACTACGTGTACCGTTCCGACAAAAGGGATTCAGGATACAAGAGACTTTCTCTCAACAATGATGAAAAGACTTTCGTAATCACAGGAAACACTTTCTACGACTCAAACGTAAGCGCGCGCACAAAGAAGATTTATTATTACAAAGTCCTCTCCTTGAACAGTCTTTTGGGAGGAGCGAATTACTCCGATGTGAAATGGGGGTATGGAGCACTCACTGCCTCCCAGTATATGAAGGAATACAATATTGCCACGGTAATGAATTCTCAGAAAAAACTCACCCTTATGCACAGGAGTGGAAATACTGACAAACTTGGAGAGGAAACCGCATACGGAAACATTTCCGGAAATCTTTATTACCATGCTTACATTGAAAATATGGGCGGACGCGTGGGCGGACGCGTAATTATGGAGTACACGGATTACGCCGACTGGTATGTGAATTCAAACGGAGCACTGAGCACCACTGCCCCTGATGCCTCTGAAGATGTGATTGGAACTGCGGGAGGAATCTTCTTCCTGCTGAACGGAAACACAAACACCCGCGCCAGCATGGACACAAACGGACAAATGGATGGAACTGTTGACTGCAGGGGTATGTATCCCGGATCCGTCGGTTATGACAGTGTGAAGATTAAGGGTGGCGCTGCAGGAGGCGGTTACTACGTTATTAAACGCGAAGGATTTGATTCTGAAAATGTAAGCTGGACAGTCGGCGAAGAGAAAAAATAATCCTCGAAGAAAATGAATAATGGAAACACAGGGAGACTATAAAATGAAACATTCAGCAAAAATAATTATTGCAGCTATTGCACTTTCACTCACGGCCATACTCACTTCATGCTACGAACCTTCCCCGCTCTACGGCACATGGGCAGACAACAAGGGTAACAAGATAATGTTTGACTCCGAAGGCGGATTCAGTGCGACTGTCATAATCAACGGCAACAAGGAACTCACCCTTGGAACTTATATCGTTCTCAAAAACATCCTTGTTTTGACAAGCGATTCGGGAAACGTCACCAACACCGAATGGGACATACGCGGAAACATTATGTACTTGAACTGGGTTGATTCAGCCTCCAATGCAAAACAGCTTCAGCTTTACAAGATTGCAAACTAGGAGATTCCTGATGAAAAAATGCGTTTTGTTTTTTGCACTGTGTCTTGTTTTCCTTCCCGCAGTGAGTCAGACTTCCGAAACCGCATCCTCAGACGCTGTTCTTGTTTCCGAAGACGGTGAGGCATTGGATCCCGTGACAGGATTTCCATCCATAAAGGAAAAGCCTTTCGTGATGTTCGACTGGGGAGCCACAATGTCGTGGAACACAAGACTGAAATTCCAGACGGGAAGAACGAATTTCGTATTTGAAGACAATATGGTGGGACTTTACTTCACAATGGAGACAATGCACATACGTCCGCTCGACAGCATTCTCCGCATTGCGGCCTACTATCCTCTCAGAAGCACATTCAACAAAGTCGAGCAGAAATCCAAGCAGACCCTCGTGTATGCTTTCGATGTGATTTTTGCCCCTCTTTTCCGTCTTGATATGTGGCATTACATAGGCATAAACATTGCCCCAGGAATCCACTTTATGTACCAGCTCACCGACGACTGGCACTACTTTCAGCTGGGAGGCTCCGTTCTTGCCGGCATAGAGCTTCCCGTGTGGGAAAGATGGACATTCCTCATAAACGGAATCGCCGCACTTGATTATCCTAACTTCGGAACAAACGCCCAGATGGCACCTATTGATCTTGCATGGAGTTATCAGCTTTCAGTCGGAGTAAGATATTCAAAGAAAGGTGCTAACAAATATTCCTACATAAAGAGCCGCAGAAAGGCGAAGGCCGCAAGGGAAGCCCGTTCTATGGAAACGGCCGAAGCCTCATCTCCTGAATACACCGCCCCCCAAAAGGAAGAAGAACAGGGTGCTGAGTAGTTCCAAGGGCATCTTTTTAAGCTGCTTTCATGCGGATTTTAAATGATTCACCTTGTTCTTTGTTGTTCATTTTTTTTCGTTTTCTATTCCAAGGGCCAGACATGCCGCCCGTGCTGCATTCTGTTCAGCCTTCTTTTTGCTTTTTCCTGATTCGGGTCCGTAACATACGGCTCCAAGATGCACACTCACCATAAATGTCCGGTCGTGGTCGGGGCCTGTCTTGTTTACAAGCTCGTAAACCGGACATTCCCTGTGTTTTTTCTGGTAATATTCCTGAAGGATGGTCTTGTAGTCCTTGTTTCCCTTGTCGTCCTGAACTTTGCGGATTTCAGGCACAATAAGACGGAGCACGAAATCCCTGGCCTTTTCGAAGCCTGAGTCAAGATACAGGGCCCCTATCACGGCTTCCACGGCATCTGCAAGGATGGCGTTTTTCTGTCTTCCGCCGCTCATTTCCTCGCCCTTTCCAAGCACGATGTAGCGGTCGATCTGCATTATGTTCCGGGCGATCGGTGCAAGGGAGTTCTCGCTCACCACGTTTGCCTTGATGCGTGCCAAATCACCTTCAGGGTTGTCCATCATGTCTTCGTAGAGGAAGTCGGCCGTTGCAAGTCCAAGCACTGAATCCCCGAGGAATTCCAGACGTTCGTTGTTGTAACGGTGATGCTCCTCGTTTTCGTTTGAAAATGATCTGTGGTGCAGCGCAAGGTCGAGTATGTTCAGATTGTGAAAATGCAGGTCATTGTGGGATGCGAACGCCTCAAGCTCTTTTTTACGCTGGCTGTCCAACTTCCTTGACTCATAAATTTTGTCTCTTAAATTCATCGGGATTATTTTTAATGAAAAAGAATAAATAAAAAAAAGGCACAGCAATTACACCGTGCCTTTCATCTCTTTACAGAACTGATTACTGCTGCTGAGACTTGATGAAATCATAGGCATCGCGGACTTTTTCAAATTCGTTTGCCTTTTCATCAGGAATATGAACTCCAGTCTCTGCTTCGATAGCATAAACCAACTCGTATGTATCCAAGCTATCTGCGCCCAAGTCACCGCGGAATGTAGCGTCCAAAGTAACTTTCTCAGGGTCAATTTCCAAGTTCTCTGAAATCAATTTCTTGATTTTTTCAAACAATTCGTCTTCCATTTTTAGTCTCCTAATTTAATTAGCCGTTTACTTCTGGAGTAATAACCTGACGTCCACGATAGAAACCGCACTTGGGACATACATGATGCTGCATAACCAGGTTGCCACAGTTTGCACATGGTACCAGGTTCGGTGTAGCAAGACGCATATTCACACCACGCCTTCTTTTGGTTACGGCCTTTGATGTTTTTGATCTAGGTACTGCCATCTTATAACCTCGCTATAAATTTTTAGTCGTCTGTATAACGTGATTATATTACTACAGATTCCTATTCCTTGTCAATAATTATATAGAAAATTACCGCATTATGTCAAGTGTATAATGACAATACCATTAATTTAGCAAAGTGTCATGCCGAACGAAGTTGTGTCATGCTGAACGTGGTTGCGTGCAACCGAATTCAGCATCTCTTGTGCAGGAGAGATCCCGAATCAAGTTCGGGATGACGGTAGTGACAGGCCCGGAATGACATGGAGAGTCATGCTGAACGAGGCTGTGTCATGCTGAACGTGGTTGCGTGCAACCGAATTCAGCATCTCTTGTGCAGGAGAGATCCCGAATCAAGTTCGGGATGACTGTAGTGTCAAGCCCGGGATGACGCAAAGTTAATGGCGTTGGTGTATAATGGGTTTCTCGAAAAAAAATGAATCCCATCCGCGCGAATCAAGTGGCGGGGCGGTATTTTGCTTTGATTGCCTCTTCCACTACGGGAGGCACCATTGCGCTAATGTCTCCGCCGTAACTGGCCAGTTCCTTGATGCTGCTGGATCTGATTAGGAAATATCTCTGCTCGGTCGGAACGAACAAAGTCTCCACTTCCTGATTCAAAGAGCGGTTTATGAGCGAAAGGTCGAATTCGTATGCAAAGTCGTTCGTGTTTCTGATTCCCCTAAGAAGCACTTTGGCACCCACCTGGCGGCAGTAATCGCTTACCAGAACATTGCAGGTGTGCACGGTCACGTTCTTGAAATCTTTCGTGAGTGTCTTCAGCATGGAAAGGCGTTCCTCTGCCGAAAAGAGATATTTTTTTTGAGGATTCACTGCAATAGCCACGTCTATGCTGTCGAAAAGACGGCT
>DGXM01000068.1 GCA_002396325.1 Treponema sp. UBA4232
GACGTTTAAAAGCCCGTAATTTCGGGTTTTTAACCTCGACGGCAACCTCAAATTATAGTTTTTAGAGGTTGCCTGATTATATTTTTCTTTTGAAGTAAAAGCGATATGGTAAAAAAAAAAGGACACCCCGAAGGATGCCCTTTCCAGCAGGTCAGTCTATGCTGCCCGTTTCATGCTTACTTCAACAGTGAAAGCACGTTCTGTGAAGCCTGGTTGGCCTGTGCAATCATTGCTGTTCCGGCCTGGCTCAGAACCTGGTTCTTTGTGAAGTCTACCATTTCCTTTGCCATGTCTGTGTCGCGGATGCGGCTCTCAGAAGCCTGGAGGTTCTCGGCACCAATGTCAAGTCCCTGTACAGTCATCTCGAGGCGGTTCTGGTATGCACCCAGGTCAGCGCGCTGCTTGTTGATCTTCTTGATTGCTTCATCGAGAGTTCCGATTGCGCGGTTTGCCTCGTCGGGAGTTGCAAGAGTAAGAATCTCTTCTGTTCCAACCTGGCGGAGTCCCAAAGCTGAAGCAGACATTGTTCCGATGAACACCTGTGTTCTCTGGTCCATGTTGGCACCAATGTGCAGCCACATAGAAGCGGTAACATTGTTCTCTCCGGTGGGGCGAGCAAAGCGACCGGTCAACATGTTCATACCGTTGAACTGTGCGTGTGAAGCAATGCGGTCAACTTCTGCGATGAGTGAAGAAACTTCAACCTGGATCATGATGCGGTCCTCATCGGTGTAGATACCGTTGCTTGACTGAACTGCAAGCTCGCGGATGCGCTGGATGATGTCTTCAGTCTCCTGGAGGTATCCTTCTGTTGTCTGGATGAAAGAAATACCGTTCTTTGCATTCTCAGATGCCTTGTTTAAGCCGCGGATCTGGCTTCTCATCTTCTCAGAAACGGCAAGACCTGAAGCATCGTCACCGGCGCGGTTGATTCTCATGCCGGATGAGAGCTTTTCCATGTTCTTCTGGTTGTTGACTTCTGTCAAACCTTCTGAACGCTGTGCAAACATAGCACTCATGTTGTGATTGATAACCATAATGTATCTCCTCTATAACGAGTTTTAGAGTTACAGGCAAACACTAAGTACATGTTTGCTGCCCCCGGGTTGACCACCCTATATTTTAAGTTTCGGAGTCTGGGTGCGCGACTTTAGGGTTTTTTCTCTTTTTTTTCACGTCCACGCTTCTTTGCATAAAAAAAACGGTTGTGAGTAAGCAGGAAAAAATCATCTTTCAGCATCTGCGCTAGATATAGTGCATAGATTCCGAAACGAGTTCGGAATGACACCAGATGGTTGGTCAGCCACGTTCCCATATCAAATCTTGTCGTTTTTTGCTTGGAGTTTTTAGAGTTTTTTAAAATAATTTTGAATAAATTAAATCTTTTTTTTTTATTTCTCTGTACATTTCGCTCCTAAGATGTTATACTTTATATAAGAGAGTTTCAAGAGACGGATTATTTCAATTCACTCTGATTTGAGATTATCTGTCTCTTGGTAAGTTTTGTCCGGTTTCCTGCAGGAGAAATTCTTCAGGGAATATTGCAGGCTGTTTTTGACGGGGCTTCAAGCTGTTGTTGGTATGCAATTATTGAAGCTTTCACATGCAGAAACAATGCTTTACAAGAAGGGATATATAAATTAAAATACGTTTATGGCTATCTTTACAACCCAACAATTGACTCATTATTATGATTATTACCGCACCACTGAGATTGTCTTTTCCAAGGAGATAATCAAGGTCTTGGGAATGGATCCAAGGCAGATTTACATCAAATGTGCGGGTAACCAGTGGCCGTGTATCTTGAGTTCCACATCTTTCCAGCAGGCGAAGATTATCGTCAGTCTAAAGAGCGGTGCGTTGCAGCAGTTGGCAAAAAAGGATTGTCCCACGGTAAACCTGAGGCTTTGCTTTCAGAGAAGAGACGGTCAGATTATGAACTTTTTCGTTGCGGGAAAGGTGTCTGGAATCGGTAAGTACAGTGGCAACGGAGATCTTGCGGTTGTTACCATCCAGTACACGCAGAGGCCCCCGGATGATTTCATCGAAATGATCGGCCATCTGATTGATGCAAATGAGAATTATGTGCGCCGCCGTGATGAGCGTATTTTGATAACACCGGAAAATTGCCGCAAACTTGGAATTCCGCGCGAAGAGACCACAATACTGATTCAGGGGGTTCCGCGCCGTTGCATTTTGCGTGACCTTTCGTTCGGCGGAGCAAAAGCCATGGTTCTCGGACTTGCTCAGTTCCTTATTGGAAAAGAAGCCGCTCTTACTCTCGAAATAGGTAATCCGCGCGAAACCGTGCAGCTTAAAGGCAATATTGTGAACACAATCCCCGTGGAAGGCCGCAAGGATATTTTTGCGGCAAGCATTGATTTCCCCGAGGATTCCGTGCCGTTGATTTACAAAATCATCATAAACGAGTATTTTTCTTCGCTGCGTAAAAATGAGCTGGAAAATCAGTCTAAGCAGGAGGAACTTGCCCAGCAGAAGGCTATGGAGGAGCAGAAGATTAAGGAGCAGCGTGCCCAGGCAGTGCAGAAGTCCATGGAAGAGGAAGCTGCAAAGGAGGCCGCAAAGAAAACTTTGAGGGAAAAGAGTCTGCTTGATTTGGAGCCGTCTCCGGTTCTGCCTGTTGTTGAGACAAAACCGATTCCTTCTGTGCATATGACAAGTCCGGCGGCTGATGAGGTGGGAGTTTTAGATTATCTTGGAGATGCCGGTGTGAAAGTGCCGGATGACATTTAGGAAAAAGCAATGAACCCAGTAAATCCATTGGAAACGGTGTATTTTATCAAACTGCCGGAGAATTTCACTCTGTCTACCAAAGCGCTGCAGTTGGATCCCAACATTCTTTTGCCCGTGCAGAAAAAGGATTCCGCTGATGCCGGAAACTTCAATATGGAGGAGTTGACCCAGGAGCAGATTCTTGCAGGCATACTCGCTGTTCTGGCATACGACAAGGAAAACAAAAATCTTCCTTATTACAGAAAGCTGATTATGGAGATGAGGCCGAATATAAAAAAAGAGCTTCAGGAAGCGGCGATTCTGAAGACCCGCAACGAGGATTGGGATTTGGCGGAGGAAATCTGGCAGTCTCTCCATGGACTGGACCCTGAAAACAAAGCTGTGATTTTGAATACGGCTCTCTTTTTCGATCAGAGGGCGGAAAGCTACAGACGCAATTCCCTTTACGATGATGCCGACGCTTACGATTCCTATGCACTTTCCTACTATAAAGACGCACTGGACAGCGACCCCGAAATTCCTGATGCATTTTTCTACGCGGGCTATTTCTACGCAAAAAAAAGGAATTATGCCGAAGCGAAAAACTGTTTTGAGAATTATATTGCCCTTACTACAGGATTGACCGATGAAGAACTCGGTGAAAACGGACTTGACCGCAAGGCCGAGGCTGAAACGATGATTGAAAAAATCACCAACAGAAATCTTGAGGATGAGCATTTCAAGGCTGCCTACGAATATATTTCCACCGGTCAGGAGGAAAAAGGTCTGGACGAAATCAGGCAGTTTTTGCAGAGGAATCCTGCCGTGTGGAATGCCTGGTTTATGCTTGGCTGGGGACTCCGGCGCATTGGACGCTTTGCCGATGCGAAGATGGCTTTCGAAAAGGCCCGTGAATGTGAGGGCGGGGATGAGAATGCCGACACGCTGAACGAGCTTGCAATCTGCCAGATGGAAACGGGAGATTTGGACGGTGCCAAGGAAAGTCTGATTCAGGCCCTTAATATGAACCCCGACAGCACGAAAGTCATCAGCAATCTGGGCTATCTGTTCCTGAAGCAGGGAAATGAGGCCGAGGCAAGAAAGTATTTTATGACCGTGTTGGAAATAGACCCCGAGGACAAAATCGCCCGCATGGAGCTTGAGAATTTAAGCCGCGAAATCTGATTTCTGCCTGTCTGTTACTTCGAGAGTGTCTTCAGCGGAAGATGCTCGCCGTTTTCGGAAACGATTGAAACCGTGCATCCTGTGACGACGCCTTCTTTTTTGAACCATCCCTGGGGCACTTCCAGAGCATAACGGACCGACCTTGAACTTACGATGGAAGCCTCGCTGAACGGTGTCATGTCGCGCAGATCCACAATTTTTCCCGAACTGTCGATGTAGGCAATGCTCAGCGGGTGGGGCGTGTTTTTCATCCAGAAACTGAGCACCTGATCTTTTTCGAACACAAAAAGCATCCCCGTTCCGTCAGGAATTGTCCTGCGGTTCATAAATCCATAGTTGCGTTCTTCTTCTTTCACGGCAAGTTCTGCGGAAACGGTGGTCTCAAATCTTTCCCCGTCTGTAATCACAAGCGTCTTTACGGGAAGATTGAATTTCCTGTCCGAACACGAAAGAAATGCCGGAACAAAAATCATAAGAAAAAGCGCGGGTAAAAATCTGCTTTTACGCATCACAGACCTTCAAGAAAATGTTCTCTGGACTGCTCGGTGACGGATTCCTCGACCTGCACTTTGTTTTGGAGTTCCTCGAACACCTGTCTGTCGGTGTATTTGATGGAAAGAGGCCTTTCAAGCGTCATAATCACATTCTGCCCGGTCCACTCTGATTTTGACGGGTTCAGCGACTGCGGCAGACCGTATTTTTCACACAGGGCGGAGAATACGGAATGATGGTCCATTTTTTCCGTCTTTATGTTGATTGTGATAATGTAGAGCCTGTCCTCATAAAACTGGAACCAGCATCGGTCCAAAAAGGAATAGGGTGCGGTTTTCGATGTGTCTGTTTCAATGATTACACGGTTTTCCCCCGGAAGCAGAGACACGTCGCGGTCACCTCTGTAGCCGAACTGTCCGTTTTTTTTCAGTGCTTCCTTTACTTCTTCAACAGTCATCCCAAGCCGGATTGAGCCGTAGCCGGAGGGGAGGGGTGTCTGTGCTGCGATGGTGGCAAGCGGTAATGCAAGACACACCAAAATCATGGATACCAGCTTTTTCATTTTTTCGCCTTCTTGTTCTGTTTGCGGTAGAATGCCGCCTGCTTGATGAGTTCGGGAACATCGGGGATTGTGATTTTTCCGTAAGAGATTTTCACATTCGGATCGTTGTAAATTTCAGCTCTTGCAGTGGCTTTGTCGTGCTGAGAAATTCCGCAGAGATTGATTAAATCATCAACGGAAATATCTGTCTGGTACGGCATGCCTTTTCCAATGACAGTCTTCTGCTTTTCAATCTGAAGAGCCAGCATATCAATCATCTTTTCCCGCGGGTTCTTAAGCGTGGAGTTTGCAAGCTGTCTGTACATGGACCAGATGCGGTCCGCAAGCATTGTGGTAAGACGTGCAATCATCTGTGACTGCGAGGCCACCATCTGATCGAAGTTGTCTTTGTTGATGACCATGAGTTTGCAGGGACTGTGTGCGATGGCGGAGGCCGATCTCGGTTTGTCTTCCAGAAGTGCCATTTCACCGAACATATCGCCTTTTTTCAGCAGTGCAAGAGCCACTTCCTCGCCGTCAACAACCTTGGAAATCTTCACGGAGCCTTCCTGAATGATGAACATGTCGCCGCCTTTCTGATGCTCCGAGAAAATCATCGTGTTCACGGGGTAGTCGCGTATGAGATCCGAATTGCTTTCGAAATAAACCGCGTGGGTGTCCTTTTTGAGCTGTACGAATCTCTTTTTGGCTTCCTCAATGTGGACTCCGTTCGGACATTCCTTCAGGTACTGGTAGTATGCGTAAATGGCAATGTCGTATGAACTGAGGTTCTGATAATATTTTGCAACGGAAAAAAGCTGCTCGGGTGATTCCGAGGAATTTTTGTTAAAGGTGATTTTCGTAAGGTCATCGTTCAATGTGCGCATTTCCTTGGCGAAGGCCCGCACAATCTTCATTGCGACCGGGGTATTGCGCATAATGAGTTCCGGATACTGATCACGGCGGACCATAATCACCACTACGTCTGTCAGCGCCACTACATTTTCCACCTGGCTGTGTCCCGACATGCACGGAATGACACCGACGAAATCCCCGGGGCCGAGTGTGGTTGGGGCGGTTCCTGTTGCAGAGCCTTCCCGGTATACACTCACTTTTCCGCTCTGAATGATAAAGAAACGGTCGATACCCGGTGTGCCTTCCACCAGAATATATGAGTTTGGTTTGAAATTTACGAACGCTAACTGTAGCACTTTGATTATCCCTCTAATTTACATCCTGGCACCTTTGAGTCCCCCGCCTGACCGGAGATGCAAAGGCTTCCAACATTCAGTATAAGAACCAAAATGTGGACTGTCAATTTATTATCGGAAAAAAATCCTGATAATCAAACAAAAATAACTTCAGTTTCCAATAAAAAGCCTTTATTTTCGCTGACGGCCTGTTTTACCCTGTCCACAAGAGCCGTGACATCC
>DGXM01000140.1 GCA_002396325.1 Treponema sp. UBA4232
AGACTTCCGCAAAATGGTCGGCGACGAATGGGTGCCTGGCAAAAACTGCCCCTTCGATCCGATTGCAAGCAAAAAAGCTTCTGCAATGGGACTCACCGTAATTTGTGCAGGAGGAAAAAACATTCCGAACATCAGGGCGATTCTTGACGGAAAATCCTACACAGGCACAACAATCCGCTGAAGATGAAAAGATTTTTCTTTCTTGCATTCACGGCAGTTGCGCTATGTCTCGCTTCATGTGCGTCTCGAAAAATCACCGTGCCGGTTTCACGCAATCTTTCAGGAAGAGGGATTAAAAGCGAACGGCAGCTCACCCGTTTTTTTATGTCAAACAATCCCGGGGCCGACAAAAAGACGGTGAGACGGATGGCAAAACTTTACGTGGCGGAAGCGGCGGCCGAAGGCATAAACAGCGACTGTGCATTCGTGCAGATGTGTCTTGAGACAGGCTTTCTCCGCTACGGCGGACTTGTCACGAAAGAGATGCACAACTACTGCGGACTGGGCGCAATTGACGCCGAGCATCCGGGAGAGGTTTTTGCAACCGAAGCGGAAGGAGTAAGGGCTCACATACAGCACCTTCATGCATACGCCACCACGGAAGATGTTCCGCTTGTGAACGAATGTATAGACCGCCGCTACAAATGGGTGAATCCCCGCGGAAAGGCTCCGTCTGTGTTTGAACTTGCAGGCACCTGGGCCGCCGACAAAGACTACGGTACAAAACTTGACGCGCTTCTTTCACGTCTTGAGGAATTTTAAAAAGCAATGGGAGGACTTTTATGAACCGTTTCCGTTTACCCGATCATCTTTTGGTTGATGAAGACATTTTCAGCAGAATCTGCGGACTTATGAAGGACAGAGAGCCTGACCTTGAAAAAAAGAAGGCACTGCTTGTGACCGATGGAAACCTGCAGAAACTCTACGGCTCCACAGTCAGCGAAATATGCGGCAACTTCGGCATGTACGAAATCTATCTTGTTGAAAATGGAAGTTTTGAACAGGCAGTGGCACTGGCAAAACACATCGTCATGAACGACATTGAGGTTGTAATCGGGTTCGGAGGCGGCTCGGTTCTCGACATGGCAAAATATGCGTCTTTCGTGAGCAAGGCCCTTTACATCTGTCTTCCCACCACTTTGAGCAACGACAGTCTTGTTTCTCCTGTTGCGGTTTTAGGCACTGACGGCACAAAGCGGAAGACTTTCAAATGCACCATCCCCGATGCGATTCTTGTCGATGTGGGTGTGATTATGAGTGCTCCTGAAATTCAACTTCTTGCAGGAATCGGAGACACAATCAGCAAGTACACGGCATTGAAGGACTGGAAAATCGATGCGGCCGTAACGGGAAAACCGATTGACGACTTTGCTTATATGATTTCAAAAATGGCATTCAACGCGATATGTTTCAACGAAGAAAAATCCCTCAAGTCAAAAAGCTTCATAAAGATTCTGGCACAGGCTCTCGTGATGGGAGGACTCGCCATGGAGATTGCGGGGAACTCAAGACCTTCGTCGGGATCGGAGCATCTTTTCTGCCACTCGCTTGAAGAAAATTTCCCGGAGATTCGCATTCCCCACGGAATTTCAGTTGCAATGGGCACAGTCGTTTCCACATCTTTGCACAATGCAAACATTGCAAAAATAAAGAGGATTCTGCATCAGTACAATCTGCCGGTAAGACCCGGCCAGTGGAAAATCACAGAGGAGATTTTTATTGAGACCTGGCAGAAGGCACGGGCGTCTCGGGCGGACAGACACAGCATTTTGGACACGGCGGATTTGTCAAGCGGAAATCTTTCACGGCTGTACAGGGAAATGGAAGAAGAGTTCAAATAGGATTGTTGACAACAGGACTTGAATTCCGGGCTAAGGATTGCAGGGGCGGCGAAGCCGTTCCGGGTTGCAGATGCAAGCCGGAATGGGAACCCCGGAAAGCCTGACCGACGCGAAGCGGCGGGAGCCCCCGCATTACAAAAATTGTTTTTCTCATTACATTCCGGTTCAATAGATTCCAACAACAACAGGGTCGTTCCAGAGGGAACTGTAACTTGCGGTGGCGGAACTTGATTCTTCCCAGATGGTCTGGAGTGCGTAGGTGCGCGGACGGTAGACGGTGCGGCTGTTTACCAATGCGGGGCGGAGGTTGTTCCATTTGCGGCTGAATGCAATGTGCTGGCTGTCGAGGTTTCCGAAGTAATATTCAGCGGTGTCTGCAATTTCGGCGAAGGGTTTGTAGTTGAGTCCTGCGGCGAGTGCGATGTCAACGGGGAACCATCCGTAGTGTTCGAAGTAGATTTCCGACCACCAGTGATTTCTTGTCGTGGAATTGTTTTCGACCAATACTCCGCTTACGGGGACGGCGGGAATTCCTGCGGCGCGGCACAATGCGGTGAAGAGCAATGCAAAGTCGTATGCGTCTCCGGATTTTCTTTCAATCATGTCCGTGACGGAAACATTTCCCGTGCGGACTGTGTTCAGGATTTTGTAATTTGCAAGCATGTAGTCGTAGATTTTTTTTGCCTGGTCGTAGGGGCTTTTCGTTTTTCCGACAATGCTTTTGGAAAGTTCGGTCACGTCGCTGCTGCCGGGGATTCCCGAATCCGCGGTGGTGTAGACAGTGTAAAGGAGACGGGTTTTATCCGAGTAGCGGGAAACTTTCGAAGCGTCGATTCCGCTTTCAATGGAGTAGTCGGTCACGATGAAGGACTGGTTCAATCTTATGCGGGAGGTGTTTTCTGCGGAAAGAGTCACCTGATGGATTATGTTGTTCATGTCGTCTGCGATGAGAGGCATGGGATTCACTTCCTGGATTTCAACCGAGGGCTGTGACGCTGATACTGCGGGGCGCGGCACGTAAAGGGTTACACGGGAGCCTTGTCCGTCGCGGTTCTGGATGTCGGAACTCACTTGGATTACATAGGTGCGCAGTGATGTCATTTTTTTCCGGCCCACAGGGAAATTGACGGTGAAATTCTGCTTCGGGGAGGAGCCTTTGTCCGTGGAGATGTAAAGATTGCCTGAGACTGCACCGTCGGGAACGCGCACGTGGATTTCCGTGTCTGACCAGTATTCGATGTCGTAGTCGCTGTCGCTTGATGCAATGTATTCGCCTGAATCAGGCAATGAAGTTCCGTCCTGTGCGAACGTGAAATAGACTTTTGAGTTGCCTCTTGTTCCGCCGAAGTTGGAGCCGAGGATTGTCACCACATCGCCGATTCCTGCCGACTGCGGGGAAAGAGAGTCCACCGTGGGCTGCGAAGTGCGTGGGTCGGGACGTACAGCAACCGGGATGCCAGATGAATTTGCGAAAAACAGAGGTTCGGAACGGCCTGCGAGAGTCTGCACAACAAAAAGTCCGTCCTGAAGATTCGAGGGAAGTTCAATGGTGATTTCATTGTCGGACCATGAACGGTAGCCGCTTGATGTGATTCTGGAGCCGGAGATTTCCACAAAGGAATTCTCTTTTTCGCGTCCGAAGCCGGAGCCTTTAATGACAACGATGTCCCCCGGTGCACCAATCGGAGGATTTACGGATGAGACTTCAGGTTTCCGGGAATCTTTCCGTCCCGCAAAAAGAGCGATAGAAAGACCTATCAGAAGAATGGACACCCAGACGAGTGTTCGTGCCAGCGGCGACCGCTGAAAGATATTTTTTATGCTATGACCGGAGCTCACTTTCCACTGCCCTGTGCCTTAAAGTAAAAATTTCCCAGCGAGAATTCCACCGAGAAAGTGTTTTTTTCAGATGCAACGTTATCTTCCTGCGCCGGGGGTGTTACCGGTGTAAAAACATCGTAACGGGCCAATGACGTAAGAGTTTTGTCTTCGGAGGATTTTGAGACTGCCTGAGCCATGCCAAAGGGATTCGCGCACGGGATTGTTCCTATGCCGGCTGAGAACGGACTGATGCCCACATCCGTGTCTACGACCTCTCCGTCTTCAAAAAGACTTGCGATTGTGGAGCCGCTCAATTCACCGTCAAACTGCGTGCTGGGGCCTGTGGGAATCTGCATTGCAACCTGGGTGGCCGGGACAAAGCCGGAAGATGCCATCGCCGGAGAAGATTTTTCCGGACCTGCCCTGAACCGTGCCGGCACCACAAACACGGCGAGTGCTGCGGCGGCTCCTGCAACGGCATAAACCCAGCTGCGGGGATTGAACTTGACGACGTTTTTCTCAACGTGCGAACTGTAGGAAAGCCTTGCCTGAAGACGCTCAAAACTGGAGTCCAAATCCTTCTGACTGAAATCCATGGACCTGCTGTCGTTCTGGAAAACACTATGAACAGCCTTCAGTTTGTTTAATTCAGCACGGCATTTCTCGCAGGACGCAATATGGGCTTCGTATTTTTCCACATATGCGGCGGGCAGTTCGTTGTCGAGATAGAGTGAATGAATATCTTTTTCAGGGCATGTAGACATCGCCATCTCCTATCAATTTAGTCAGTTGTTCCCGGGCCCTGAACACACGGACTTTCACGTTTCCTTCCGTAATACCCAGAGTCTCGCCAATTTCTTTGTAATTCAAGCCACCGTATTCGCGGAGCACAAGGACTTCCTTCATTTTCGGAGGAAGCTGGTCAAGTGCGGCCTTTACCTTTTCCACGGTCTCGGCTTTCAGGAGTTCGGTCTCACCGCTTTCCATCTGCTGACGTCCTTCGTAGAGAACTTTGTGGTAGGCATTGGCTTCTCTGACCTTGCGCTTGGCATAATTCAGCGAGGCATTTTTTACAACCCGTATGAGCCAGAATTTAGCATCGTCGAGAGACGGAAAGACCATTTTTTTTTCATTCGCCTTGATGTACGAGTCGTGCACCAAATCTTCCGCCGCTTCCTCATCGTTCACAATCCTGTAGGAGACTTTGAACAGAAGCTGCATCGTGGCATCATACAATTTTCTAAAATCCTTGGGGTCTTCGCAATGAATTTCCCCGGATGCTTCTCTATTATTGGTAAACACAATCCACCCTCTTTGGTTACACCGGATTTTTTATTTTCTTTCCCAAACCGGGCCGTTCGGAGTGTCCGTCACAACTATTCCTCTGGCGGTAAGTTCGTCTCTGATGGCATCTGCACGGGCAAAATCCTTGTTCTTTTTTGCGGAAATGCGTTCTGCTATCAATGCATCGATTTCAGCCGCTTCAGGGTCACCGTCGTGGTTCGGCACAAGGGCGGATTTCTCGGCCTCAAGAGCATCGAACACCGGGACGGCGGTTTTCACAAGATTCAGGCCGAGCACGTAGTCCATTTTCCGAACCAGCAGCAGCGCCTCTTCGGGAGAGACGGATGAATCCTTCACGGCTTTCTGCAAAAGACTCAATGCTTTTGGTGTGGCGAGGTCGTTTTCCATTGCAGACTTAAAATCTTCCATATAATTGCGTGCTTTTTCGCTGAGTCCCTGCAAATCGGAGGCCTGGGTGCCGGTCATCTCCCCGTCGTTCAAGAGAGCGTCCCTTCCCCCGGCGTTCTGTGCAAGTTTTGCTATGCGCTGGAGAAGTGCGGCACGTGAATTTTTGGCACCGTCCATGGCATCGTAGCTGAAGTACACCTGCTTGCGGTAATGGCTTCCCAGAAGGAACAGGCGGTAGTCCAGAGGATCGTAGCCCGCGTCAATGAGTGTCTGGAGACGGAGGAAATTTCCAGTGGACTTCGACATCTTGGTGGCCTCCACAATGTCGGGGGATTTTGTGGCCTTGTTGTCTTTTGCAATCACAAGGAATTCGTTGTGCAGCCAGTAATTGACCCACTTTTTGCCGGTAGCACCCTCGCTCTGGGCAATCTCGTTTGTGTGATGTATGGGCACGTGGTCGATTCCGCC
>DGXM01000122.1 GCA_002396325.1 Treponema sp. UBA4232
CTCGAATTTTTTCTGCGAAAAAAACGTAAAAACTTGCCCTCTACGCCTGATTGAAGGGGCCGCTTTGGCGGTTCCGTAACAGCGTGGAGGAATGGAGGCTTTTGCCGGAACCCCGGAAAGCGGGATTTACGGAGGATTGCGGCAGCCGCTTGAGGGGGCCTTTCGTCCGGGTGCTCAAAAACATTTTACAAAAGGGCACCGAACAGCCAGCCGAATGAATCGATTTTTATGTTGAACTCGCTGATGCAGCATTCGTCTTTTTTTGCTTTTATGATTTTTGTGGTGTTGAAGGTGTAGCACTGGCGGCCTGCGTGGAATGGGAGATACATTGTCTGGCTTTCGAGTATGTAGTCTTTTAGCGTGCAGGTGGTTGTTTCCTTTCCTTCCGCGACGAAGGGGTTTTCAATGGCTTCAATTGTGAATGCTTCTATGCGGTTGCTTTCGAAATATGTTTTTGTTGATTCGGCGTCTCCGTTTATGACTGCGGCCTGCGTGAGTTTTACCGGGGAGCATAATGCGGCAAGGGTTTTTCCAGTGCCAAGATAAAGTGTGAGCGAAATGAAGTTTTCCTTCGAATTTTCCTTGAAGCTTGTGGCGGCGTTTTTGTCGAATGCGGAAAGGAGACTGTGTTTGAGCGGATTGTTTGGAACGAACAGAAAGTCCGAGGCGGAAATCACTATATCGTAGGAGCCGTTTGAGAAAGGTTTGCCCTGGTATTTTGCCGGAAGGAGTGAGTATTTTGCGATTTGCGTGCCGTAGTTTTTTCCACCGCGCTTTGGAAGGGTGACTTTTGTGAGTGCATCGCGTGTGAGGCCTGTTTCGACGGGAACTTCCGCGTTTACTTGGAGCAGCCCCACTTCTTCCCTGCCAGGGAGAGTGATGAGCATAAAGTCCGAATATTCGACGGTGGTGCTTTTGTTTCCCTGATGCCAGATGCCGAAGGGTGCGTCGGTGAGAATACGGGTGCCTGTGCTGTCGCGCTCAAAGAGGATTTGAATCATGCCGTTTGTGGGTGAGCGGAGCCATTCGTAATCAGTGGCGGAAAAAACTCCTTCTTCGAGGGAATATCCTTCCAGACGTGCGATGTTTTGGCTTGCGGCGATTACGCGGTAAAAAAGGCGTCCTCCGGCTCTTTGACTCAGGACTGTGAAAGTGGTGAAGTCGTTTTCAAGACCGTATTTTTTGAGTGTGTTTTGGACCGGGGTTTCCATGCTTTTCAGGATTTCCGCACTGGTTTCTTCTTTCATCCGGCTCAACTGCGCATAATTGTGAGGCAGAATTGATGAAAGTTCTGGACATTCAGCCCAAAGTGCGCCGGCTGCAAAAAGAGCTATTATTATAGAAAAAAGTCGTTTCATTGTATCCCCACCCAAAGCCTTTTTTTTGAGGCTCATTTATATAAGGCAACCTCTAAAAAATATAATTTGAGGTTGCCGTCGAGTTTAAAACCCCGAAATTACGGGCTTTTAAACGTCGCATTTTCAGAGTTGCCTCTAAAAACTGAAGTTTTTAGAGACTCCCATAAACCTATTCCAGTATATCAAGTTACAGGGGATGCAACTAGTCTGGAGGCAGTGGATTTTGTAATTTTTTTTGATTTTTTTTGCGTCTTCGTATTGACACGTTTTACATTTTCCGCTATTATTACGCTATATTCAGCAAACAGATGTTTTGCGATGCTCCCTTAGCTCAGGTGGTAGAGCAACGGACTGTTAATCCGTGTGTCGCTGGTTCAAACCCAGCAGGGGGCGGTGGAAGTCTCTTAGCAATAAGAGGCTTTTTTTATTTTAAAGCAATTTCCGGGTCGGGGTGCAGGGAGTGTGCCGACCGGCGAAAAGACTTTGCAACCGATAATCTTGAGCGGCCTGACTATTCCCGCAGGTGAAAATAATTTTTGTAAATCCAATTTTTTTTTCTTGACAGATTTTCAAAGTTATGTATAATGATAATTGGAAACGTTTCCAGTACCGTTTCCAGAAAAATGTAAAACGAGTGGGGATTTGCCCGTGTCCCCGCTTAGGAGGACTTATGAAAAAATTGGCAGTGAAGACGGCTGTGCTTTGTGCAGTGGCGGCCGTTACGTTATCTTCCTGCGGTGGAGCGAAAAAGAACACTGTGGGAACCGTTCGTTATTTGAACTTCAAACCGGAAGTGGCTTCTGTATACGAAGAGCTTGCCGCAAAGTATGAGGCAGAGACAGGCGTGAAGGTGACCGTGGAAACAGCTGCAAACGGAACCTACGAATCAACACTCACTTCAAAAATGGCAACAAAAGAAGCTCCCACATTGTTTCAGATCAACGGACCGCGTGGATATGCAAATTGGAAGGATTATTGCGCGGATCTTTCAAACACTGAATTGTACAAGCATCTTTCGGACAAGTCCCTTGCGGTGACATCAGGCGGAAAGGTTTACGGAATTCCTTATGTTGTTGAAGGCTACGGAATCATCTATAACAAGGCAGTCACAGACAGATATTTTGCCCTTGCTGAAAAAGCGGCTCCTTATTCAAGCATGGATGAAGTGAACAATTTCTCAAAACTCAAGGAAGTCGTTGAGGATATGCAGAAGAATGCCGATGCCCTCGGAATCAAGGGTGTGTTCGCATCTACTTCACTCAAATCCGGCGAGGACTGGAGATGGCAGACTCACTTGGAAAATCTTCCGGTTTACTACGAGTTCAAGAACAACAATGTTGATTTGTCATCGGATGCGACGAAAAGGATTTCCTTCCAGTATGCGGACAACTTCAGGAACATCTTCGATTTGTATTTGAACAATTCCGTGATTCCTGCAAAGAATGTGGGCGTCAAGACCGTTACGGATTCAATGGCGGAGTTTGCTCTTGAGGATTGTGCAATGGTTCAGAACGGAAACTGGGAATGGGGGCAGATCAGCGGTGTGACCGGAAATAAGGTAAAGGCGGAGAATGTAAAGTATCTCCCGATTTACACAGGGGTTTCCGGTGAGGAAAAACAGGGACTTTGCATCGGAACGGAAAATTTCTATGCAATCAACTCACAGGCTTCTGAAGCGGATCAAAAGGCAACCGCAGATTTCATCTACTGGCTTTATTCAAGTGCAACCGGAAAAGATTATGTTACAAACAAACTCGGATTCATTGCACCGTTCGACACATTCGCCGCAGACGAAAAACCGACGGATCCCCTCGCTGTCGAAATCCTGAACTGGATGGACAAAAAGGACACTACGTCAGTGGCATGGAATTTCACTTTGTTCCCCTCGCAGCGCTTCAAAGACAAATTTGGCGCCTCACTTCTAAAATACGCACAGGGCTCTAAAGAATGGAGCGATGTTGTTTCCGAAGTAGTGGAAGACTGGGCAAAGGAAAGCTCGGAAAGCATGTAATTTTTTGATTGCGGCGGACTGTTATTTTGCGAATTGGTTCGCCGCAGTTTTGAAAAAAAGAGATTTCCGGTGGTTTTTCCACTGGAACGACAAACACCCCTGGCCGCAGATATTTTCTATCAAAGGCCTTTTAAGGAGTCTGGGACTTATGGAAAAATCCAACAAAACACTGAGAAAATATTTTCCGGTTTTTGTGCTTCCTACGTTGGCTGCGTTCACTGTGTTTTTCATTGTGCCGTTCTGTCTTGGCATAGGACTTTCGTTTACGAAATTCACCACTGTTACGAATGCAAAATTTGTGGGCATTCAAAATTACATCAAGGCATTTGTTTCCGATAATGAATTCGTTCATGCACTCGGATTCACGGCTTTGTTTTCACTTGTATCAATCGTAAGTGTGAATGTCATTTCATTCGCTCTTGCACTTCTTCTCACAAAAGGACTGAAGGGCACAAATGTGTTCCGTTCCATTTTCTTCCTGCCGAATCTTATCGGAGGAATCGTCCTTGGTTACATTTGGAATCTTCTTATAAATGGTGTGCTCAGAAGATTTGATGTTGACATTTCCTTTTCAGCCGCATACGGATTCTGGGGACTCGTGCTTCTTACAAACTGGCAGCTCATCGGTTACATGATGGTCATTTACATTGCAGGCCTCCAGAATATTCCATGTGATTTGATTGAAGCCGCCGCGATTGACGGAGCTTCGCCGATGAAGACTCTGTTCAAGATAAAAATTCCGATGGTCATGCCGTCGATAACCATCTGCATGTTCCTTACTCTGGCGAACACTTTCAAAATGTTTGATCCAAACCTTGCTCTTACAGGCGGCGCTCCAGAAAAAGAAACGGAGATGCTTGCCCTGAACATATACAACACATTTTACGGCAGAACCGGATGGCAGGGAGTCGGACAGGCGAAGGCCGTGGTGTTCTTTATCATCGTGGCAATGATTGCCTTTATGCAGCTTAAACTTACAAACCGTAAGGAGGTCGAGCAATGAAAAACAATGCCGAGAAAAAATTCAATGAAATCCATTTCACAATTCTGCTTTTTTTGGCAATACTGTTTTTGGTTCCGATTTTCCTCGTAATCATAAACTCATTCAAGTCCAGACTTTACATTTCAACAGATCCGTTTGCGTTTCCACGCGGAGATATGTTTGTCGGTATGGAAAATTATCTCAACGGATTGAAGACCTCTGGATTTTTGCAGTCGTTCCTGCGCTCGCTTTTCGTTACTGTCGTGTCCGTGTTTCTCATCATCGTCTGCACTTCAATGACGGCCTGGTTCATTGTTCGTGAAAAATCCCGTCTTTCAAAATGGCTCTATTACCTGTTTGTGTTCAGTATGATTGTTCCGTTCCAGATGGTGATGTACACAATGACTTATGTGGTTAATCAAATAAACTTCGACAATGTTGTGGGAATCGTTTTTGTGTATCTGGGATTCGGAGCTGGACTTGCCGTGTTTATGTTCACAGGATTTGTTAAATCCATTCCAATGGAAATTGAGGAAGCTGCCACGATAGACGGATGCAATCCTCTGCAGACATATTTCATGGTCGTGTTTCCAATGCTGAAGCCCACCGCAATCACCGTGGCAATTTTGAATGCAATGTGGATTTGGAACGACTATCTGCTTCCGTACCTTATTCTGGGGACGAAAAACAAAACCGTTCCTGTTGCCATTCAGCTTGCAATGCAGGGGGCATACGGCGCAACTGATTACGGTGGATTTATGGCGATGCTCGTTCTTGCAATTATTCCAATAATCATCTTTTATATTTCGTCACAGAAGTATATAATAAAGGGTGTTGTAGCGGGTGCCGTGAAAGGTTAGTGAATTCATCCTGAAGGGTGCCGGGGAGTTTTTGTATGACGATTAAGGATATTGCACGTGAAGCGGAATGTGCCGTGGGAACTGTGTCGAGGGTTTTGAACAATCATCCTGATGTAAGCGACCAGACCCGCGAGAAAGTGATGGCCGTGGTAAATAAATATGGATTTGTTTTGAACAACACGGCCCGCCGCCTGAAGGTGCAGGATTCCAAAACTATTTCGGTGCTGGTGAAAGGAACGTCAAGCATTCTGCTGAATGATTTGTTGGGAATAATACAGAAGAGGATGGAGGAACTTCCGTATTCAATCAGTGTGACGGTGCTCGACGAATTTGACAATGAAGCGAAGATTGCCTCCCGTGTTTATTATGAACAGAAGCCCACAGGAATAATTTTTCTTGGAGGAAGCCCTGAAGAAAGTCCAGAAGATTTGCATAAACTGCAGGTCCCCTGTGTCGTCATTACGAATGATGCAAGTGCAAGCAAATGTCCTTTTCTTTCAAGCGTGAGTACCGATGATTTGGCAGGCGCAAGATGCATCACGGAATGGCTTATAAAAAACGGACACAAAAAAATCGGAGTGATTGGCGGAGACCTTCAGAGTTCCGGAATTACAAGAAAACGCTACAGAGGATTTCTGGATGCAATGGAGGCTCACAATCTTCCGTTTGATTTTGAGAAATCCTATGTGTCTGCCCGTTATTCATTTGAGGATTCTGCAAAAGCGGCAAAAGAGCTGGTGGAAAAAAATCCGAAGATGACGGCGATTTTCACAATGGCTGATTCAATGGCAATCGGTGCGTGCAGGCAGCTTTCAGACATGGGAATTTCCGTTCCCGAAAAAATGTCTATCGTGGGTTATGATGGACTTCCTTACGCGGATTATTACAATCCCCGCCTTACTACAATCCGGCAGGATGAAGTGGCTTTGGCGGAAAACGGTCTTGACATTCTGCTTAAAAATATTGAGCGGGTTGTGAAGGCAGAACATAAATTGATTCCATTCACTTTCGTGGACGGAGAGAGTGTGAAAAAAAAGTGACCGGACATTCCTTGCGGGTGGCGGTCAGTTGAAAGGTTTAATATGGCAACATTCAATCGTGCATGTGGAGTGCTGATGCACATTTCGTCACTACCGGGAAACACCGGGATCGGAACTTTGGGAAAGAACGCCTACAAGTTTGTTGATTTTTTGAAAAAGGCAGGACAGTCTTACTGGCAGATTTTGCCTATCTGTCCCACAAGTTACGGGGACTCACCGTATCAGGCTTTCTCCACATTTGCGGGCAATCCGTATTTTATTGATTTGGATTTTTTGGCCGAAGAAGGTTATCTTGCCGAATCGGATTTCAAAAAAATAAAGTGGAGTTCAGAGAATACTGATGTTGACTATGGACTCCTGTATAAAGAGCGCCACAATCTGTTCTCCGTGCTGCAAAAAAACTTCACGAAAAATAAACCTCCTTTATATGAAGATTTCTGTACGGAGAACTCTTTTTGGCTTGATGACTATGCTCTTTTTATGGCCGTGAAAGATGCCCACGATGGAAGGGCTTTCGGCACTTGGGAAGAAGGCATCAGGAAAAGAGAGAAAGGTGCGGTGGAAGAATGGACTTCAAAATGTGCACAAAGAATTGAGTATTACAAAATGCTTCAGTTTTTTTTCTTTTCACAGTGGAAGAGCCTCAAAGAGTATGCGAACAGAAACGGAATAAAAATAATCGGTGATCTTCCGATTTATGTTGCCGCAGATTCCAGTGATGTGTGGACTTCTCCGAAACAGTTCGAGTTGGATGAAAATTTTGTTCCTCTTGAAGTTGCTGGTTGTCCTCCCGATGCGTTTACGGCAGACGGTCAGCTTTGGGGAAATCCGGTCTACGATTGGGACTATATGAAGAATGACGGATATTTGTGGTGGAAAAAGAGAATCGAGGTTAGTCTCAAAACCTACGACATTCTGCGCATTGACCACTTCAGAGGATTCGATAGTTTTTATGCAATCCCGTACGGGGAAAAAACTGCGAGAGTGGGAGCGTGGAAGCCCGGTCCCGGAATCGATTTGTTTGAATCTCTGAAAAAAGATTTGGGGGATCTTCCCATAATAGCCGAGGATTTGGGATACACGACTGACAGCGTGAGAAAGCTTTTGAAGGACACAGGCTTTCCAGGAATGAAAGTGCTTCAGTTCTCATTTGGACCGGAAGAGGGAAATGAAAATCTTCCGTCTGATTTTATTTCAAATTCTGTGGTTTACACAGGCACACATGACAACGACACTCTGAAAGGATGGCTCCGTGATGCTTCTGAATTTGAAAAAGACAATGCAATGAAATTCCTTGGACTGTCGGATGAAAACAAAATTCCAAAAGCCATGATGGAGTATGCAATCTCAAGTAAGCCGGACACATGTATTCTTACAATGCAGGATTTGATTGGTCTTGACTCTTCTGCCCGAATGAACAAACCTTCGACGCTCGGAACAAACTGGCGTTGGCGTGCAACGGAAGAGCAGATTACAGACGAAATTGCAAGTTTCCTTTATGAAAATTCAAAGAAGTCAGGCAGGCTTCATTAAATCCTGCACCTGAATTTTCTATAAATTCCGTTGGAATTAATTGAACCCGGGACTGGCTTTTTGCACACGGATTTGCTGAGGTCTAATGTCCTTTACGACGGGTGGTCGAATGGCATTTTTTGTGAATGAAGGCGAATGTTTTTTTACTTGCAAAAAAATTGTTTTGCGGATAGTATGTGCTTATGATTGAATTGAACAGCAAGCAGAGAAAGATTTTGGAAAAAGCCGCTCATGATATTGAACCCGTGGTGATTGTGGGTGGTGCGGGAATGACAGACGGTGTGGCGCAGATGACCGAGGTGCAGCTTAAGGCGCATGAACTAATCAAAGTGAGTTTCAACGAATACAAGGATCAGAAAAGAGAACTTGCAGAAGAACTTGCGCAAAAGTGCAATGCCACATTGGTGAGGATTCTAGGTAATCGAGCCATTTTGTACCGCGCTGCAGAAGATGTCGAAAAAAGGCAGTTTGAAAAAGCTCTTGCAAAAGCTGAAAAATGACTGGCGGCACTGAAGTCAGAGTGTGAAATCCATTCCGAATCTTGCGGTGAGACTCGCCTTGTTCCATTGTTTTTTCAGTGTGACCGAAGACTGGACTTTTACGGCGGGAGGATCGGCTTTCCGCGTTGAAAGTGTGAATCCTGCCTGTGCCTGATTTACGATGCCCTGTTTCGGATAAACGGACTGACTTAAACTTGTGCTGAAGGATTCTTCCTGCCACTTTGCAGAAAGTGATGTGCTGCTTGTGAGCACTTTGAATGTGTGCCGGTAATTCCCTTGTGCCTGAACAGAAAGATTTTGTTTTGCTCCGTTCCATAAAATTGAAGCTCCTATTGCTGCACTGGATTTTTTTCCTGAAATGGAATTTTCCCACTTAATTGAAATGTTTTCGTATGGAATGAATTTTATGCTGTCCTTGACTTTAAGAGCATAGAGTCCGCTTAGTCCTGTTTTAATACAGATGGAGCCTAAATTGAAAATGAAGCCCGGGCACAATTGTGCTTGAAAAACCGTGAGAGGAGTTGAACCTCCTGATGCGATGAGAGCCGGATCCGAAATAAAGAAACCTGCGTTTAGTGAAAATGATTTTATTGCGAGGGAACTCTGAAATCTTCCGCATTGGTAATTGGCACCGAAGGGACTCTGATAAATTTCCCAAGCTGCAAATACATTCAAAAAAGAGGATGATAAAGATGCACTGAGTTCTGCCGCCCATAAATTCTGAATGGAGTAGGGCCGCGTTTTCATTTTCCAGACTGAAGTGACGGGACGCCCGTATTTGAACATAGCGATGGAGGCTCCTGCCTTAATTGAAATGTCGTCGGTGGGGAAGAAGCTGTGGGCGGCTGCAAAGAATAATTCGCCGTTGCAGTTGACTGCTCCCTGCAAGGTGGGGAGTGCAGTGACTGGAGATGTTCCCTGAAGACTTAATGACGCTGCCAATGGCGCTTTTACTGATGATGAGATCCCGATGGTCTGCAATGGGATTCCTTGTTTTGTGAGTGAGGAAGCCTGCGGCGGGACTGGAGAGCGCAGTCTTGAGACTGTGCCCTGAATTTGCAGTTTGCCTGCGTTGAGTTGCGCTGTAACTGGAAGTTTCCTGGGAATGGCGGTCCACGAGATGTTCCATTTGAAATCAGGCCATTGTGCGAAAGGATTTTCTCCGGTGAAAACACGCGTGGCAGGAACGGATGCCTGGACCGAGGCTGTGAGATTTTTGCATTTCAATTTTGCACCGAGGGAAAATTTCATTTTCGTTGTATCGGGTTTTTGACTGGAAACGGAGACTTTTGTGTCTGACGTGACATCGATGCCTCTAAAAAAATCCCCTTTTGCGGAAAGTGGAAAGGCAAGCGGCAACAACATTATAAAAATTATTAGATGCTTCATACAATTATAATATGCCGCAGTTTTCATTTTCGTATAAAAATATGGAAAATAATTTTTTTGAAATCCTCTGCGCTTTCGGCGGCGGCCGT